>JACQYE010000056.1 GCA_016208355.1 Chloroflexota bacterium | reverse complement strand
TGGCTTCCATATTCTTCTCGATGCCGTTGTGCAGGAAGTCGATGTCTGGGATGCAGCTGACCACGATCTCGCCGTCCAGTTCGAGGAGGAGGCGGAGCACGCCGTATGTCGAGGGGTGCTGCGGCCCTAGGTACAGCAGCATCGTCTCGCCCTTGACGGCGCGTTCGGAGACAAGGTGTTTCAGGTCGTCAATGGAGACTTCGAAAATATCTGGCATAAAATCCTCGCAGGAGTGCGGTCTTCAGCCCGCAAATGCGGACTAAAGTCCGCACTCCATTTCTACTCTTTCGCGTACGGTTTCCGCAAGTCAATCTCTTCGAAATTGAAGGTGAACTGCGGTTCCTCGTAGCCCAGCGGGTAATCCTTGCGCAGGGGATGGCCTTCCCAGTCGGCAGGCATCAGGATGCGGCGCAGGTCGGGGTGACCCTCGGCCTTGATGCCGAACATGTCCCACAGTTCGCGCTCGCGCCAGTTGGCGTTGCGGTAGATATGGGAGACGGTCGGGACCGTCGGGTTGACACCCGGCACTGGGACCAGGAAGCCGAGGCGCAGGTTCCGGGAGACCGAGGTGAACTGGTAGATGACGTGGAAGCGGGGAGTCTCTTCCGGCCAGTAGTCCACGGCGGTCATGGCCGAGAGCAGTCCGAAGCCCAGACCCTTGACCTGCTCGCACGCTTCTACGATCTTTTCCCTTGGGATGACCAGGACCATGTCCCCGCGGTACTCGGTCGCCTGCGTGCCGAAGGCTTTTTCGAGTTTTTCAACAATGGGTTGCAATTCTTTATCCATGCGTACCCTCGGTTATTTCTTTTCTTCCGCGAACTTGATCAATTTCACTTTTTCCTGCAGGGTCAGGATGCCATGGATCAACGCTTCGGGACGCGGCGGACAGCCCGCCACGTAAACGTCCACCGGCACCACCTCGTCCACGCCCTGCATGACAGCGTAGTTGTTGAAGACGCCGCCGCAGGAGGCGCAGTCGCCCATGGCAATGACCCACTTCGGCTCCGGCATCTGGTCATACAAGCGGCGCAGCACAGTGGACATCTTGCGCGAAACGCGCCCGGCCACGATCATCAGGTCTGATTGGCGGGGCGAGGGGCGCATCAGTTCCATGCCGAAGCGGCTCATGTCGTAATCCGAGGCTTCAGCGGCCATCATTTCAATCGCACAGCAAGCCAGGCCGAAAAGCATCGGCCACATGGCATAGTTACGGCTCCAGGCAATGGCCTGCTCGAGCGTGGTGGTGACCATGCCCATGTTGCCGAGTTTCTTCTCTAATCCCATTCCAATGCTCCTTTCTTCCACGCGTAGAAATAGCCTACCAGTAAGATGGCGATGAAGACCGCCATTTCGATCAAGCCAAACAAGCCCAACTGGCGGAAGACGATCGCCCAGGGCAGGAAGAAGACGGTTTCGATGTCGAACAGGATGAACAGGACGGCAATGAGATAGAACCGCACCGGCAGGCGGCGTGTGCCGGGACCGATGGGGTTCATGCCCGATTCATAGGGCATTGACTTGGTGTCGGTTTTCTTTTTTGGGCCGAACAGCGTGCCCAAGAGGATGGCAATGGCACCGACCAGCGCAGTAACCAGGATGAAAGCAGCAATTGCAGCGTATTCGAGAAGCATGGTCACTCCTCAGGAAGTGGACTTGGCGTACGTATCGGCGGGAAAGTATATCATAACACGCACAGAAAACAGACGAAACGTGTCTGCTTTCACAATGATTTTTGTCACGTTTTAATATAACACAAGTTTGTGAAAAAAGACACGAATAAAAACCCGTTTGAAAACGGGTTTTTATTGTCATCCCAGATAGTCTCTCAAATGCCGACTCCGCGTCGGATGCCTCAGTTTCCGCAACGCCTTGGCTTCTATCTGGCGGATGCGTTCCCGCGTCACGCTGAAGTAACGGCTGACCTCCTCCAGCGTGTGATCCTTGCCGTCCACCAGGCCAAAGCGCAGTTCGAGCACCTGGCGTTCGCGTTCGGTGAGAGCCGTCAGGGCGTGATGAATCTGGTCGCGGAGCATCTCACGAGAGGCGGCATCCAGCGGCTCGAGGGCGTCCACGTCCTCGATGAAGTCGCCCAGTTGGCTGGAATCTTCCTCCCCGCCCACCGGGCCTTCGAGGGAGATCGGTTCCTCGGCCGAGCGCAGGATGCGTTCCACCTTGGTGGAGGCCGCCTCCCAGCGGTGCTGGATGTCGGGTTCGAGCGGCCTGGACTCGGCGCGCGCCCGCAGGACGGTCTGCACGTCGGCCGGGGTGAGGAAACCGGATTCGAGCGCCAGTTCGTCCACCGTGGGGTCGCGGCCCAACTGCTGGACGAGCGTGCGCTGGAGGCGCAGGATGCGTGTGATGGACTCGAACAGGTGCACCGGGATGCGGATGGTGCGCGCCTGCTCGGCAATGGAACGGTTGATGGATTGGCGGATCCACCAGGTAGCATAGGTGCTGAACTTGAACCCCCGGCGCGGGTCGAATTTATTGACCGCCCGCAGCAGGCCCAGGTTGCCCTCCTGGATCAGGTCGAGGAACGAGATGCCGCGTCCGAGATAACGCTTGGCCACGCTCACCACCAGCCGCAGGTTGGCGCGGATGATGGCCGCGTTGGCCTCATCGGCGCGGGCGCGCATGGCCTCGATCCCCGCGGCCAGCGCCTGTTCACCCGGCAGGTTGCGGTAGAGCGTCCGCTGGGCAGGCAAGTCGTGGTACACCTGGACGTATTTCATCAGCCAGGCAGCAAACGCCTCTGGCAGGAGGTATAAGATGACGAAAATGTGGTAGGCATGGGCCACCAGGCTATCCCAGAGCGGGTCCTTGCCCCAGGGTTCGTGCTCCATACAGGTGTGGACGTAAGAGGGGGTATCCGTCTGCCAGGTCTGGTGCAGGCTTTGCGCCTCGGCCAGGAGCAGCGCCGGGTCGAGCATCTCCACACCCAGGCGGGTCGAGTCCTCGCCAAGGCGCGTCCAGGCAGTGAGCAGGTCAGCCAACAGGGAGTGGTAGAGGGTCGTCTCCGGCTGTCCGAGCGTCTGCTTGCCAGGGCGGTGACGGCGGCGGGTGACGAGCGCCAGGCGGCGCGCTTCGATCATGGCCGCCAGACGGAACTCGCTGGCGGCGTCCAGCAGTTTCACCTGCCCGATCTCACGCAGGTAGAGGCGCACCGGGTCTTCGGAGAGCTCGGCGGCCAGTTCGGCGCGGTCGAGTTCGAGCGGTTCCTCGACCAGGGCCAGGTCTTCCGCGCCGGGCAGGAAACCGTTCTCGCCCGGCTCTGCCTCGGTTTGTTCGACATTCAGTCCGTTCTCTTCTTCAAGTTCCAGTTCCGCCGCGGGGGCAGCCGCCTTGGCCTCGCTCCCAGAGGGGGGAACACCGTTTTTGGCGCGGCCGGCGCCGGGTCCGGGGGGCTGCGCCGCGCCTGGGCGGCGGGGAAGGCGGGGGGTGGGTTTTGTCTGACGGGGCATCGTCCCTCTATTTGTGTCCGTTCTGGGTCAGGCGCGCCCGGTCGAGCAACTGGCGCGTGCGGGTATGCTGCATTACCATCTGGTGATAGGGTTCGGCCATCAACTGGTCTTCCTCGATGAGGTAGCGCAACTGGCTGATGTTGTCATCCACGATGCGGCGGCGCATGGCGAGCGCCGAGCGGAACAGGTCTTCGAGCAGGCGGTCGTCAAGGTCGAGTTCCGCTGCCCCTTCCAGCAGGGCGCTCATCGGCCCGGCCAGCGGCGCGGGAAGGTGGTCAAGCAGATAGCGGTCGGGGTCGGCGGAGTCCTGTTCGAGCGACTCGCGCACCAGCCGGAACAGCGCCTGGTGGTCGGTTACGACAAAATCTTCAGGGGACATGCGGCCGAGGCTGTTCTCCTGGAGGGCACGGTCGAGACGGTAGAGCAGGTCAGGGCGGCGCAGCAGGAGGCCGAGCAGGTGGGCTTCCACCTTGTGCGCCGGGGAAATGGCAGGCTTGGACCCGGCCGCTGCTTCCCGCCTCGGGGGAATCTCTTCCGCCGTGGGGCGCGCCCGCCTCGTCTTCGGACCTCGCGCCTGCCCGCTCGCTAACGCACGTTCGTCCACTTTCAGGAAGCGCGCCAGCCGCTGGCGGTAGGTATCGCGCTCCACCGGGTTGGGGATGTCTTCGATGAGCGGCAGCACCTGGGCCGCGATCTCGGATTTGACCTTGGCATCCTCCAGGTCACGCCCGGCGGCCAGCGCCCCCATCACATGGACAACGATAGGCTGGGCCTGTTCGATGAGTTGTTTCCACTGGTCAGGGTCGCGCTGGACGATCTCGTCCGGGTCGAGTTCGTCGGGCATGGTGGCCACCCGCAGGTCAGCCTGGAGACGGGCCTCGTGGCGCAGGAGGCCGCGGGCGTCGAATCCAGATTCGGTTTCCCGGTCGAGGGCCTGACGCGCGGCTTCCAGCCCGGAGAGGACGGCTTTCTGCCCGGCGGCGTCCGGGTCGAGCGCCAGCACGATGCGGCGGGTGGCGCGCTTGAGCAGGCGCAACTGGTCTTCTGTCAGGGCAGTGCCCATCGGCGAGACGACATTCTCGAACCCGGCCTGGTGCAAGGCGATGACATCCAGGTAGCCTTCCACGATGACGGCCTGGTTGGCGAGGCGGATGGCCTTGCGCGCCCGGTCGAAGCCGTAGAGGATGCGGCTCTTGGAAAAGAGCGGGGTTTCGGGGGAATTCAGGAACTTGGGGAAATCGTCCGGGTTGAGGATACGCGCCCCGAATCCGGCCATCTTGCCGGTGGCATCACGGATGGGGATCATGATGCGCTCGCGGAATCTGTCGAACAGTTTTTTATGTTCCTTCGTTTCCGTGTCACGGTCTTCGGCGCGGGCGGTGACAAGGCCGGAATCCACCAGGTCCTGCTCGTTGTAACCACTGGCGGTGAGATGCCTGAGCAGGTTGTCCCAACCGCGCGGGGCGTAACCCAGGCCAAAGGTCTCGAGGGTGGTATCGGAGATGTGACGTTTCTGGCGCAGATACTCGAGGGCTGTTTTGCCCTCGTCCGTATTCAGCAAGTGGTGGCGGTAGAACGTGGCCGCGTCCTCCAGCGCCTGGCGCAGGCGTTCGTGTTCTTCCTTTTCCTCAGGCTTCTGGGCGCGGTATTCTTCCAGTTGCACGCCCGCCTTCTGGGCCAGGTAGCGCAGGGTCTCGCCGAAGTCCCAGCCTTCCTTCTTCATGATGAACGAGAAGATGTCGCCGCCCTCGTTGCACTGGCCGAAACAGCGCCAAGTCTGGCGCTCGGGCGAGACCATGAAGGAGGGGGTCTTCTCCCCGTGGAAGGGACACAGACCCGCGTAGTTCCGCCCGGAGCGGCGGAGTTTCACCGATTCCCCGATCAGGTCTATGATGTCAATACGGGATTTAATTTCGTCAATTTGGGACATGGCGTAGTTGAATTATAGACGCAGATGGAACGCGGCGCAACTCAATAATCCAAGAACAGGTTAGCCTGCCCGCAAATTGGGAGTGGATAATCTTGTGGGCCAGCCGGTATTCTTCACCGCAGAGCGCACAGTCCCCTTCGGGGATGATAAGAGCACGGAGATTTATCCCGGTTTTTGCTCTGCGAACCCTGCGTTCTCTGCGGTGAATTCTTTATAGCCCATTAAAGTAGTCACTCCCCCAAAATTGGCGTTTCCCCAAGCATCTGAAAAGGAAGTAAAATTGGCCTGAAATATTCGCCTTTTTGGAATCTCCTGCCGACTGGTGCGCCCCATATGATTGTCGTCGTTCTGCCTGCCTATAACGAACAAGATACCATCGTCCCCCTCATCGAGAGCATCCGCAAGACAGCCCGGAAACGTTTCATCGAAAAGATGAAAATCGTCGTCGTGGATGATGGCAGTTCAGACGATACAGCCGTGCAGGTGGACGCGCAGGCAGATGAGGATACCATCCTTGTCCGGCACCCTCAGAACAAAGGACTGGGGGAGGCAATCAAGACCGGCTTCCTGTACGCCCTCAACCTCCACCCGGACGTGGACATCATTGTCACGATGGACTCGGACAACACCCACACGCCCGGCCTGCTCGCCCGCATGATCATGACCCTCGACGAGGGCAACGACATGGTCATCGCTTCGCGTTACCGCCCCGGAGCGCGCGTGGTTGGCCTGAGTTGGTATCGTGAAATACTCAGCATCGGGATGAGCTGGATGTTCCGCATCCTGCTGCCTATTCCCGGTGTGCGCGACTACTCCTGCGGTTACCGCGCTTATCGCGCCGCCCTGTTAAGGGAGGCTTTCAAGAGATGGGGCGACCAGTTTGTCAGCCAGTCCGGGTTCAGTTGCATGGTGGATATCCTGCTCAAACTCCACCGGCTGGGCGCAATCGTCACCGAAGTGCCGCTCATCCTTCATTACGACTACAAGCGCGGCAAGAGCAAAATGAACGTGTCCAAAACCATCCGCGAAACGCTCCGGCTTGCGTTCCGAGAGAGATCGGAGCGTTGGGGAAAATCACATGTCCGCTGAGGCGTTTGAAAAAGGGTATTTTGCCGAAATTTATGGAGGAAATTACCTGCGCAGGAACCCTGCCTACAAGTGGCGCGCGTTCCTGAAAGTCATCCTGCGTTTCCGCCGGGAGGGCTGCCTGCTCGACGTAGGCTGCGCGCTGGGATCGTTCCTCCAGCACGCGGCAAATCATTTCCAGTGTGACGGCTCCGACCTCTCCACCTATGCCCTGGAGGAAGCGCGCAAGCGCCTGCCGGGGAATGTCCGCCTCTTGCCCGGCAGCCTGGGAAGCCTGCCCGGCGAGGCGGTGTACGATGTGATAACCTGTTTCGATGTCATCGAGCACATCGAGGACCTGGAAAACGTCTGGAAAAACTTGCTCACTCTGCTGAAACCGCATGGCCTGTTGGTGATGACAGTACCCGTCTACGATGGCCCGCTTGGAAAATTGGTGGACCGCCTGGACCATGACCCCACCCACATCCACCGCCGGGAACGGAAATTCTGGATTAAACAAGTAGAATCACGCTTCCGCGTCTTGGATGTACTTGGCATCTGGCGGTATTTCCTGCTCAACCGTTTTTATCTCAACATCGTCTCCCGCTCCTCGTGGCGGGCTGCCACAGCCCTGATGATCGTGGCTGAAAAACAGTGACCTGTAACGACTATAATTGTCCCCATGACAACCAACAACGAAACCTTCATCTCTGTGGACGTGGAAGCCGCCGGGCCGAACCCCGGGCAGTATTCTCTGCTTTCCATCGGGGCCTGCACCGTCTTCGAGCCGCAGGAGACCTTTTACATTGAACTGCGCCCGATCAACATGCAATTCACCGCTGATGCGCTGGCGGTCAGCGGGCTGTCGCTGGAGCGACTGGCAGAGAGCGGCCTGCCTCCAACTGAAGCGATGAAACGGTTCGGCAAATGGGTGGCGCAGGTCACGGGTCCAGAAGGCCGCCCGGTCTTCGTCGCCCTGAACGCGCCGTTCGACTGGTCGTTCGCCAACGATTATTTTCACCGCTACCTCGGGCATAATCCCTTCGGTCACAGCGCCCTGGACATCAAAGCCCTCTACATGGGGCTGACCGGCGCGGACTGGCAGGAGACCTATCTCGAAGCGATGGCAAAGCGTTACAGGCTGGACCTGGAACTGACTCACCACGCCCTGCAGGATGCCCTCGACCAGGCAACAGTCTTTCGCCACATATTGACCGAGATGCGAGAACGCTCTGCGACCAGGAATGGCTCGCAGGTTGAGTAGGTAATAACCATCTATCGTACCGTTACTAAAAAAAAAAAAGGAGCACATGATGAGCAAACCTTCCCCCACCCCCTCCGCCGATCTGGAACGCATTGTCGAGTCAGCGCGGCGCCTGGGCGTCGAATTGGATGAAGCCGACGCCCTGCAATGGCTGACCGCCCTGGCTGCAGACCAGGGTGATGAGATCGTCATGGATGAGCGCACCGGGGTCTTTGGCCACCGCGTCTCGATGCTCGACTTCAGCCCCGCCGACCTGGAACATTTCCGGCGCGTCGGGCGGCTGGTGGAATTCAAGGACGTACCCGGCAAGGTGGAGACCGCCCTGGCACTCTCCGGCTCCTCAGCACAGTCAAAAATCCAGGCCTACCCCGGCGACGCAGATTATTTCGAGCGCATCAACATCCTGGCTAAAACGCGCCAGGATGCCTGCACGATTCTGGCCGAAATTATGCGCCAGAAGGTACTGGATACGTTGAAGGGCCCCACTTTCCAGTTTATTGAAGTCAAGTTCGGCTCCTACCCGCAGGAAATCGTCAAAGACGGACGGCGATACGCAAAAGGCGCGCCCATCGCCTGGCTGCCAGACGAAGTGATCGCCGGTCAGATCGAGGCCTTCACCCCGGACGGGAAACCTGTCGCCATAAAATGGGCCGAGGTGGCCGCTGAACCTGGTTGGTGCAAACTCGACTGGGTGGTGGCCGACCCACAGCGCGGCCAGCTCGCCAACGCCAGCAACATGCTCGACGTGACCTGGGAAGCCCCCGACGGCTCCATTACTCCCTTGGACGGCTACCTCGACCCGTATTTCCAGGAAATCTACCTGGAGGCCGAGTCGGTCCCCATCTTCTCCAAACTGGCCCAGCACGTTTCGGCCGACGCCCTGGATGAGTATGTTTCCCAACTGGAGCACGAGGTCAACAAATACCTGACCAAGGATGTAAACTACGGCAAGGCCGCCAAACGCATGTACAACATCTTCCGCCTGAACGGAAAATATACGGAGGCGGCCTTCATCCGGGAACTGTTCGACGAACCGGCTTCGATGCTCTACCAGGTCTGGTCGCTCATCCGCACGATGGACGAGTGCTCGCGTCCAGGTACCAGCATCGATATCGAGACCGTGCGCGCCCAGGCCGATGAACTGCTGGTCTCTGTCATCCGCGCTCTGGAAGGCGACGAGGAGACCACGGTGGTGCGCCTCCTGATGAAACTGCGCCGCAGCCTCGACCACATCGAAAGCGGCCAGGCCCTGACGACAGACGCCGAAGCTGCCCGCGCCGAGGTGATCAACATCGTCAATAATTTCTTTTTTGAGAAGTTGACTGCCCTGCCAGCCATCAAAGTTTATATTGACGAGGTGCAGAAAAAATAACCGGCCTTTTCAGGCAACAGCCGCAAGAATCAAAAAGACGGGAGAAGGCTTCCCGTCTTTTTCTCATTAGGAGCCCTTACGGGGTCGGCGTCGGGAAAACCCGCATGGTCGCCTTGACCTTGTTCTCGAGGTCGGAATAGAAGAGTTCCCCGGTAACGACGAACATAATCCGTCCGTTCAAGCCAATGAACACATGATAGGGGATGGAATTTGCCTTGTACGTGATGGAAACGTCATAATCGTGATCGAGCAACATGGGAAAGGTCAGGCCATACGAAGTGCGATAGGAATCCACCTCGGAAAAAGAATCACCCCCGTTGACCGCCAGCACGATCAAACCGTCATCCTTATAGGCAGCGTAAATGTCCTTCAAGGTGGGAATCTCTTCATTACAATAAGGGCACCAAGTCGCCCAGAAGAAGAGCAGGATGGGTTTTCCCGCGTAATCGCTCAAACTGACCTGTGCGCCGGTGGCGACGTTCATCAGGGTGAAATCGGGCGGGTACATCCCGGTCGTAACGCCGACCGCGCTGGAGGGAATGGATGTTTTTGTCAACGTATAGAGAAGAGTGGGCGTGATCGTCGGAGTGAAGGGGGTAAGCGTGGGCGTAAACGTCTCAGTGGGAATTGATGTGAAAGTCGCAGACGGCGTCCAGGTGGGTTCCAAGGTTTGCGGCGGACGGCTGGTCAGGATCTGGGCGACCTCCTGGGTCTCCTGGATGCTGCGCAGCATGGTCTGCCCCATGTCATATAGGCCAAAATAGGCGACCACCGCAATCAAGGCGCAGAGGATGACAGAGATGACGACGGCATCCACAATCCAGGTCCGCTTCTTGCGAGGCGCTGCTGGCCGGACCTGGGGCCCGGGTCCCTGCGGCGGGGCGGGAGGCTCGGCCCAGGAGGGCACTTCGCTCGCTTTGCGCGCGGCAGGCTCGAGGTCCGCAGCCGGGCGGGAGGCCGGGGAAGACACAGGAGCCGGTTGTTGAAAAACGCCCTGAGAGAAAAGGTCAAACCCCTGTTCTTCTGGTTCGGGTTCATCGTCTGAAAAGACAAAGGGGGAAACGGCCGGGGCAGCCGGAAGTTGAGACGGGGGAGGAGGCACATCCGGCGTGGGTGGTGTTTTTAGTGTTGCCACCCGGAGGCGCGCCTGGTCATGCGCCGGGTCGAGGCGCAGGACGCGTTCAAGGCAGAAGAGTTCTTGTTCGGCATCCTCCACCGCCCGGCTCATCACCCACCAGGCGCGGACGGAGGACGGGTTGCGCTTGATGTAAGCCGCCAGCAGGAGGCGCGCTTCCTGTATCTTCCCTTCCTGGAGAAGAAGTTCGGCATACTCGATGGTCTTCGGAGATTGCTCTTCCATGACACAATTTTATACCATAACTGATTAAAGGAAAGCCTCCCGAAAGCGCTGCTTTTCGGGAGGCTGCTGCGTAGCGGCATGGAAATGACCATTAAACACAACGGAGCAGTTTGCACTGCTCCGTTGGCGTAAAAAGAGGCGGGAGGCTACTTGCCGAATCCAAGTCCGATACCGAACTCGCCGATAGTGCTCAGATCAGCGCCGTCCAACGCGGCATCCGCTTCGACCGTGGCATCCACGTTTCCGTCCACATTTCCAAGACGGTCGGAGATGGTGCTGGTGATCGCCGTGGTCAACTTGGTGGCGCTGTCTACCATAGCATTCACGGCGGCATCCAGCTGCACATCAGCCTCCACACTCCCATTGACCGAGGTGGAGCCCTGGACGCCCAGGTTCGCAGCCACATCAGCGAGAGTATTCCCGGCCGCGTTGATCACAGCGGAAACATCGCCGGTCACTTCCTGCCAGAGCGCCTTTACCTCTGCATTGGCATCCGCATTGGCGGTAACCATGATGCCAGCACCAAGGATGCCGGCGCTTACCATGACTGAGAGCAGGATTTGGGTAAAGAGTTTGAACATATTAACCTCCGGTAAGATTTAGGCTTCAAGCGAAGCCTTCACCCTACATAACGAAGCTGGCTGCAAAATGTTACGTCAGGGGAGATTATCCGGCAGGAGATCAGGAATAGTGACAGTCGGAACCGGGAGCGGCAGCTCGGGGGTAAGCTCGGGAACGACCGGCGGCACGGGCAAGGGTGTCGGTGCAAGTCGGGTATCCAATTCGGGGATAGAAAGGCCACCTTGCGCAAGGCGTTCCTGTTGGGACTGCAAAATGGGCAGGATGCGCGCCTGAGATTCCACGTCGGTATAGACCGTGAGGCAGTTTATCACTTCCAGATAGCCATCCAACGCTGACGCGTAGGCGGCCGCGTCACCGGAGACAGCCAACATCTCATCCACACGGCGCTCGGACAGAGCCAGGTCCACTGCGAGCGGATCGGAGGCGGTCGCGCGCCAGACTAGCTCGCCGGTCAGTTTCCACTGATAGAGCGCATCGCCTGGCAGGGCGCTCTGTGCCAGCGCCGTGCCTGCGGTGAGGAACATCAGCACGACAACGGCCATGCTAAAGGCCACTCGAAGAAAAGGCGCAAATAAAGGTTTGCGACGCGGGTGCGCCTGCATGTGCAGGGCCAGACGGGCGCGGGCACGCGCCTTGAACGCGGGCGAGGGCCTCACGTCGCGTCCGCGCTCAAATCTGGAGGCGGTTTGTAAAAGCGGCTTGAGTTGCGCGGCATAATTGGGGTGGCGCGCCAGGCACTCGTCCAGGGTGGATGCGCCGCTGGAGATTTGGTTCAGACATTCGTCAAGGACCAGGTCAAAGTTATCCATAGGATTATTCGGGTTCCAAGTGTTTTGCAAGTGTGTGCAATGCCCGCATTTGCAACGCCCGCATGGCACCCTCTCCTTTATTCATCATCCGGGCAATTTCATGTGTCTCCAGGCCAGCGATAAATTTCAAAATGAGAACCTGCTGCTGATCCTCCGTCAAAAATTGCAGGGCGTCGCGCATCGCCTGGAGCTCGAAGCGAGACTCTACCTGCTCGCCTACAGCCTGAACATCTGCCGGCAGGGCAATGGCTTCTTCAAGAGGAACAGATTCTTTATGGGTACGGTAATGGTCAATCACTTGATTTCTCGCAATCGTGTACAACCAGGCAATAAAAGGTGAACCACCGGGCTGGTAGCGGTCGAGGTGCTCCCAAGCCTTGAGGAAAACTTGTGATGTGAGATCTTCGGCAACAGCCTCGTCGGTGACGCGGAAATAGACGTAACGATAGACGCGCTCAACGTAGGCATCATACAGTTGGGTGAACGCATCGGCATCCCCGGATTTGGCCTGTCGAACGAGGCGACTCTCCCCGGGAAGAGGCGGAGCGGAAGGAACAGGAGTTCTCACGGTGTTCAATATTATAACGAGAGAAGGGGGAACCTGTTACGGGCAAAAAGTCCCGGTGTCTGTGGGAAATGGGAAAAACATGGTTTTGGCATGAGAAAAAGAAACGCCAGGACATTGAATCCTGGCGCTTTCGTGGATTCGTAACTCTATCGCTGGTAATTAAAAACCTTCCAACCTGGACAGATCTGCAATCCCCCTTGAAAGAGCAGCAATGTTTTGCAGCAAGCCAAGCCTGTTCTCTTTGACCTTTTTATCATCGGCCATCACCAGCACCTTATCGAAGAAGGCATTGATGGATGGGATGAGTTTGACGACGATCTCCAGGAACTCGTCAACCGTAGCCGGTTGACCGTGGGCAGTTTTCTGAAGCATGGCAAAGAGGTCTTTTTCTTCCTTCTCGACAAAAGCCTTCGCATTGACTTCAAAGATCGCCTTCTGGTCGCGCGTGATGCGGACACAGCGCGCGAATCCCGGCAGGATCGTTGACCAGTTTTCCCGCTCCACCCACACCTGAAGCTGCTTCACCGTCCGGGCAGACGCGGCCGGGTTGGCGGATTGCTCCGCAAGCACCGCATCAACCACATCGTACTTGTAACCCGCATCTTTCAACACCACAGACAAGCGACCCGTGATGAAATCCAGGATTTGCTTTTGTGTTTCATCGCTGACTTCGATGGGCTGAGTCTTCGCAGATTTCTTCACGGCTTCGGTCAGGTCAAAGTCAACGTCATGTTCGATCAACGGTTGGACCACGCCAATCGCGGCGCGGCGCAAACCAAACGGATCTTTTGCGCCTGTCGGAGCAAGTCCCGCCGCGAAGAGGCCAACCAGGGAGTCCAGCCTGTCAGCCAGAGCAACGGCGAGACCAATTTTCGTATGTGGGACAGTTTGATATTGTTCTCCAATTGCGCTGGCAATATCATTTTGTTCGCCAGAACGGATGGCATATTCGCGCCCGATGATGCCTTGCAGGGAGGTCATCTCGGTGACCATTTGAGTTACCAAATCTGCCTTGGCCAAGTGCGCGGCGCGGCGGGCAAGGACTGCATCGTCCTTTTCGAGGCCCAACATCGGGATCAATTCATTGACCAGTTTCTCGATGCGCTCGGATTTATCCAGCATGGAGCCGAGTTTGGTGTGGAAGGTGAGACCGGATAGTTGGGCGCGATAATATTCAAGCGGATGCTTGACATCTTCACGCACGAAGAAATTCGCATCCGCAAAGCGCGCGCCGAGAACGTGTTCATTTCCTTCGCGGACGGTGTCAATGTGGAAGTCGTCGCCGTTTCTTATCGCAATGAAATGGGGTAACAGGGACGAAGCATGCTGTGTCCCTACACGTTGGACAGGAAAATATCTCTGGTGTTTCTTCATCACCGAGATCAATACCTCACGCGGCAATTGCAGGAACTCTTCGTTGAATCTGCCCATAACAGCACTGGGCTTTTCGACCAGATCCACCACTTCGTTCAAGAGGTCATCATCAATAAGAGCCTCGCCTTTGACAGAAGCAGCCAATTGCTCGACCTGCTCAAGAATCAGCACCTTGCGCTCTTCCGTATCCAGCACGATGCCCGCTTCGCGAATCACGTCGAAGTATTTATCGGCGGATGGGATTTTGATTTCGGGCGAGTCGTACGGGCGAAGTCCACGGGTGACGTTGCCAGATGTCACACCCGCGTACTCAAACGGGATAATGGTTTCGCCATGTAACGCAACAAACCATCTTATCGGCCGAGAGAAAGAAATACCCGAATCATTCCAGCGCATTGTCTTGTCAAACTTGATATCCCGCATAAAAACAGGTAATACTCGCGGGAAAAGAATTGATATTGTTGAACCTTCGGTCTCCTTTTGGCGAACAACATAGCGACCACCATCGCGTTCTTGAACAAGGTATTCTTTTGTTAAGAACTCATCAGGAAACGCCAATTCGTTCTTCTTTATCCAACCAAGAAGCGCCTGGGTTGGATTTCCTTGTTTGTCGAAGGCAGCTGATTCCGGAGGGCCTTTGATTTCAGTGGATGTGGTTTCACCTTGGGACTCTAGACCTTCAACATAAATTACAAGTCGGCGCGGCGTTCCAAAAACCTTCACGCTTTTATATTTCAAATGATATATCTTAAGAATATTATTCTCAAAGAAAAACTCTAAAAACTTTGTTGCCGTATCAATATCACCAGCAGGCAATTCTTCTACACCAATCTCAAGAACAAAGTCTGAAGGTTGAGAGATAGAGACAGAGCTAGGAGAAACCTCTTTGCTCGGAACCAGTTTATTGGTCTCTTTCAGGAGCGGATATTCAAGTTCTTTGCGTTGCTCACGATAAGATTCCGCCACATGTTTCGCAAGTTCGCGCATTCGCCGGAAGAAGGCTTGGCGTTCGGCAACGCTGATCGCACCGCGCGCGTCGAGAATGTTGAAGGTATGCGAGGACTTGAGAACGTAATCGTGCGCGGGGACGAGCAGACCCTGCGCGAGCGAGCCAGACCTCCCAACCCAAACCCCACGCGGAGATGGCGGGCTGTTCCCAGTTATCCTCTACAAAGCGGATGTCGTGCTGACGCGGGTCAATGCCGAGGGCTTTGAGCGACTCGAGGTAGAGTTCCTGCGGATTTCCAGGATCGGGCTTGAGGATGACTTGATACTGGGTATGCAGTTGGAAACGGTTGGGATTCTCGCCGTAGCGCCCGTCATCGGGGCGGACAGAGGGCTCGACGTAAGCTACGTTCCACGGCTCGGGTCCGAGCACACGCAGGAAGGTATTGGGATTCATCGTCCCAGCGCCGACCTGGGTGTAATAGGGCTGTGTGATGAGGCATCCGTGCGATGCCCAGAAGTCTTGGAGTTTGAGGATGATGGATTGGAAGGAGGAAGACATAGAGAATTAGGTAATCAGGCGATAAGGATGGATGAGGCGAGGGGATTATACCGTGAAAAATCGAAACAAGCCTGCCGCCGTCCCGAGTGCGGCAGCAGGCCCGAGGTCCGGAGAGGGATGCTCACATTGTCCTAAGTCTGGGATTGAAGATGCGGTCGAGCGCCATGCCCAGCAGGGAGAAGGCCAGCCCCGTGATGAACATCAGCCCAATCGGCTCCAACGCCAGGTAGGGGTTGCGCATCAGGGTCATGTAGAAAATCTGGTTGTTCTCTTCGGCCACATAGAGGCCGGACATCAACACCTTCCCCCACGTTGGCAGATATGGATCCACAATGCCGATGAAGGCCAGGGTGGGTTCCAGGAAGATGTAACTGGGTACCAGCGCCACCAATTGCGGCACGAGCAGCGGGACAATACGAGGCACCAGGTAGCGCAGGATGATGCGCCAGTTCCCGGCCCCATAGACAAGCGCCGCCTGCACATACCCTGCTTCCTTGACTTGCAGGAACGCCGCCCGGTAGTTTTTGATGGCGTTCCCGAAAACACTGAGGATTATGATGATTCCCAGGATAACCCAGATGTTGTGGGTGTAGAGAAAATAGACCATGATAGCGATTGGCAGAGCCGGGAGGAGCATGTTGATCTCGGTCAACCGCTGGATGAGCCGGTCCGCCCAGCCTCCGAACCAGACACCCGTCGCCGCGATGGTCATCGCCAGGATGCCGGTCCCAACCGCGCCCAGCAAGCCGAAGGTCAGCGCAAAGGGCGTGCCCCACAAAATGGCAATCGAAAGGTCACGGCGGGCGTTATCCGTCCCGGCGATGCCATGAACCTGCCCATAGAGCACCATTTCGGCATTCACGTCCGAGTGCTCTTCAAAAACGAAGGCTTCGACGCGCAGTTGATAAACGCCCCGTATTGCATTCGTAGAATCACTCCCTGGAGCAGCAAAGAGCGCTTCCCAGGGAAGCGGGCCGGTGCTGTGTTCGAGCACGCTCTGGAGCGAGAAATAATTCTGGTATTCAAAGCCATAACGATAGGACGATTCCATGGTGAAGGTGTCCAGGATAACCTCACGCCCTTCCGGCGTCACCCAGGTGAGTGTAACCAGCGGGAGCTTTTCTTGGTAATCAGCTTTGAGATTGACCACCAAGTCCTGAGGGAAGCCATCATAGGGATAGTCGAATGGGAAGGTGATCACAATCCGCCGCATATCCCCTGACAACTGTTCCACTTTTCTTTCTCCGTCCCTATTCGCGCTGTCCATGACAATGGTGCTGGGGAGTTTCTGTTTTCGGAAGAGATTGGACCAGACCGGCTGGGCAAAGGAAGGGTTATTCGCCCAGACTTTTTCGTCGCCCCGCCACAAAGTGATGGCTTTATCATACGGGATGGCAATGACCGTGTAGATGGACACGCCCACCAGGATGGCAATAATCACCAGGCCAACGATGGCCGAGGGATAACGGCGCACCTCTTTGAAGGCCGCACTCCATGCACTGGCGCGTTTTAATTTTCCCTTCCGTTCCAGTCCCGCCACCTGCTCGGCAGTCAGCGGCGGGAGAATGTATTTCGGCCTGGGAAGGCGCACCTTCGGGCGTGGGGTAAACAGGGAGACGAGTCGCTCCCGCAAAGGCAGGCGGATGCGCGCCACCTCTCCGGCGTTTTCCCGGCCTCCCACCCGCACCCGAGGATCCACAAACGCATAGAGGACATCGAGGATGAAAACCGTAATGACCAGCAGGTAGGCAAACATTACGATAATGCTGCCTGTAATGCGGAAATTGCCAATCGAGTCGAAGAAAAGCCCGCCGATGCCCGGCCAGAAGAAGAATTTCTCCAGGATCAAGGCGTTCTGCCAGGTGCCTACCAGTATCATAGCCAGACTGGTGATGATGTATGGCAAAGAAGGTCTTAGCAAATAACGCCGTTCCAGCAGCCGGTGGGAGAGGCCTTTTGCACGCGCCAATTCGATGTAATCCTCGCCGGAGTGCAGGAGGAAATACGTCCTCCAGGCATAGGCACTCTGGAAGAAAAGGTTAAGGAAAATAGCCGCCACTGGCAGGATCATATACTCAAGCAAGGTGGTTGCTTCGGTTTGTGCGTCGAGGTTAAGCCAGCCATTTCGTAAAAGGATTAGAAAATCTGCCCGCATATAGGTCCCCAGGCCAAAGTTAAGCCGCTTCGGGAATGGCAGAACATGCAAGATGGCGGCAAAAACAATCACCAGGAAAACACCATACACCCAGGAGGGGATGGAGGAGACGGGCGAAAGGAAAACAACCAGCCGGTCCCAGAAACCCCCGAATTTTCTATATAAGTATAACGCTGTGAAGAGGCTGGCAAAAAAGAAGAGGAAATTCGATACCCCGAAAAGGATCAATGTGTAAGGCAGGCGGCCCAGCAGGAGTTCCCGGAACATGCCGGTGGAATTATTTCCGGTCAGCGCAAGGGAACCAGAAATATCCCCCATGTTAAAAGACAAGGCATCGCCCAGCCAGCGCACACAGCGCAGGAGGAACGGCTGGTCGAGACCGTAAGCATGTTCTAGAGAAGCCCGGATTTCATTTGCCCAAGCCGTTACTTCCTCGGCCGTCATGCCGATCTCTGGCGGCGGTGTGAAGCGGAGGATATCGTCAATATTTGCCCGGTAGACCTCATCAATGTACCCGCCCATGTTGAGGACAATCACCACCAGGAACATCCCAAGCACCAGGGTCACGCTTAGTTCCGCCAGCCGGACGAGGGAATACTTCCCCACCCGGGCCAGGAAACGCGTCTGCTTCTGCGGGAGGATAACGTCGGTGTCAGGCTGGAGAGGCGGGTTTTCTTCGGTCATGGCTCGATTCCTCGATCACAGGGGTCATCAAACTGGATTTTTCCAAAGGATGCTCGTTAAGTTTAACCTTCTGGAGGGGAAAATACATCCTACCGGAGAGTTGTTTCCGGCCAAGTTTACCCTAAATCTCCCGATGCAGGAGTTGCTTGCCACGCTTCCGTAAATCACATACAATTGGCGGATGTCTGCTGACACTCATTCCGACTCACAAGAGTACGATATCATCATTGTCGGCGCTGGGCCAGCCGGGATTTCCACTGCGCTGCATTTGGCGCAAATCGCACCGAAACTCGTCTCCCGCACCCTCATCCTGGAAAAATCTCGTCATCCGCGTCACAAACTATGCGGCGGGGGCGTCCTGCCCGACGGCGAAGTAATCTTGAAACAACTGGGATTGGATATCACCGAAGTACCCCACTACGATGTGGATTGGGCGCATTTCGATTACGATGGCCAGGGGATGACAATGCGCGTCGAGAAAAAGGGCCAATTCGCCTTCCGCACCATCCGCCGCCACGAGTTCGATGCCTGGCTGGCCGACAAGGCGCGTACACTGGGTTTCCTCATCCAGGAGAATACCGAGGTGAAGCGCGTTGCAGTGGACGGGTCGGGGGTAACACTCGAAACCGACCAGGGCACCTACCGCGCCCGGGTGGTCGTCGGAGCCGATGGGTCGAACAGCGTCATCCGGCGGGCGGTTGTTCCTCACGAGAATACCCATGTGGCGCGGCTTTTGGAGGTGGTCACCGAGCCAAAACCAGAAGCCTCCTCACACATCCAGGCAGATTCATATTTCGACTTTATTGTCGTCCCGCAGGGCATCCGAGGGTACGTCTGGGATTTCCCTTCCATCGAGAAGGGCAAACCTGTGCGGGTGCGCGGCGTCTACGATAGCAATGTCAATGACGTAAAACCGGATATTGCGCTGCGCGACGCCCTGTCAGAGGAATTCCGGCGTCACGGACTGGACCTGGGCCAGTACAAGTTGGAAGGTCACCCCATCCGTTGGTTCGACGCCAAAGCCGCTTTCTCAGCCCCACGCCTGCTGCTCGTCGGCGACGCGGCCGGGGCAGACGCCCTTTACGGCGAGGGCATCAGCCTGGCCCTGGGTTACGGAGGCTTCGCCGCCCGCGCTATTAAAGCAGCCTTTGAACGCGAAGATTTTACCTTCCAAGACTACAAGGCAACGCTCCTGCACTCGGAAATGGGCAGGGCCCTGCGGCGGCGCACCTGGTTCGCCAAATTCTTTTACGGGTTCCGTTCTGCGCGCCTCCAGTCTCTTTTCTGGCGAAGGCTCGGCTGGGCAATCGAATGGGTGGTCCGGACCTTCCTGATCGAGTGGGCCAGGAGACAGGAAAAGCAAAAAGTATAAAACAAAACGAGGCCGCTCGCCTCGTTTTGTTATTCCCGAACCTGCTTCAAAAAACCGGGGGAATTTAATTCCCGTTCCAGCAGGTACGTGACGTACATCTGGATTACCGCCTCGACTTCAGCGCGGACCTCGGGTCCGGGCCGCACCCGCTGCGCTTCGGAATAGGAACTCCGCTGGAGATGCCGCAGGACCTTGAGCGCCTCCATCGAAATAGGACGCGCCCCCGGCAGTCCCGCTCCGCAACGCGGACAAAGCGCACCGCCCTGCACGACGGAGAAATACTGGGCCACCGGCCGGATCTCCTCGCCGCAATTGGCGCAGGTGACAAGTTGCGGGCGATAGCCGAGGAAATCCAGTAAATGAATCTCGTAATATCGCGCTGCGACCCAGGCATCCGGCAGGTTGGCAATGCGCTGGAGAGTTTCTGAAAGCAGGCGGTAGATGCCGGGGTTTTCGCTCTCGTCTTCGTAAGTGAAACGGTCGAGCAGTTCGACCACGGTGCTGGCAATGGCAGTCTTGACCAGGTCATCCCGCAGGGGCAGGTACGCTTCTGCAGTTTCAGCCTGGGTGACGATGGGCATGGTGTGGCTTTTGGCGAGTTGCAGGGTAACGCGCGTGAACGGCTCGAGGTGCCCGGCCTTGCGGGACTTGATCCGCCGCGCCCCTTTGGCAACGACGCGCAACTTGCCGCGCTCGCGCGTGTAGAGCGTCAAAATGCGGTCGGCTTCCCCCCAATCGGCATGGCGGAGGACAATGGCTTCAACGCGAAAAGAGTGGGACTTGTCTTGCATGGAGGGACAACTACTTGAGACGCTCCGGGGTAAAGGCAAATGGCAACAGGCCGCCAACTGTTGTCTCCTGCACCAGACGACCCTCGCCGTCCGCCATCAGGACGATGGTGTCCAGTCCGAACTCGGCCATCACCTGGCGGCAGCCGCCGCACGGCGACCCGCCATTGGGCGTGGCGACAACAATCACATCGAACTCGCGCTCGCCATCGGAAACTGCCTTGTATATCGCCACGCGTTCGGCGCACATCGAGTGCGGATAGGCGGCATTCTCCACATTGCAGCCGGTATAGAGCCGGCCGGATTTCGTCCGCAGGGCCGCGCCGACCTGGTAGTTGGAATATGGCGCGTACGCCCGCCGCCGGGCTTCGTTGGCAAGGTCTATCAGGGCTTGTTTTTCTTGTTCGGTTAGCATTTCATCACTCTTTGCTCGTTTTCTTGATTGGTCTGGCCGGGACGCCCACCACCAGCGTATCGTCTGGCACATCCTTGGTCACCACTGCTCCGGCGCCGGTCTGGGCGCGTTTGCCGATCTTGAGCGGGGCCACCAGCATGGTGTCCGAACCGATGAACGTCCCATCGCCAATCTCGGTCGGATTCTTGCGCACCCCATCGTAGTTACAGGTAATCGTCCCTGCGCCGATATTGACCTCCCGCCCAATCGTTGCATTGCCGATGTAAGAGAAATGTCCCATCTTTGTGCCAGGACCAAGGGTTGAATCCTTCACCTCACCAAAGTTGCCCATGTGGACGCCGCTGCAAAGGCGCGCCCCCTTGCGCAGGTGGGCATACGGGCCCATGTCCACGTCTTCTTCCACCCAGGCTTCCTCCACAACCGATTTAAAGACCTTGCAATTGTTCCCGATGCCCGAATCGCGCACCACCGTCTCCGGACCAATCTGGCAGCCTTCGCCGATGGTCGTATTGCCTTCCAGATAAGTCCCCGGCCAGATTACGGTATCGCGGCCAATTGTCACCCCGGCCTGGACATAGGTCGCTGCCGGGTCAATGAAAGTCACGCCCGCCAGCATGTGCGCCGCGTTGATGCGCTGGCGCATGGCAGCCTCTGCCTCCGCCAAATGAATGCGCGTATTGATGCCAATAATTTCGGCCTGGTCCCCGGTCACAATCGCCTGCACCGGCAAGCCTGCCCTCACTGCCAGTTCCACCGTGTCAGTCAAGTAGTATTCGCCTTTTTTCGAGACCGGAATACGGTGCAAAGCATCCCACAGCCAGTCGCTTTGGAAGCAGTACGCACCGACATTCAACTCATAGATGGACAACTGTTCCGGCGCGGCCGCGGCTTCCTCGACAATGGCCTGTACTTTGCCATCTGCTCCCCGAACGACGCGCCCAAAACCGCGCGGGTCGGGGGCAATAACCGTTAGAATCGTCGCCGGACCCGGGTTCTGCTGCTGCGTTTCGACCAGGCGGGTCAGTGTCTCGGGACGCAGCAGGGGCATGTCAGCGTAGGTGACCAGTACCAGGTCCGACACGCCGCGCAAGAGGGATTCGGCCTGCAGGACGGCATGCCCGGTCCCCAGTTGCGGGTCCTGGAGGACGCAGCGCGCTGCATCTCCCAGGTAATCGCGTACCGCCCCGGCGCCGTGTCCGATCACGACAACGGGTTTCTCGGTGCTGGCAGACCTGGCAGCAGTCAGGGCATAGGCAAGCATTGGCTGTCCGCAGACAGGATGCAGGATTTTGGGCGTATTTGACTTCATGCGTGTGCCGAGTCCGGCGGCTAGCAGGACGGGGGTAATTTTCATGGTCGGCTCCTGGAATCAAAAGGCTTTGCACCGGAGGAGCGCAAAGCCTGATTTGGGTATGGATGCCCTCCGCTCGTGGGAAAGGCTGGGGCGCCTGGATTCGAACCAAGATACTCAGCTCCAAAGGCTGATGTGCTGCCATTGCACCACGCCCCAAAGCGGGCGAATTGTATCACAGCCCCGGCGGTGGGACAATATCAGGACTCGTCCTCCGGAGCCAGGCCAAGTTGTTTGGCCTGTTCGTAAGAGAGCATATCGGGCTTGGCAGGGGCTTTATGCTTGTCAGCAGCCTTACTCCAGAAATCGTTCAATTCTCCAGTCTTGAGTTTCTTCTTGGCGCTCTTGAAAAGTGGTTCCAATTCCTTGGCGCTTTTTTCAACCGTTTCCAGCGGCGTGGTCAGCGGTTCCTGGGAGGCTTTAATCGCTTTTACAGGTGCGCTTTTTTCTCCCAGTGAATTCTCAATCAAAAGACGCACCGCGGACAGGCTGTTTACTGATTTCAAGATACGCTCTTCATCGGCCAGACTCTTTCCAATGCACAGGACAGCATGTCCATCCCCGACCGGGGCAAAGACCAGGTCGTAATCGCCGCCATCGAAGACGCACCAACTGGAAAACGATTTCTGGCCCAGCAGGCGGGAGACTTTTTGCCCGGCGCTGTAAATCGAAAGCAGGGAGGAAAGCAAGGAGACTTCGGCATTGACATCCGGCAAGTCGCCGGCGCGCGCCAGCACGCGTCCGGAGTCATTGAGCAGAAGGACAACGGTTGCCTCGAGTTCCTGCCTCAGGCCAGTCAGCAGGTCCGGCAGGGAACGGCGGGTTTCATCTTCCTCCTCATCGGCCGAGATCGGTTCCGGCGGGAGGATGGTTTCGACCAGCCCAAGATGACGTTCCACCGCGTCGAGGAAATCTGCCATCGGCACGGGCTTGATGAAAAAAGCATCCGCTCCGGCTTCAGCCACTTCTTTGCGAATCTTGGGGGCTGTCTGCCCGGTGATGAGGATGACTTTTACGTCGGTGTGGTAGCGGCGCACCTTATTCATCAACTCGATGCCGGTCATCCCCGGCAGGCGGTAATCGGCCACCAGCAGGTCTACGCGGTTACGCGAACTATCCAGGATGGCTTCCTCCCCGGATGGGATTTCCGCCACCTGGATATCGTGTTCGAGCGTTTCCAGCGCCGAGCGCAGCAACCGGCTGACTTCGCGCTGATCTTCAACAATGAGGATGCGATAAGATGCCATAAGAATTTTTGTCAAACAGAATCAAAAAGTGAATGAATTCTAACACAAGTTATGATATAAAAACTTGCCCTGCCGCAACCCGGCAGGGCAAGCCCATTCCTTCAACCTCGTTATTTCTTCTTGTCTTTCTGGCTCATTTTCACATACAAGGCGCCTCCGATGAGGCCGAGGAACAGCCCGGCGACGGAAGCCGCGAACGATAAGAAGTTCAGGAAAAACGTCGACTCCACAATCTGCATTACCATCAGAAAGGGGAATACCATCCCCAACGTCACCAAGACGAAACCGATCAGGATGAGGCGGCGGGGTTGTTTCTCGTCTTCGAGTTTCATTGGTACAACCAGCACTGCACCTGGTGGTTGGGTTCCGGCTCGAACTCGGGCGGGTCCTGCTGATCGCACAGTCCCTGGATGATGCGGGAGCATCTCGGGTGGAAGCGGCAGCCCGCAGGCGGTTTCACCAGACTGGGCGGCTCGCCCGGCGGCACTTCCTTGTATGAGTCTGCATTCTTCGCATCCGGGTCGGACGTGGCCGCCATCAACGCTGATGTGTACGGGTGCAGCGGGTTCTTCAATATCTTCGAGATCGGCCCCTTCTCCACCAGTCTCCCGGCATACATCACCATAATGCGTTCCGAGAAGTACTTCACTGTTGAGAGGTCGTGGGTGATATAGATGAATGACAGGTTGTGCGTCTCTTGCAAGCCGCGCAGCAGTTTCAGGATCTCCACCCGCACAGAGGCGTCCAGCATCGAGACCGGTTCGTCCGCCACAATCAACTTCGGTTCGCGGATCATGGCCCGGGCGATGACCGCCCGTTGCTGCTGTCCACCGCTCAACATGTGCGGGAACTTTTGCAGGAAATCCTCCACCGGGTGCATCTTGACCTCACCCATCACCTTATGGATGCGCGCAATCCGCTCATCCTTATTGTGCACGCCGCCGATGACCAGCGGTTCGTCCAGGATGCGCTGCAAGCTCATGAACGGAGGCAAAGCCCCATACGGGTCCTGTTGGATGTACCCGACCTGCGCCCGGTACCAGTTCAACCCTTTGCGTCCCATATCGCTGATGGTCTGGTCGTCAAACGTGACCTTGCCTTCGCGCGGCCGGTATAAGCCCAGGATGGTCTTCATCAGGCTCGACTTGCCGCAGCCGCTCTCACCTACGACGGCAATGGCTTCGCCATGGTGCAGATCGAAGGATACCCCGTCCACTGCCCGCACATATCCGGCCACCCCAAATCCAAACCGGCGCAGCTCAAACCATACCCGTAGATCCTGAATGGATAGGAGCACCTTGCGCTCGTCCACCCCTGTTTCAATCCTTGTCGCTAATTTAGTATCTGCCATTTCTCGCTCCTACGCATACAACCAGCACTTCACTTTCCGCCCGTTCTTTTCGATGATAGGCGGGTCCTGGTCACACTTCTCGAACCGCTTCGGGCAGCGCGGCGCAAACCGGCAACTCGTCGGCAGGTTGATCAGCGACGGAGGCTGACCGGTAATGAACTCCGGGTCCTGGTCGGCGCGCAGGCGCGGCACGCTCGCCATCAGCATGTGCGCATACGGGTGCAATGGGGCCGGGAAGAATTCCTTCGCATTCCCCGTCTCCACGATCTGACCGGCATACATGATCGCCACCTCGTCTGCCAGTTCGCTCGATGTGGCAATGTCATGCGTGATCAAAATGAAACTGGTGCCCAGCTCCTTCTTGATACGCTTCAAGACGTTGAAGATATTGGCTTGCGTCAGCAAGTCCAGGGCGCTCGTCGGTTCGTCCAGCACGATCAGGCTCGGTGATGTCACCAGGGCCATGGCAATCGCCACTCTCTGCCGCATCCCACCCGACAACTCGAACGGGTAACGCACCAAGAAATCCACCGGCACGCCCACGTGCTGGAACATCTGCTTCGCCAGGTTGATGGCCTCATCCTTTTTCACGCCCAGATGGATCATTGCCGGTTCCGCCACCTGGTCGCCCACCCGGATGACCGGGTTGAGCGAGTTCATCGCCGCCTGCGGCACCAGCGACATCCCCACCCAGCGTACGTTCTGCCGGAACTCCTCTTCGCTGAACGCCATCACATCCGTGCCGTTCAGGTAGACCTTTCCACTGTATTCGCCCACGTTCCTCGGGAGCAGTCTCAAGATGGCTTTCGCCAGCGAGGTCTTCCCACATCCACTCTCGCCCAGGATCACCACGGCGCGGTTGCTGTCCAGGGAAAAATCCAGTCCATCCACGGCCTGCACCGCACCAACCGTGGTGCGGAAGTGCAGGACCAATCTTTCCACGCGCAAAAGTTTTTCGTTGTTCGTCGTCATCACTGACCTCGTAGTCTCGGATTGAAGATGCGGTCCAGCGAGAAGCCGAGCATGGCAAATGCCAGGCCGGTGATCATCAACAACACCGCCGGCTCGAGCACCCAGTAATACAGACCCTGGTAGAGGGCGCCATTGGCCTGGGCATCGTTGATGATCTTGCCCCAGGTGGGCAGGACCGGGTCACCCAAGCCAAGCACGGCCAGCGAGGCTTCCAGGAAGACGTAGCCGGGGAT
>JACQYE010000029.1 GCA_016208355.1 Chloroflexota bacterium | reverse complement strand
GTACCTTTCCTGGTAAGCGCAGATGCCTTCGACTGGGAGGACGGCCCGATCAATAATCCAGATTCCTATTCCTGGTCCTCAGACAAGGACGGCCAACTCGGCACGCGCTCCTGGCTTGTGGTTTCCACTCTCTCCCCGGGTGAACATACCCTGACGGTTACTGTCTCAGATGCGAACGGAAACCCGGCCTCCGCCTCGGTGCAAATCACAATTGTTGCGCTGGAGGCAAGCCCCAACGCTGCCGCGCCCTTCCATTTTCCAACTTGGGCTTGGATCGTGATCGGCTTTCTTGCACTACTTGTCTTCAGTGTCATTGGGTTCATTTTGCTCCGCGCTCGCAAGTGACAACCTTATAAGATATCTGAGGGAGTGATTCTCATATCGTCAGCATGAACAAAAAAGCGACTCCCCGCCATCGTGGCGGGGAGTTGCTTGATAAATATCGGAAAGTCTAATCCAACTTCCCCGTCATCAGCGCCGATTTCAACTCGCCGATCGCCTTCGTGATCTGGATCTCGCGCGGGCAGGCCATGGTGCAATTAAAGACAGTATGGCAGCGCGAGACGCCCATGACCTCATTGACGATCTCCAGGCGTTCCCCGGCAGCCTGGTCACGGTCGTCAAAGATGAAGCGGTGGGCGCTGACGAACGCGGCCGGACCAAGGTACTCGTCGCTGCCCCAAAAGGACGGGCAGGAGGTGGTGCAGCAGGCGCACAGGATGCACTTGGTGGTATCGTCGTAGCGCAGGCGCGCCTCGGGACTCTGGTAGCGTTCCTTCTCCGGCGCCGGGTCGTTGTTGATGAACCACGGCATGACCTTCTTGTAATTATCGAAGAAAGGCTTCATGTCCACGATCAAGTCTTTGATCACACGCAGGCCGAGGATGGGTTCGACGGTGATCTTCGCGCCCACATCGCGGACCAACGTCTTGCAGGCCAGGCGGTTCATGCCGTTGATGCGCATGGCGTCGGACCCGCAAATGCCATGCGCGCACGAGCGGCGGAAGGATAACGTCCCGTCCTGGTAGCCCTTCACCTTTTCGAGCAGGTCGAGGACGCGGTCGGTCTCGACAGCCTCCAGTTTGTAGGCCTTGTAGGAGGGTTTCTTGTCTTTTTCGGGGTTGTAGCGGAAGACTTTGATTGTTACTTCCATGACGGCCTCCTAGTAGGTCCTGACCTTCGGCTCGAAGCGGGTGATGCCAACCGGTTTGTATTTCAGTTCGATCTTGCCGTCTTCGTGCGCCCAGGCCAGGCTGTGTTTGAGCCAGTTCTTGTCGTCGCGGTCGGGGTAGTCCTCGCGGGAATGGCCGCCCCGACTCTCGGTGCGCGCCAGGGCCGAGACGGTGGTCACCTCGGCCAGGTCGAGCAGGTTGCCGAGTTCCCAGATGTTCATCAGTTCCATGTTGAACACTTCGCCGGTATCGGTCGGGCGGACGTGCTTGTAGCGATCCTGGAGTTCGCGGACAACCTTGAGGGCGTTTTCCATACCCTTGCCGGAACGGAAGATGCCCATGTCGTCGAACATGACCTTCTTCATGGTCACGGCGATGTCGAAGGCGTTTTCCTTGCCGTCGGCAGTGCGGATGCGGTCGAACCGGGCGCGGGCGAATTCAGCCGGGTCGGCGGGCAGGGGCTGGAACGCCGCCTCTTTAACAAACTCCGCGGCGCGCAGACCGGCGTGCTTGCCGAAGACCACCAGGTCGAGCAGCGAATTGGTGCCGAGCCGGTTCGCCCCGTGGACCGAGACGCAGGCGCACTCCCCGGCAGCATATAAGCCGGGGACGGCGGTGTTCTTCTCGTCGGCGATAACCTCGCCATATTTGTTGGTGGGAATCCCCCCCATGGCATAGTGCGCCGTCGGCTGGATGGGCATCGGCTGGGTGATCGGGTCCACGCCCAGGTAGACGCGGCAGAAGTCTACGATGTCGGGTAGCTTGGCGAGGATTTGCTCGCCGGTAACCGTATAAGGGGTGCCGTCCAAATTCTTGCGCCCATCAATGGCGGCGTATTTGTTGACGCTCTCCGGGCGCACGTCGAGGTAGACATAGTTCTGCCCGTTGACGCCGTTGCCATCACGGATTTCCATGTAGATGGCGCGACTGGTCACATCGCGCGAGGCCAGGTCTTTCACCTTGGGGGCGTATTTTTCCATAAAGCGTTCGCCCTTGCCGTTGAGCAGGACGCCGCCCTCGCCGCGCACGCCCTCGGTAATGAGGATGCCAAGTTTGTAAATGCCGGTGGGATGGAACTGGAAGAATTCCATGTCCTCCAGCGGCAAGCCGCGCCGCATGACGACGGCGGGACCGTCGCCAGTGAAGGCGTAGGCGTTGGAGGTGATCTCCCAGATGCGCCCGTGCCCGCCGGTGGCGAAGATGACCGCCTTGGCATGGAAGACATGCAATTCGCCGGTGGCGAGTTCGATGGCGACGACACCCGCCGCCGCGCCGTTCACCATAAGAAGGTCCACCACCTGGAATTCGTCGTAAAAGGTGACGTTGTTCTTGAGACACTGCTGGTAGAGGGTCTGGAGGATCATGTGACCGGTGCGGTCGGCGGCATGGGGCTGCCGAGCGCCGCGCCGATGCCGCCCTGGGCGGTGCCGGTGTGGGAACGGGTGGGGTAGAGCTTGCTGATGATGGCCGTCTTGGCGGTCTTGGAGGCGTACAGGCCGGCAATCAGGCCCGCGCCGCCCGCCCCGATGACGATAACTTCAAACTGGTGTGTTTTCATGACGCTGCTCCTATGCGGTCAGGATCATGTAAATGCCGATGCCGATCATCAGCAGCGTGAGCAGGAGGACGATGATGCGGATGGTCCGCCGCACCCAGGTGCGGGTGATGTAATCTTCGATAATGGAGAGCAGGCCGTGGAGTCCGTGCGATGTGGCGAACACGATGAAAATGCTGCCCATCACTTTCCAGAATACCGTTGCCCAGGGCGCCAGGTCCGGGACGTTGGTATTCAGGACATGGTTTGGGTTGGGCATGAAGGTCCAGCGGAGTACGTCTGCCAGGTTCATCTGGGTGCGGGCGCCCATGATGAGCGCGCCGGCCAGTCCGATGAAGGCGCACAGGTACATCACCAGCGCCGAGAGGCGGGTGTAAATCCACATGACCGTCTCGAAATCGAAGCCGCGTTTGGCGAGGGGAATTGTTCTGCGTTTCTCAGCCATGTTCAACCTCCGAGCGCCGTGGACAAGATGACAATGACGGCAATCGCGTAAATGGGCAGGAAGACCGCCCACTCCACCCAAATGGCCTCACGCTGATGCTCAATGAGCCTGGGCCACAGGTCGAGGACGACGATGCGCAGGCCGTTGATGGCGTGGAACAGGGCGCAGAAAAAGATAAAAATCTGGAAGGCCCAGTGCTCATAGATCGTGTTGATGAAAACCCCCGCTGGCCCCCCCAGGAAAGAGGAGAGCATGTGCGTTGCAACAAAGATCACGATCCCCAGGCCGCCAATCCGGTGCAGGATAAACGTCAGCATCGGACCCCTGCCCTGGTACCGCAGGCCTGTCACCAGGCCGACATTCCTTTTCAGGCCCATCTACGCCTCCTTAGAACCAATGATTTCCAAAAGATGGTCTATTATCCCATCCTCGTTTCCTTCCATAAAAGTGACAATACTCATGGATTATTCGTTCCAGACTTCCTCATGGCGAAGAGCGAATCTTCCTTATAATCGAAATGCGTTTATTGTGTGCACGGACAGTTCCCAAAACGCCCCCCATCGTTTACTTGTCCGGCTCCAGGAACGCGCTTACAATTTGGACGCAAACGCTCAATATTGTACTATAAAATAACCGGGAGGTTCGCATGGCAGGTTCTCATCACATCAGCCGCCGTGACTTTATCAAATTAGCCACGCTGACGGTGGGCGGAGCAATCGGGGCAGCGATTGGCGTCCCAAGCATCTTCTACCTGGTGGACCCGGCGCTGGAAGCCGGCGGCAAGGATGCCTGGATTCCGCTGGGGCCGCTCGAAAACTTCGAGATCGGCAAGCCGACCCTGGTCACTTTCGTGCGCACCAAGGTCAATGGTTGGGAAAAAACATCCAACAGTTACGGCGTGTTCGTGTTGCGCAAGTCGGAAGAAGATGTGACGGTGATTTCCAACCGCTGCACGCACCTCTCCTGCCGCGTGAATTGGAACGAGGAAAAGCAGACCTACATCTGTCCCTGCCATGACGCAACCTTCAGCCTCGATGGCGAAGTGCTCGGCGGTCCGCCGCCCCGTCCGCTGGACAGGTACGAGGGCGAGGCGCTCAAGATCGAAGAAGGCGTCGTCTCGATTTTCTTTACAGAAGGATAGCGCCATGTGGAAAAAACTCTGGAAAAACATCTTTGCATGGTTCGACGAGCGCCTGGGGCTGAACGACCTGTATAAAGCCACCCTTGACCGTCCCGAACCGAAAGGCAACTGGTGGAACACGCTCGGCTCGGCCAGCCTGTTCCTGTTCGTTTTGCAAGGCCTCACCGGCATCTTCCTGACAGTCTATTACACCCCCTCCCCCGACCATGCCTACGACAGCATCCAGTACATCATGACGGGCGTCGAGTTTGGCTGGCTCATCCGCGGCATCCATCACTGGGGCGCATCGCTCATGGTGATGGTGGTCTTCATCCACATGCTGCGCGTCTTTGTGACAGCCTCCTACAAGTACCCGCGTGAACTGACCTGGCTGATCGGCGTCGGCTTGCTGCTCGTGACGCTCGGCATGGGCTTCACCGGCTACCTCCTGCCGTGGAACCAGAAAGCCTTCTGGGCGACGACGGTGGGAACGGCCATTGCCGGGTCCGTGCCCTGGGTGGGCGAGTTCATCCTGAAAGCCCTGCGCGGCGGAACAGACCTCAACGCGTTGACCCTGAGCCGGTTCTTCTCAGCCCACATCTGGATCCTGCCCGTTATGCTGGCCGGACTCATCGGCGTGCACCTTTTCCTCATCATCAAGCACGGCGAATCGGCTTTCCCCGAGAAAGAAGACTAAGGAGCGCGCCATGAAGGAAGAGCAAAAGCAAACCATCCACGAGAAATACCAGCGCGCCCTGCAGAAAGGCGAACGCTTCTGGCCGGACAGTATTTACAAGGACCTGGTCGTCTCCTTCGGCATCTTTATCGTGCTTGTCCTGATGGCGGCTTTCGTTGGCGTTCCCGGCGAGCCGAAGGCGGACCCGAGCGACTCGTCGTACGTCCCCAAGCCGGAGTGGTACTTCCTGTTCCTGTTCAAATTCCTGGCCCTCTACGGACAGATTCCCGGCATCGGCAAGATCGAATGGATTGCCACGGCGCTCATCCCCGGCCTGGCGCTCCTGCTCCTGTTCGTCCTGCCGCTGACCGATAAAAATCCCTTCCGCCACTACACGCGCCGCACGTTGGCATTGACCGTGATGGGCGTGTTCGTGGTCAGCGTGATCGCGCTGACAATGATCGCCAACGTCCCCACCGCGACCGACGAGAACGGGCGCATGACCCTCTCCACCTGGTTGCAGTTCCTGGCTGGGCTGATCCTGCCCGGGCTGGCCTACCTCGTCCTGATCGCGCTGACGCCGCTGGCGCGCAAATGGGGCGTAGCGGCGCGCAAAGCCCAGGTCTGGAGCGCGACAGTGGCCTCGGTCGGGATGCTGGCGCTGGGACTCGTCGTCATGCTGACGGCTCCACCCGCGGCCGCTTCCGAGGTCGAGGTGGCCGGTACGGTTGGCGAGAAAATGTCCCTCGGCATGGACCTGTACTCGGTCTACTGCACCGAATGCCACGGCGTGGACGGGGATGTAACTGTTATCACCGGCGTGGAAGGGCTGGAGGGGAAGGTAGTCAGTCCCATCAGCAGCAGTGACGTGATGTATACCTTGACCGACGAAACCCTGGCGAACATCATCGCCTACGGCCAGCAGGGCCTGGGCATGCCGCCCTTTGGCCGCGCGTATGGCGGCGAACTCAGCCCGAGCGAAATTGATTACATTGTCACGTACATACGCTACACCTGGGACGACCGCGCCGAAATCCCCGCGGACGCAGTGCTCACATCCATCCCCGAACTGGCAGAAGGTGAAGTACCGAGTTACGAGATCCATATCTCGGCTCTGGTGAAACGCTATTGTGTCTCCTGTCACCGGGCTGGCAAGGATAACAATAACTACCTGATGACCTCTTACGACGAGATGCTCACCACCGGCGACAACAGCCCGGTCATGGTGGCCGGAGATGCCGAGAGCCTGAACCTGGTCCTGATCAACGGGACGGAGGTCACCGACCCCAAGACCGGCAATGTGATCCGCGCCATGCCGCCCAACAAATTACTCGACCAGAAATATATTGATATGCTGACACTTTGGGTTTTGAACGGGATGCCCAATACCGCTGTCGAAGCCCAGGCCTTGAGCGCCCCAACCCCGACGCCATAAAAAACGAAAAACAAAAAGCAAATTAACCCAACCAAAAAGGGTTGTCTCCTTTGCGAGGCAACCCTTTTGGTTTTCGTTTTTTGTTTTTTTTTCTATCCCATATGCTTGATGATCGCGTCGCCGAACTCCGAACACTTGATCTCGGTGGCGCTGTCCATCAGGCGGGCGAAGTCGTAGGTGACCGTCTTGGCCGCCACCGCGCCTTCCATACCCTTGACGATCAAGTCAGCCACTTCCGTCCAGCCCAGGTAGCGGAACATCATCTCGCCTGAAAGAATGACCGAGCCGGGATTGACCTTGTCCAGGTCGGCGTATTTAGGGGCGGTGCCGTGGGTGGCCTCGAAGATGGCGTGACCCGTCACGTAGTTGATGTTCGCGCCGGGAGCAATGCCGATCCCGCCCACTTGCGCGGCCAATGCGTCCGAAAGGTAATCGCCATTCAGGTTCAGGGTGGCAATCACGTCGTAGTCGCGCGGACGGATGATGGTGAATTGCAGGCTCACGTCGGCAATGGAATCCTTGATGAGTAGTTTCGACTTCCACTTGCCGTCGCCGTGCGTGTCCCAGAGTTTGAGCGCTTCCTCGACCTCACGCTTGATGTCGTTCTGCTGGTCAGGCGACATCATGTCGAAGCCGGGATCAACCAGTCTCGCATTGTCCTCCACGCTCAAGCCGGGTGTCTTTTCTTTGTTGCCCAGGATCCAGGTCTCGCGCTCGGTGACAGTCTCCTTGCGGAACTCCCGTTTGGCGAGTTTGTAGCCCCAATCCTTGAACGCGCCCTCGGTGAACTTCATGATGTTGCCCTTGTGGACGAAGTTCACGCTCTTGCGCTTGTTTTCCAGCGACCACTTGATTGCGGCGCGCACCAGCCGCTCGGTGCCTTCGGACGAAACCGGCTTGATGCCGATGGCGGCTGTTTCGGGGAAGCGCATCTTGGCGTATTCCTTCGGGAAGGCTTCCTTGAACAATCTCATGAACTTTGTGTTGTCCTCAGTGCCGTACTGGAACTCGATGCCCGTGTATATATCTTCGGTGTTCTCGCGAAAGATGACCATGTCCACGTATTCGGGGCGCTTCACCGGTGAGGGCACGCCGTTGTAGTAACGCACCGGCCGCTGGCAGACATACAGGTCAAGCAGTTTTCGCAGCGCCACATTCAGCGACCGGATGCCTCCGCCGATGGGCGTGGTCAGCGGACCTTTGATGCCCACCAGGAATTCCTTGAAGGCCTCCACGGTCTCATCCGGCAGCCAGGTCTTGAATTGTTTAAACGCTTTCTCGCCAGCGTAGACTTCCATCCAGTGGACTTTACGCTTGCCGCCGTAAGCCTTCTGGACCGCCGCGTCGAAGACGCGTACGGAGGCGCGCCAGATGTCGCGCCCGGTCCCGTCGCCTTCCACGAACGGGATGATCGGTTCGTCCGGGACCTGTAACTTGCCGCCGCTGATGGTGATTTTTGCCCCGCCTTCAGGGACTTTCACATTGGTGTATGCCATTTCTTCCTCCTTTGGATAAGTTCGATCTGGATTATAACAAAAGGTATCGAGTGTGAGGTGAAATTGCCTCGAATATGTCGCACTCAACCCTTGACAGAATCTCCGCCTTGCCTATAATTCCGCCCGATATGGTCACATTCCTTCACTTCCGAGATTTCCTGTTCGAGCCTGCCGGGTTGACCATTTCCTTTGTCCTTTAGAGAGCCGCTATCGGCTCTCTTTTTTTATGTCTTCACGAGGAATTATGCTCAAACTCCCCGGATTGATTGACCCGCACGTCCACCTGCGCGAACCCGGTCAGACCCACAAGGAAGACTGGGACAGCGGCACATCCGCCGCGCTGGCTGGCGGCGTAACAATGGTGCTGGCGATGCCCAACACCAAACCGCCTATCTGCGACGAATCCACCCTGGACCTGGTGCTTGCCTCGGCAAAAGCGAAAGCGCGCTGTGACTACGCCCAGTTCCTCGGCGCGGGGCCGGATAACGTTGATTGGGACAAATATGCCGGTTTGCCCCACCGCGCCGCCGGATTGAAAATGTACCTCGACAGCACCTTTGGCGAACTGCGCCTGGATGACATGACCCTCTGGCAATCCCATTTCCAGAACTGGCCGAAGGGACTACCCATCGTGGCGCACTCCGAAAGCCGCAGCATGGCGGCGGTCATTTTGATGGCAGCCATCTACGACCGGCCTGTCCACATTGCCCACATCTCGCTGAAAGAGGAAGTCCTGCTCATCAAGGCAGCCAAGGAACGCGGCATCAAAGTCACATGCGAGGTGTGTCCGCACCATTTATTCCTCACTTCCCCTCTCCCCTCGGGAGAGGGGCCAGGGGTGAGGGCGAATGGCCGCCTCGAAGTCCGCCCGCGCCTAGCCACGCAAGCCGACGTGGATGCCCTGTGGGCCAACCTGGACGTCATTGACTGCTTTGCCACCGACCATGCCCCGCACACTCTGGCCGAAAAGGATGGCGAGAATCCTCCGCCCGGTTTCCCCGGCGTGGAGACGCTCCTACCGCTTTTACTCACCGCTGTTGCGGAGGGTCGATTAACCATTAACCATATCATCCAGAAATCCGTTATTAACCCGCAAAAAATATTTAACCTCCCTGTACAATCCGAGATCTGGGTCGAAGTGGACGAGAAAGCCGCCTACGAACTCCGCGCCGCGGACATGCATTCCCGCTGCGGCTGGACGCCGTTCGAGGGCTGGCAGGTGAAGGGACGCGTGACGCGTGTTGTTCTGCGCGGACGCGAAGCGTTCAAGGATGGAAAGATTCTCGTCGAGCCGGGATATGGGAAGAATGTGCGGGAAAAATAGAACGCTGATGACGCGGATGGAACGGATAAACACGGATAGAATAAAATCTGTGCAAATCCGCCGAATCCGCGTCATCCGTGTGCTATTCTCAAACTTTTCAAGGAGAAAAATATGACCATCAATAAACACAACCTGTCCCACCTGCCTCTGGGCGACCACAAGAACGCGCCCTGGTATGGCAAGGACATCATCTCGGTCAAGCAGTTCGGCCGCGAAGACCTGGAGTACATCTTCGCCGTGTCGCACGAGATGCACGACATGGTTGACCACATCGGCACCTTCGATCTGCTCAAAGGCAAGATCCTGGCCAACCTGTTCTACGAACCGTCCACCCGCACCTCGTCGTAGTTCACCGCGGCGATGGAACGGCTGGGCGGCTCGGTCATCCCGATCAACGAGGTCAAGTACTCGTCGGTCTCGAAGGGCGAGAGCCTGGCAGACACCGTCCGCACGCTGGAGTGCTACGCCGACGTGATCGTGCTGCGCCACCCCGAGGTCGGGTCGGCGGCGATTGCTGCCAATGCCGCCCATAAGCCGGTGCTCAACGCCGGTGACGGCATCGGCGAACATCCCACCCAGGCCCTGCTGGACGCCTTCACCATCCGCGAGGAAATTGGTCATTTGGATGGCCTGACCGTCACCCTGCTCGGCGACCTGAAGCACGGGCGCACCGTCCACTCGCTGGCGCGGCTGCTGTCGCTCTACAAGGTCAAGCTGAACTACGTG
>JACQYE010000033.1 GCA_016208355.1 Chloroflexota bacterium | reverse complement strand
CCACACCGAGATCAAGGTGCGCGTCCAGACCTGGTACGATGACAAACATAACCGCTTGCCGGAACCCGAAACGCGCATGATTGATACCACTGTCGGCCGCGTTCTTTTTAACCGCGTCCGTCCTGATAAAGTCCAGTTTATTAACCGCCAACTGGAAAAAGGCGGCGTGAAGGATTTAATCGCCGAAGTGTACGAACTCTACGGCCAGGACGTGACCACCGAGGCCGCTGACGAGATCAAGCGCATCGGTTTCGAATACGCCATGCGCTCCGGCACGACCATCGCCGTCTCCGACATCACTGTCCCGCCGCAAAAGCAGGAGATCATTGACAAGGCGCTCAAGGAAGTGGAACTTGTCCAGCGGGACTTCCGCCGCGGCCTGCTCACCGAGCAGGAACAGAACGAACGCATCATCCAGATCTGGCAACAGACGACCAACGACGTTGCCAAGGCAGTCAAGGGCCACCTCGACCCGGACGGAAACCTGGCAACCATGGCCAGTTCCGGCGCGACCAAAGGCGGCTTCGGCCCGATTTCCCAGTTGGCCGGTATGCGCGGCCTGATGGCCGACCCCTCCGGGCGCATCATCCCGATGCCCATCCGTTCCAACTTCCGCGAAGGCTTGACGGCGCAGGAATACTTCATCTCGACCCATGGCGCCCGCAAAGGCCTGGCCGACACCGCCCTGCGTACTGCCGACGCTGGTTATCTCACCCGCCGCCTGGTGGACATCGCCCAGGACATCATCATCAATGAGCCCGATTGTGGCACGCACGAAGGCATTTTGATCCGCAAGAAGGACGACGTGGCCGGGCAATCCATGGCATCCCGCCTGTATGGACGCCTAATTGCAGAGCGCGTCCTGGACCCGAACACTGGCGAGGTGCTGGCCGAGTTCGATGACATCATTGACCACGAACTCGCCCGCAAAATCGCCGCGGCCGGTGTAATCGAAGTTAAAGTCCGATCGGCTGCGACCTGCGAACTGACCCACGGTATTTGCGCCAAATGTTATGGCCTGGACATGGGCCGTGGCAACATGGTCGAAATGGGCTCGGCAGTCGGTATCGTCGCCGCCCAATCCATCGGCGAACCGGGCACACAGCTGACCCTGCGCACCTTCCACACCGGAGGCGTGGCCGCCGGAGGCGATATCACCACCGGCCTGCCGCGCGTGGAAGAGATCTTCGAGGCCCGCAAACAACCCAAGGGTGAAGCCGTTGTTTCCGAAATCAACGGCACGGTGCATGTCATCCAGTCTGAGAAATTCGCTGACATGCGCATCGTCCGCGTGGAACAGAGTGAAATGATCCACGACGAGTTCGACATTCCGAAAGAATGGAAGATCCTGGTAAAAGACGAAGACGAGGTTAAGGCTGGTGAACGGATCGCTGAACTCGACGATGCCACTGTCGCCACCCCGCACGCCGGACGCGTTCGCGTGGAAAAGCGGAAAGTATTCGTCTCCTATGAGCAGCGCGAGGAAGTGGAACACGAAATCCCCACTACCCTGCGCCTGCTGGTCAAGGACGGCGAACACGTGGAAGCCGGCCGTCCGCTGACCGAAGGTTCACTCAACCCGCACCGCGTCCTGCGCATCCAGGGTCGCGAAGCCTGCCAGATGTACTTGCTCAGCGAGGTCCAGAAAGTGTATCGCTCGCAGGGACAGAATATCCACGATAAACACTTTGAAGTCATCATCCGCAAGATGATGAGCAAGGTGCAAGTCAAACGCCCCGGCGATACCCGCTACCTGCCCGGCGATCCTGTTGACCGTCTGGAGATTCGCCGCGTCAACGAACAGATGCTCACAGAAGCCAAACAACCCGCTACATTCAGTGAAATCCTCCTGGGTGTAACCAAAGCCTCCCTGAGCACCGACTCGTTCCTTTCGGCCTCCTCCTTCCAACACACCATCAAGGTGCTGGCTGGCGCAGCCATCGGTTCCACAACCGACCCGCTCTACGGCCTGAAAGAGAATGTGATCATCGGCAAGCTCATCCCGGCCGGGACGGGCTTCGTCCACGGGCGCTTCCAGACAGTCGAAAAGGCCCTGGCGCAAGCCGGTTCCTCCCAATGGACGGAGATCCCCGACAGCGGGGCCTCCGACTGATCCAAACGACATCCCCCAACGGGGCGGTGACATCACCGCCCCGTTGGTATTTAAGCGGGATTTGTATTTTATCGGGGAAAAGCGTATGATGATTCTATAAAAAGGAGAATCACATGAAGAGGAATAAATCTGTGTCTTTTTTATTTATCCTGATGATCGGACTTTCCGCCTGCAATCTGCCCTTTGGACAAGAGCCAGCACAAGATGTACCAGATACCGGACCCGACATCCAGCCACCTGTGCAAGTTGTAGCCTCGAATACTCCTGAATTCACTTTAACGCCATCCAATACGCCTCTGCCCACGTTCACTTTCACACCCACTATCCCCATGGTGAGTGTATCGGTGGAAACCAACTGCCGCACGGGTCCCGGAGAACCTTATGATATCGTCGGCGTCTTGCATGTCGGGGAATCAGCAGAAGTTGTAGGACAAGCCCCCTACGGCGGATCCTGGATAATCAAAAACCCGGATGGCACCGGGACTTGCTGGTTGTGGGATCAATACGCAACCGTCATCGGTGACTGGCATGGGCTTCCTATTTTCGACATCCCGCCCACGCCCACCCCGGCGGTTTCCTTCAATGCGGATTATTATGCCATAGAGAACTGCGGCGGCAGTTGGGGGATTAAGCTCCAGATCACCAATAATGGCAGCCTCACATGGGAGTCCAACCGGGTTATTGCGACAGACAATGTGACAAGTGTGACCCATAGTACCATTACTATGAACGACTTCCGTAACATTAATGTGGTTGGCTGCTTTCTTGTATCTGCCGATCTAAACCTGGAAGCGGGGGAAGTTGGCTTTTCAACGACTGCCGAATTTTATGCAAACCCTGCCGGTCATAGCTTCACGGCCACCATTCGGGTTTGTTCTCTGGATGGGTTGGCGGGGACTTGCTTGGATAAAACGATCACATTCACTCCGTAAATACCAGCGGGAATTGTATTTTGCATTGGAAAAGCGTATGATGATTTCATGAAAAGGAGATTGCATGAAGAGAAAAATCGCTTTTACCTTCGTCCTCATCCTGTTAACGGGTATTTCCGCCTGCAACCTGCCGGGAATACGACCCGATCAGGATGTACCCGATAACGGGTCCGATGACCAGCAACCGCCCGCGGGTGTGGCCACCAATACTCCAGAGTTCACCTTGACGCCATCCAACACACCCCTGCCTACGTTCACCTTCACGCCAGAAGTCCCGATGGTGAGCGTTTCGGTGGAAACCAACTGCCGCACGGGTCCCGGAGAACCTTATGATATCGTCGGCGTCTTGCATGTCGGCGAGACGGCTGAAGTTGTCGGGCGGGCGCCATATGGCGGGTCCTGGATCATCAAGAATCCCGATGGCGCCGGGACATGCTGGCTGTGGGATTATTACGCCACCGTAACCGGGAACACACAGGGGCTGCCTGTCGCAGACATTCCGCCCACACCCACGCCTGCGGCTGGCTTTACAGTCGCCTATCTATCCACACCAACCTGCGCAGGAATGTATGGCTTCCGATTCCAATTGGTCAACAATGGCTCTGTAACTTGGAATTCCTACAAAATCGACATCACTGACTCAACAACCGCTACATCAACAACATATAGTGACGATTATTTCACAGATTACACGGGCTGTGGGCCATTTGTAGACCAGTTGCAAGACCTTGAACCGGGAGAGTCGGGTGTCACTGGAAACTGGGATGCTGGTCTCCTTTTCTATAACCCGGCTGGGCATAATATAACGGCTACATTTACATTATGCTCCCAAAACGGACTGGCAGGCGAATGCACGACGAAGTCCATCTCATTCACGCCATAGGACGATAGGGCAGAAGGCCTCAAGCCAAAGAGGACTTTCTGCCCTTTCTATAATTCGAGGAGGAGCAATGCCCTTTATGAAATTCGCGCATCTGCTCACCATCCACGGGGCGGTTTGACAACCGCCCCGTTCATTTTGCAAAACAGTTGAATTCTTGCCAGATATTTTGTATGATAAGGGTATTGTAGATATGGAGATACGATGAGCTGGAAACCAATGAGTTGTGTGCTCACCAGCATTGCAATGATGATCCTTACTTCCTGTAATGTGGTGATGGGCACGCCGAAACCCGCCAAAACAAACACACCGACAACCGATCCGCAAGCGCTAATCAACCAGGCCGTGGCAGAGACCATGGCCGCGCAAACGCAAATCGCCCTGTCGGTACAACAAACGCTGGCTGCGATGGTTACGGATACCCTCCAGTTCACCTTCACCCCCTCAGTCACCCTGACACCTTCGCTGACACCCTCCACCACGCCATCACTCACACCGGAAACGCCGCACGTCAGTGTAACTGTTGACACGAACTGCCGCACGGGACCCGGAACCGTCTACGATAAACTCGGCGTCTTGCTCGTCGGCCAGAGCGCCGAAGTCGTGGGGCGCAGTCATAACAGTGACAACTGGATCATCAAACTGCCATCCAATCCAGCCATCACCTGCTGGCTGTGGGCTTATTATGCCACGGTGACCGGCAATACCAGCGGACTTCCTGTTTACCCAACGCCGCCCACGCCCACCCCGGCCATATCTTTCACAGTCGCCTACTTCTCGACCGAATTCTGCGGCGGTTTCTGGGGGATCGAGTTACAAATCACAAATACCGGTATTATTACCTGGGAATCCAATCGTATCACCGCGACTGATCTTGTCACCAGTGAAACTAAAACGGTTGATCGAAACTCCTTCCCCAACTTGAGTGGCTGTGTCGTTGCCTCAGCAGATGATAACCTGGAGCCGGGAGAAATTGGTATTACGACGACAGCCGGATTCTCTGCCAACCCGGCAAGTCATAACATGACGGCAACGATCAGGGTATGTTCGCTGGATGGATTGGCAGGCACGTGCCTGGATAAAACGATTACTGTTTCATAAGTCAAAAGCAACCACAGATGAACACGGATGAACACTGATTTTTTGGATAAACCCCCGGTTAAAAATGCCCAAATCCTTTTTATCTGTGTTTATCTGTGGTTAAAAACCGACTTTCAAAACACTCTCTTAGGTGTCTTATGATTCTCTATTGCATTCCCTCTTAAGAATCCTTATAATCTAAATTATCGAAAATAATCAGACTCGTATGCTTCAGTCAATACCAACACGTGGAGGCGGACGATGAAATGCAAACAATGCGGCCAGGAAAATGACCCTGAGAGGAGTGATATGTTGAAAAGAAAGGTTCTCGTACTCGCAAGTATCTTCCTGGTCTTCCTGATGTCCTGTGACTTGTTCTCGAATTTGCCCACAGGCCCGACGACTGATCCACAGGAGGAGATCGCCCAGGCCATCGCAAATACCCAACTGGCCCAAACCCAGATGGCATTAAGCGTCCAACAGACTATGACCGCCCTGGCACAGAATGCCCCCCAGTCCACCTATACATTCCAACCGACGTATACCCAAGACTTCACCCCGACAGACTCCTCGGTCACGGTATCTGTCAGTGTCAATACAAACTGCCGCACAGGTCCCGGCAGCGCCTACGACATCATCGGGGCGCTGGCAGTCGGGCAGACTGCCGAAGTGGTCGGACGCAGCGCCTCGAGCGACAACTGGATCATCAAGCTGCCATCCAACCCGGCAGTCACATGCTGGTTATGGGGACAGTACGCCACGGTGGTCGGCAACACCGTAGGTCTGCCTGTTTACACACCTCCACCCACACCCACTCCCACCACGCCGTCCACGATCACCATCACGATCTATAACAATTGTGGAACCATCATTTTCTATGCATATATTTCCGGCTCCGATGACCCCTCCTGGGGAACGGACGAGTTGGGATCCTCCACCATTTCAGTCGGAGGCTCGTTCACCTGGATATATGACCCGGGTACGTATGATGTGAAAGTGGAGGACACATTTCATAACATCCTATATACTTGGTTCGGCTTGGCAATGACGACCGACCAGTACCTGGTGGCGTGTCCGTAACAACACTATCTGGATTTTTCCCGGAAGATACATCCCTGTCACTTTTTCGTGGCAGGGATGTCTTTGTGATTCACGGGGATTCCCGCTTTCTCCTTGACGCTTTGCCCCTTTCCCCGTAAGATAGCAAATAGAACATAATTACGAACCTCGCCTACCCCCACCCTAGCCCTCCCCCTTCCTCTCCTGACAGGAGAGGAAGGGGGAGGGTGGCCGGAGGCCGGGAGGGGGTCGGTGAGGTCAGGAGCCTTTATGGAACTCGGCCTCGTTCGTAAAATTGACATTGACCGCGAGATGCAGGCAGCCTATCTCGACTATGCCATGTCCGTCATCGTCGCGCGCGCCCTGCCGGACGCCCGCGACGGCCTCAAGCCTGTCCAGCGCCGCATCCTGTACGCCATGTACGACATGGGCATTCGGGTAGACAGCCCCTACCGCAAGTCGGCGCGCATCGTCGGCGAGGTGCTCGGCAAATACCACCCGCACGGCGACGCTTCGGTCTACGAGTCCATGGCGCGCATGGCCCAGGATTTTTCCATGCGGACGATGCTCGTGGATGGGCAGGGTAACTTTGGCTCGGTGGACGGCGATCCCCCGGCAGCCATGCGCTACACCGAGGCCCGTCTCGCCGCCCCGGCGCTGGACCTGCTGGCCGACATCGCCAAAAATACGGTGGATTTCACCGACAACTTCGACGGCACGCTGACCGAGCCGACCGTGCTCCCCTCGGCCATCCCCAACCTGCTGGTCAACGGGGCCACCGGCATCGCTGTCGGCATGGCCACAAACATCCCGCCGCACAACCTGTCTGAAATTGTGGACGCCTGCGTCTACATGCTAGAAAAGTGGGAAAAACTCGACGACGTCAACGTGGAAGATTTGATGGAGTTCGTCGAAGGCCCCGATTTCCCCACTGGCGGCATCATCATCGAGCAAAAGGGCGAGGAAGGCATCGAGGCCGCCTACGGCAAGGGCCGCGGGCGGGTCACCATCCAGGCCAAAGCGCACATCGAAGAGATGGAGCGCGGCAAGAGCCGCATCATCGTCACCGAACTGCCCTACCAGGTCAACAAGTCCAGCCTGATCGAGCGCATCGCCGAACTTGTCCGCGACGGACACCTGGAAGGCATCACTGACCTGCGGGACGAGTCCGACCGCCAGGGGCTGCGCATCGTCATCGAACTGACCAAGAACGTCGAGCCGGAGAAGGTGCTTGCCGACCTCTACAAGCGCACGCCGATGCAGTCCACGTTCAGCATCAACCTGCTGGCGCTGGTGGACAACGAACCGCGCCTGCTGAACCTGAAACAGGCTCTGCGCGTCTACCTCGACCACCGGCTGACGGTCATCAAGCGCCGCGCCGAGTTCGACCTGGAAAAGGCGCGCGCCCGGGCGCACATCCTCGAAGGCCTGATGGTGGCGCTCAAGCACCTGGACGAGATCATCAGCCTCATCCGCAACTCGCCGGACGTGGAGACTGCCCGCGAAAGATTGAAGAAGCGCTACAAACTGACGGAACTCCAGGCCAATGCCATCCTCGAAATGCAGTTGCGCCGCCTGGCTGCGCTGGAACGCAAGAAGATCGAGACCGAATATAAAGAGACGCTGGCGCTCATCAAGGAACTGGAAACCCTGCTGAAATCCCCGAAGAAGATGCGCGGCGTGGCAGCCGAGGAACTTCTAAAGGTCAAAACCAATTTCGGCGACCGCCGCCGGACGCAGATCGTCAGCCTGCGCGGGCGCAAAGCGAAGAAAGCCCCGTTGACCGCGGCCGAACTGGTACGGGAGCAGGTGGTCTGGATCGGCATGACCGCCGACGGAACGATTGCCCGCACCCGCGACGATACCGTTCGTGCCGCGAGAACCGGCGGCACGCCGGTACGAGACGGTAAACCGCCGCGCCTATCCGGTTCCGAAGCGCCGAAACTGCTGGTCAAAGCCAACGCCACCGACACCCTCTATCTGGTCAATGCGCGCGGCGCGGCTGCGGCGGTGGCCGTCCATACGTTGCCCGAAGCGGAGAAATTATCAGAGGGTATGCTATTTAACAAAATCTCCCCGCTGAAGGTGGACGACCTGCCAGTGGCAGCCTTCGCCCTGCCCGCCCGCAAGTCCGACCTGCCCGAAGAGACCTGCATGCTGACCGTCACCCGCGGCGGGATGGTGAAAAAATCCGCGGTGGGCGACCTACCCGGCCCCTCGGCGCAGACCTTCAAGTTGGCCAACGTCAACGACGGTGACAGCCTGGGGTGGGTCAGTTTAACGGATGGCAGGAAAGAGGTCCTGCTCGCCACCGCGCTGGGGATGGCGATCCGTTTCAGCGAAGAGGAAGTCCGCCCGATGGGGCTGGCCGCGGCGGGTGTCAACGGCATCAAGTTGGGCGTCGGGGATGAAGTCGTCGGTATGGAAATCCTGCCCGGCGCAGGCGATATCTTCCTGGTTGCGTCGGATGGCAAGGGCAAGCGGGTGGAGGTGAAGGACTTCCCGGCGCAGGGACGCTACGGCAAGGGCGTCATCGCCTGGGAATTGCCGAAGGGCGTGAAACTGGCCGGGCTGGGGATGGGCAAGCCGAACGCCATCGTGACCCTGCATCTGCTCAAGGCCGCCCCGAAGATGGCGCGGCTCGACGAAGCTCCCCTGCGCAAGCGTTCCGCCGTACGCGGCGAGATGGTGGTGGATGTCAAAGCCGGGGATACGCTGCTGGGGCTGGTGGAAGGCTGGGCGCTGGAACGATATGTTCAAAAGGTGGAGGGGAAGAAAAAGAAGTAAAGTAATTCGCTATGTAGCATGTGAGACGCATTTTGGAGTGCGTGGGACTTGCAGCGCGCACCTTTTGCGTGGCATAATGAGAACAAACATGAACCCATGCAAGTTTGTTCAGGAGGAGGAGATTATGATTACACGAAGAAGACTCTTGCCGATGTTGTTGTTGATTTTCCTTGCCGTGAGTTGCAACATCCCCATTCCCCCCGGCACTGCCATTGGCGGTATTACCACGCTCCCACCGATTCCACCCGGGATTACGAACCTCAGCGGTACATGGAATGGGACGCTTACGACAGGGGCTTTCACCTTTCCAATCTCGATCGTCATCGAACACAGCGAGGACAACAGCCTCACGGGAAACGTCACAATTTCTGACCCATTTGACCCCGGTTATGTAGAAAATTATGTTATCAATGGCTCTTTCGATGGCATTACCTTGCGTATGGAGGAATCGGAAGGCCGTTTCTACACTGCTACGTATCTCGGTGAAGCACTCGACGGTTATGTCGCCTGGAACTGTTATGATTGCCCGGAAGATGGCTGGGGTATTTATACACTGACCCGCGAGGGTTCCCTCGCGATACGTACGCCCCTTCCGCCAACGGTTGATGTGAACGGGACATGGGTGGGCACCCTGGATGAGTGGAGCGGGGCCAGCCGCCTGTTCGACTTGACCCTGATCATTACCCAAGAGGCTGGCTCGAGCGAATTTACCGGTTCTGTCCAGTTGACGGAGCCGGGCACAGACTATTGGCAGAATTACTTGATCGCAGGAATCATCGAGGGAAATACCATCAGGTTCCATAACGTCGATTCGGAGGAGATTCTTTATTTCTACTGGGGCGAGGTAAGCGGCAATACGCTCTCCGGGAATGTTTCAGGGTATTGCTATGCTTGCGACGCTGCATTCGGAGAATTCACGGTCAACCGATAAACTTTCCCGCCGTGCAAAATGCCCCACAAGAAGTTCTTCTTGTGGGGCATTTTGCATAAACTCAACTATTTCAGACCTGGATATTGCCCACCAGTCCCAATTCCGGTACAATGCGCCGCATGGCGATGATGACGTTACCGACGTGTTCCCAGAGTTCGACGCCGAACTCCGCCGCGGCTTTTTCGATCTCGCCGCGGTTGGCGCCGGCCGCAAAGGCCTTGTCTTTCCATTTCTTCTTGACGGAAGACGGTTCCAGGTCCAGCAGGGAGCGGGACGGGCGGACGAGGGCCACCGCGGTGACGAGGCCGGTCACTTCGTCACAGGCATAGAGGGCATCACCGCCCGGATAATCTCCTCTGGCGCACCGCGAGCGCGCAGGATGGGTTCCCCGGCCAGCGGGTGCTCCTCGAGGGTGGGATGGATCTCCCAGTCGAAGTCGTGCAGCAGACCGGTGGTGGCCCATGTCTCCATGTCCTCGCCAAATCTTTCGGCGTAAAAACACATGGCGGCTTCAACCGCGAGCATGTGCTTGACAAGGTTATCATTTTTCACGTATTCACGCACCAGGGAAAGGGCTTCGTCGCGGGTCATATTTACCTCTTGTAAACGTCCTTGCGATGTTTGACACGGATGATTTCGATGATGAGTCTATTATCATGTATTTCATACAAGATTCGATACTCCCCGACGCGAACGCGATAGGTACGTTCAAAACCGGCCAGTTTTTTGACTCCCTGCGGGTAGGGGTTTTCTGCCAATCCTCTAATCGCCGCGATTGCCCTGGGAACGATCTGCCGAGGCAGCCTTTCGAGTTCTTTTAGAGCCGAAGATTTGAACTCAATCTGGTAAGAGGCCATTTTTCTTCAGCCTGGCAACGACGTCTTCAAAGGAGATGGTTGGTTCATCCCGTCTTTCGAGAAGTACGGCCATATCTTCCAGGTCTTCGAGTAAATCTTCGAATTCTTCGATTGGTAAAATCACGGCGATCTTTTTACCAGCCTCATTCGTCACATATTGCGCTTGTAGTTCTCTTACGGATACCATGATCACCTCTTGATTAATTATACATCATGGAAAGATCGGTTCCGGGTCGCCCAGCACAGGGACGGGGTGCGATATGTGCACCTCCCACAGGGCGTTGACCGTGGCCAGCAGTTCGCGCAAATCCCAGTATAACATGGCCGATTTTCGATAAGTGCGTTGGTCGGCCTCCACGCCCACCGCGTCCACTCCAAGCTGGTTGCACAGGTACAGGGCGCGCGGCAGGTGGAAAGCCTGTGTGACCAGGATGACTTCGTTTACCTGGAAGATGTCACGGGCGCGGTAGCAGGTGTCGTAGGTGCTCCGTCCGGCATAGTCGAGCACGATGGCTTCCTCGGGGACGCCAAGCGAAAGCGCCACCTCGCGCATGACGGCTGGTTCGTTGTAGTCAACAAAACGGTTGTCGCCGCTCATCAGCAGGACCTCGACTTTCCCGGCCTGATACAACTCGGCGGCAGTTTTGACGCGGTCGTACAGCACCGGGGTGGCCGTCCCGTCACGCCACAGGCCTGCGCCGAAGACGATTGCCACGCGCCGGGCCGGGACCTCGGCGCTGCCATACGTTTTCGGACGCGCGTACAGGCCCGTGGTCAGGCGCGCCGCCAGCACGACCAGGACGGCCAGTGCAACCAGGATGATAAGAAGTTTCAGGAGCATGGTAAAGATGCGTTTGACAAGTTTTTTGAACACAGGGGGGAATTGTACCAAAAAAGTACCCCGCCCTCGGCGTACAGGGCGGGGTACACAGGTCAGGACGGTTGGGCTTCCTACACCGTCTTTTCACGCAGTTTGGAACTGAGATAGTCCATCGAGGCCACCACGATGGCAATCGCCACCATTTGCGTGGAGGCCGCCCGGTAGTTGAGCAGGTTGATGTTTTGTATCAGCAGGAAACCGATACCGCCGCCGCCGGTGAGGCCGATGATGGTGGACATGCGCACGTTGATGTCCCAGCGGTACATCGTATAGGAAATATACGGCGGGATGATCTGCGGGATGACTCCGTAAACGATGGTCTGCAAGCGGTTGGCGCCAGTGGCTTCGATGGCCTCCAGCGGGCCGGGCATGATGCTCTCCACCTGCTCGGAGTAGAGTTTTGCCAGGCTGGCAACGGTGTGCAGTCCCAGCGCCAGCACGCCCGCGAATGGGCCGATGCCGACGAAGATGACGAACACAATCGCCATGATGACCGCTTCCACTGAACGGACGGCGTTCAGAATGGTGCGGATGACGAAATAGACCACCAGGCCAACCGGCAGGGATGTTTTGGGCTTGGTCACGAACGCCAGCAGGATGCCAAGCAGGCCGCCCACCGCGCCGGGGATGGTATAAACATAATGGTTGTTTTCCACTTGATAGAGCCAGTCTATCCCGGCGCCGATCAGGACGAACAACATGGCAAAGGCCGCACCTGCCAGGAGGGCATTGACAATCCGCAGTGGGACGAGGGAAAGGCGCTCATTCGTTCTCTGCCCAATGCGGCTCAGGAACGAGGAGACTGCTCCGCCGACGATCAGGGCAACGACCAGTGTCATGATCGTATGCAGGATGTCGCTGGATTGAAAAATGAAATTGGCCAGGAACGCAAAGGAACTCAGTTTGGGCAGCAGGGCTTCCCCGGCCAGGATGCCGAGGGAGGTAAGATCATACAGGGCGAACACGAGCAGGAGCGAGGCAAGCAGGAGGGCCGCGAGCCGCAGGAGGCGCTTGAGCAGGCTGGCATTCTCGTTTACGTTCAGGAGCGCCCAGCGCACCACGAACCAGACAATACCGCCGCTCACGACGACGCTCCCAATATCCAGCCAGACTCCGCCGGTCTGCTGGTCACTAAGTTGCATCAACCAGCGCGCCAGCATGCCGCCGGCGAAGATGCCAACCGGCCAGCCGATAATGTTCAACGCCATGCTGGTCAGCGGGCTTTTCACATTCACCATCAGGTTGCGCGCCGCCAGGAAACTGATCGGGAAGGACAGGATGGTCCCAATCAGGGTGGCCAGGAACGCCATGAAGACAGTCTCGACGATCTTGTCCCAGGTTGCGCTGGCATTTACAGTAAAATGCGGCGAACCGACGTCCTGCCGGGCCACCACCCGGATGTACTGAACATCCGCGCTGGCGCGGTCAGCCGGCAAGGGGAACTCAAAAATGAAATGACCCTCATCGTCAGCGGTGATTCTGCCTTTGATAAGCAGCAACTCCAGATTCGTGCCTGGGACAAACCCGATAGGGCCGGTGGAACCTGGCGGGAAGTTGAAACCTTCCACGATGACCGTTTCTCCCAGGGCGCCGCAGGTTGGTGCAACCAAAGTTGGCTCGCTTGTATCCACCTCCGGCAGGGAAGGCGTCTGGCCTTCCTGGCAGGGCAGGTAAACGGGAGAACTGACAGCCGTTTCGAGTTGCTCGTATTCGATGATCTCCGGGTTGGCCAGGGCGCGCAGGGCGCGCGTCCAAATATCCACACGGCTGGTTTTCCGGAATTCCGACAGGTCAATTTTTGTCACCTGGAAGGCATAGGCGATGAATAGCATCATCAGCGCAAAAAACAGGCCATTGCGAATGGACTTCCAGATGCTGGGTTTTTTGTCTTTTTTATCGGTCATGGCTCACCCCACTCTCTCGGCGTCCCGCCCATAGATTTCCTTGAATTTTTTGTCGTCAATCTCACCCGGCAATCCTTCGAAGACCAGCCGGCCTTCGTTGAGAGCCACCACCCGGTCGGCGTACTTGTGGACGAGGTCAAGGAAGTGGAGACTGCAGAGCACAGTCACCCCGTCTTCCTTGTTGATCTGCTCCAGGTATTTCATGATGCTTCATCGGCCAGGATCATGTCCGGGTCCTGTATCATGGCGCGTGCAATGCCCACACGCTGCTGTTGTCCGCCGGAGAGCTCATCGGCGCGGTAACCACCCTTATCGTCAATGCCGACCCGCGCCAGTTGTTTCAACGCTTTCGTTTTGTCCTCGCGCGAGAAGCGGTTGATAAGACTCCAGGCCGGGCTGTTGTAGCCCAACCGTCCGGCCAGCACGTTGGTCATCACTTTAGAACGGTGTACCAGGTTGAAATTCTGGAAGACCATGCCAATCTTGCGGCGGATGCGGCGCAATTCCTCTGGCGAGGCGGCAGTAACGTCAATCCCGTTCCAAAGCACCTGCCCGGAGGTCGGCTCGATCAGACGGTTGATGCAACGCAGGAGCGTTGACTTGCCCGAGCCGCTCAGCCCAATCACGGCCAGGAATTGTCCTTTCGGAACATCGAAACTGACATCCGTCAGGGCCTGTACGCCGCCCTCATAGACCTTGGTGAGATTTTTTATATGCAGCATATGGGAATCTCTACTAAATGGAGTAAGAAAATTGGGAGTGCGGACTTCAGTCCACCATCATTTTGCAGAATATTAAATAATAACAAAGATGGGCAGGGGATTGCTCCCCTGCCCATGCGGTCGTACGAACAGGTTTACGGCAGGTTTTCCAGCGAGAAGCCGGAGGCCTGGATGGCGAAGCGGATGGGATCGTACTCGGCATCCGTCGCCGGCAGGACGCTCGTCCATGAATAGGACTGGAACGCGGCTGCAAAGCCTTCTGGATCGTTGGTGGCGAAGTCGAAGAGCGCCGCCAGGATGGCATCCTTCACATCAGCCGGGAACCCAGGTCCGAAGGAAAGGGTGTCGTTCGGGATGGCCGGGGTGACAGCCAAGATGCGCACCTGCTGGACAACATCCGGCGCCTCTGCGCGGATGTTGCGGCGGGCATCGCGAACTTCGTAGTTGCCGCACAGGATCTTCTTGCCGTCTTCCGTCACCAGGCATTCCGGCACCAGTTCTTCCGGGATGTCCGGCTGGAGCAGGGAATCAGCGCCCAGGGTTACGCCCAGAGAGACACCGTCCACGTTGGCAGGCGACCAGAAGGTGGTGCCGAAGTCCACTTCGCCGTTATAGACGGCGCGGACGACTGCATCGTGCGAACCGGCTTCCACGGTCTCTCCGATGGTGATGCCGGCCTGTTGGTACATATATTGCGGGTACAGGTAGCCGGAGGTCGAAGCGAGATCCGGGGTGGCCCACGTCAGGCCATTCAAGTCTGCAAGGGTTTGGTAGGGGCTGTCACGCTTGACGATTACCTGCGCCGCATACCAATCCAGGCCAAAGCGAACGGCCTTGGCGCCAACGGTCACACCGCACAACTGGCTGGCGAGGGCATAGCCCAGGCCGGGGATGAAGGCCATAGTGTCGTCCGGTGAGGCGCAGAGTTCCGCCACGGTGGCTGCATAGGAGGTCGGGACGCTGACGGTGAAGTAGTAACCGGTCGCATCGAATAGCGCCTGGTGCAGGAGTTCACCACCTGTGACGATGGCGGCGTTATCCACCGACGGGACGAACAGGATCTTGATCGGGCGTTCCATGGTGCCGAGGGCAGCCATGGGCTCCTCGGTGGCCGGGGGCTCAGTGGCCGGGGGCTCAGTCATCACCGCGGTGGGGGTGGGAGCCGGGGTGCATGCGGCGAGCAGCATCACTACGGCCACGAACAGGGATACGAGCAAAGACAGTTTCTTCATACTACCTTTCTCTCCTCTCATTAGAATAGAATTGATGGGCATTGTGCCCCAGACGTTATGATAATAACTCCAAATAAGCAGATAGGCAAGTGACAACTGGCATTTTTAAGAATATAATCAATGCATGTCAAATAACAAACCAAAATCGAGTATTCCCCTCTGGATTATTCTGGGCGCGGCAGGATCATTATTCCTTGTTGCAGTTGCCTGGTATACCGTTTCAGCCGTCAACACCAGCATCAAGCAGACCCTGTCCCCCATCCAGCAGGTCAACGAACAACTCAGCACGCAGGTTTACGACCTGCTCCATCCCACCCCCACCGTCATCCCCGACCCGGTCACGATCATCAACGAGGTCCGGGCGGTGGCAAAACTGGAAACGATCCACTACACGGTCGAAAAGGTGGTGACAGCCGAGACCGGGCAGGGTCTGTTGGCTTCCTTCTTCGGAGACAGGTTGCTCTTCGTAGGCCACGGATACGTGATTGCCGGGATTGACATGGCAAAGATGGACGAAGAGGATTTGTGGCTGCAAGACGGGGTGCTGAACGTCCGCCTGCCTGAGACCGAGATATTGGTCGCCACCCTGGACAACGACAAGTCCTACGTCTACGACCGGGACACCGGCATCCTGACAAACCCCGACCCGGACCTCGAGACGCTTGCCCGCCAGGTGGCCGAGGAGGAGATCCTCAACGCCGCCCTGGAAGACGGTATCCTCGAACAGGCGCGCATCAACGCCGAGGTGTATCTGGAGAAATTCTTCAACGCGCTGGGGTATGAATTCGTGGAGTTTGTGCAGGCAGGACAGTAAAAAAAAAGCAAAAAACAAAACGCAAAAGGGTTGAAGGAGATTGGCCTTCAACCCTTTTTGTTTTCCGTCCAGTTGGTGTTGGCATACTTGGCGGCTTCCAGTTCCCCCGCCCGGGCCAACTCCTGCGGGGACAGGCCGCCGGGCTGGAGGTCCAGGCCGAGCACGGAGCGGAACGCGGCGACATACGCTTCGGCAGCCTGCTCCCACGAGACGAATCGCCCCAGGGCCGTCTCCACCGTCGTCGCCCGCGTCAACAGGCGTTCAGCAGCGCGGGAACGGGACTCTTCGTCCGGATAGACCAGCGCCTGGAGGACGCGCCCCAGGTCGCCGGTCAGGGGCAGGGAACCGTGCTGGAGCACGCCCTCCCGACGCCGCGCCTGCGCCGAGCCGACCAGTTTCTTCCCACCGACGGTGATCTCATACGTGGACGGCAGCTCGAAGCAGACCGGGTTGGTCGTCCGGCCGGTGGGTTTGACATGCTCCTGCACCTGGACGGGAAGGCCAAGCAGGCGCAGGGCTTCCGTCAGCGCCGCGGCCAGGCGGTTGTAACTTTCCAGCACCGTCCCGGCGAG
>JACQYE010000032.1 GCA_016208355.1 Chloroflexota bacterium | reverse complement strand
GATTTCGATGAAATCGCCAAAATCACTTTTTTCCGAACTCGATTTTTACACTGTATATGACTCCAGAGGAAATAGAATATTAGAACTGGAGCATATACTTAAAAGTATTGAAGACAAATTTATTGTACTGCGCGATAAAAAACTCCTACACCATCGTCGGTTGACCCCTGATGACAGAAGAACAATAGCTCTTTTTGTTGCCACAATGTTCGCAGGAACGAAACGTCAAAAAGAGGAAGACGTGCAAATCTGGCAAGAATATCTTGAAATGGTAGAAACACTGCCACCAGCGGTTGCAAAAAAAATCAAGTCAACACCAGAATATAAGCATGTTGTAGAACAAGATAGCAAACAACCAATGCCTTTTCATTTGTTTTATTTTGTAAATATAACGGCTCCGTATCTATACTCGATGAATTGCGCAATCTATGAGACAAAAACTGAGCCGGGGTTGATAACTTCTGATAATCCTTGTTTTTGGTTTGATCCTTCTATTTACGATTCATCGGCACCTATAACTTACTTTGGTATAGGTTCGCCGACATTGAATATTCTTTTTCCAGCCTCTCCTAAGCAATATATTAGCCTACAAAAAAATGGGCCGGATGGGTATTTTGATTTGTCCGCCCATCCAGATACCGAGTTAGAATTAGTTAACTTAATCAATGGATTTACTGCGACCAATTGTGATAATTTCATCGTTGTGAAACAAAATAAATATAACGAGAAATGGTTTGATGAAAACTACCAATAATGGTAACGATGTGAAAACCATCTACCAATCCCTCGCTGAACTCGAAGTCACCCACCAACCGGCCGCGTTATGTACCGTCGTCAAGACCAGCGGCTCGACGCCGCGCCACTCCACCAGCAAGATGCTGGTCTATCCTGATGGGCGCATCCTCGGCACGGTCGGCGGCGGCGAGTTGGAGAACCGCGTCCGCAAGGAAGCGCTGGACTCGCTCAAAGACGGCAAACCGCGTCTCCTGGCTTATAACATGACTGACCCTGCCCGCGGCGATCCCGGCGTCTGCGGCGGCCAAGTGGAGGTATTCGTGGAACCCATTCTGCCACCCCCCATGGTGGTCGTCCTCGGCGGCGGACACGTCGGCAAGGCCGTGGCGCACCTCGCCAAATGGCTTGGCCTGCGCGTGGCCGTCTCCGACGACCGCCCCGAATTCTGCACGCCCGAAGCCAACCCAGCCGCTGACGAATTCTACAACTGTCCAATGGCCGAACTGCCCCTGAATCTGACCATCACCCCGCACACCTATCTCATCCTCACCACGCGCGGCTCGCAGGTGGACGTCGCCGGCCTCCCCGCCCTGCTGGAAACCCCGGCAGGTTACATCGGCGTCATCGGGTCGAGGCGGCGCTGGTCTGAGACGGTGAAAGGACTCAACGAAGCGGGGATCACGGACGAGCAGTTGAAGCGCGTCCACTCCCCCATCGGGCTGGGGATCGGCGCCGAGACCCCGGAGGACGGCGGGTCCGGAAAGCAGATGAGGGACCCGAGGGAATAAAGGAGCAAGCCATGACCGTTGATCTCGTCCTTCAAGAAAACGGAATCTATGCCACCCTGGCAGGCATCCTGGGCGGGTTCGCTTTCGTCGCCCTGATGCAACTCATCGAAATGGAAAAGAAGGGCATCCTTTTTACCACCACGACCGTCTTATTTGCCCTGGCAACGTTCATGTTCCTGCTGGCATTCCTTGCTTTTGTATTGACCTATGCCGTCGTCGCAGAGACGAACCGGCTTTTTTATGATCTGGGCACACTGGGCGCGTATGCTTTATTCGACACCTATGGAGCAATTTTCGTCCTGCTGGCCGGGATCGGGATGTCGGGCTGGATCCGTTCCAGGGCTGCCGGTATCGCCACAACCGTCATGGCGCTGGTCTTCTCGTGCCTGAGTGGAACTGTGCTCGTCTACGTATTCAACGTTCTGGCCTCTGCTGCGCCGGTTCAATAAAACTTTTCGGGGATAGCGGCGTAGATTAACCTGGATAAAATAACTTGTACTGCATCCTTGCATCGGCTATAATCAAACTGTCATTTGAACAACAAAAGGAGAGACAAAATGGCTCGTATCTTTGATGTTATTGAATACGCCAATGAGATGGAAAATGAAATTGTCCATCGCTTCCCGGACAATACGTCGGACGGCGAATATCGCCTCGGCTCCAACGTGATCGTGCGCAGCGGGCAGACGGCAGTCTTCTTCCGCGACGGCCTGGCGCTCGATACCTTCGGCGCTGGTCGGCATATCATCGCCACTGCCAACGTGCCGCTGCTGACCGAGAAGATCCAGAACCTGCTGACGGCCGGCAAGACGGTCTTCCCCGCGGAAGTCTACTTCGTCTCGATGAAGGAATTTGCCAACCGCAAGTGGGGCACCTCCCAGCCGATCCTCATCCGCAACCCTGGCATGGGCCTGGGTGTGGCGCTCCTGCAAGGCTATGGCACGTACGGCTTCGAGGTCAAGGACCCGCAGCAGTTGATCCTCCAGGTGGTCGGCAAGAAAGCCTCGTTCAGCGTTGACGCTATCGAAGAACGTCTGCGCGTGGCCCTGCTCTCCAAACTCCAGGATACGCTCAACGAGTGGGGCGGCAAGATGGCCGTCCCCGAACTGCTCGCCAAGACCATCGAACTGGGCACCTTTATCCAGTCACTGGCGGAAGAAGAATTCAATGCCCTCGGTTTGACTCTCAAACGGTTCATCATTGGCAACCTGAAACCATCCGAAAAGTCGGCCCAGGAATTGCGCGATATGGGCATGCTGGATATGGCCACCTATACCCAACTCCAGGCTGCCGACTCCATGCGCGATGCGGCCAACAACCCGAGCGGAGGCGCTGGCCTGACAGCCGGCATCGGCGCCGGGATGGGCATTGGCAACCTGATGGGGCAGGCCCTGCAGGGCGGGATGCAGTCCGGCCAGCAGCAGCAGACTCCTAACGGCAACGCCATGCCCGATGTGATGACCCCCTCCGATGCGGCTGGTTTCCTGAAAGTTTCCGAGGAAGACGTGTTGGCGGCCATCAAAGACGGCTCGCTCAAAGCCAAGAAACTCGGCAACGCGTACCGCATCAGCAAGGCTTCGCTGGAAGAGTTCCTCAAGGGATAAGAAAAAATACATAAAACAAAAAGCAAAAAAGGAGTCTGAGAAATCAGGCTCCTTTTGTTTTTTGCCTTTTGTTTTATTTTACAGTTCGCTCAATACATCCGCGACGCAATCCAGCACATCCCCGGCCAGCACCGCCGCGGCGTTCCCCTGGACCTCGGAAGCAGCCTCCCCTGCCTGGGCATGGATCCACGCCCCGGCAATGGCTGCCGCGTAAGCATCCACACCCTGGGCGCGCAGGCCCGCGATGAGACCGGCCAGCACGTCGCCCGTCCCGGCATGAGCGAGAGCGGGAGTGGCATATGGGATGGTGGTCGTCCGCCCATCGGGGGCAGCAATGACGGTAAACGCGCCTTTCAGCACAACCACGTGCCCCCACTCGACAGCATATTTCCGGGCAACCGCCTGGCGGTCCTTCTGGATCTCGTCCACCGACAGGCCCGTCAGCGCGGACATTTCGCCGGGGTGCGGGGTAAGGATGGCTGGAGCGGGCAGCAATTTGGGCCAGCCCTTGATCTTCGCCAGCAGTTTGAGCCCATCCGCGTCGAAGACCAGCGGCGGCAGGCCTTTTTCACTGGCGGTTTCTTCCTTCTTTGTCTCGCTCTGGATAAAGCCAATGCGCCGTCCATCGGATTTAACTGCTGCTTTCCCGGCCAACAATTTTTCGATGAACTCGCGCGTTGTCTCCTCCAGCCCCAGGCCGGGACCTACCAGCAGCGCGGTGGCGCGTTCCAGGTTTTTTGCCAGCACGTCCGCCGCGGCAGCGGAAAGCACACCCATCTCGTGCGGGAGCAGAATCCAGGTCGCCTCAGGGAAATGACCGGCCAGGGCCGTATGCAAGGGCGCGGGGATGGCCAGGGTCACCAGCCCTGCGCCGATGCGGGCGGCAGATTTCCCGGCCAGCAGGGCTGCGCCGGTGTAGTTCAACGAACCAGCGGCGATGAATGCAGTCCCAAACATCCCTTTGTGGGCGTCTGCCGGGCGGTTGGGCATAAACGCCGAGACCAGGGAACTGTCTGCCACATCGTTTGTTATGGATTGCCAGGATTTCAAGTTATCCAGGCTTCCAATACTTACCACACGGACTTCACCGGTCAACTCGTAAGCCGGAAGGGTCAGCAGGCCGCGTTTGACCGCCGCCATCGTGACGGTGGCGTCCGCCGGGATGGTCTGGGGGGCGGCTTTACCGGTATCGCAATCCACGCCGGAGGGACAATCCACTGCAACAACCAGGGGCGGCCATTCCATTTCCTCCAGGACTCCCTGCGCGGCTGCCAGAACACTGCCCAGCTCCTCTTTCAACGGTAGGTTGAACCCGGTGCCGAGCAGTCCATCCAGGACGACATCGGCCGTTTCTAGGAAGGCCTGTAATTGGTGAAAGCCCGCGTCCTCGTCGGCAAGGTAGATTTCCCCATCCGCATCTTCCAGTCGCTTTGCCAGCGGGTCTTTTTCGGCTTTACGCTTGACGAGATAGGCGCGCGTTGTCCAGCCTTTTTCGGCCAGGCGCGCCAGCGCCACGAGCGTATCGCCGCCGTTGTTGCCGGGACCGACCAGCCCCAGCGCCTGCACCTCTTCTTCATCATCCTGGTAATAAGCCAGTTCCATGACTTCATCCGCCAGGTTGTGGCCTGCGTTTTCCATCATAAGATCGTAGGTCAGGCCGTTGGCATCGGCTTCCTGTTCGATGGCGTGCATTTCAGAGACAGAGACCAGTTTCATGCGTACCTCCAACCACAAATAAAGCAGATAAAAGGGATGCTTGGGATTTTACCAAACTATCCCCATAAATCCTTTGCCACATCCTCGAGGCCGAGGCGCAGGAGCGTCGCTTGAGCCGGGCGGCCGGTGACCGGATCCCAGCCGCGGGCGGCGTAATAAGCCACGAGCATTTCCTCCAGCGGCGGGACGTATCCCGCCACAGGACCGTCGTCGAGTGGTTCGAGCAACGCTTTCGGGAGTTTGTCATTGGCGCGCGTCAGACCCAGCCGGTTGTTGATGACCCGTTTCAGGGTCCAGCCGCGTTCGCCGCAGCGGAGCAGGTCATCCACGCCGAAATCGTATCCACAGGCGGCGTTAACCAGCCCGGCTACCGTCTCCCCCGGCACGTTACCAAAGAGGCACATCACCAGCGAATCACACAGGCTGCGCCAATCCTGGTGGCGGGCCACGTTGGCAGCCTTTTCGGCCCCCGCGCGCGCCTCGAAGTACTCCATCCCCAGGCTGGTATCGGCCTGGCCCCAGTCCACGAAGAAATAATCGGACTTGTTGTGGCAGGCGCCGCGCGGGCTGGTGGCATACACCAGCGCCATGCCCGAAACGCCGCGCGGGTCATGGTAGGCCACTTCCAGACCGTTGACCTGCACGGCTTCTTCCTCCACCCCGAAGCGGGCGGCGAAGCGACGTGACCCGTTTGCCATGATGTCGCCAATCCCCGCGCGGCTTCCCATCAATTCCAGCAGCCGCCCCGCGGCCGCAGTATCGCCCCAAAGCAAGGGGAAGCCCACCTCCGCCTCGCCAATCACGCCCATCTCAAACAGGTGATATGCCAGCCCGACCGTGTTGGAAGCGCTGATGGTGTCCATGCCATAGCGGTCACAGATTTCATTCAAGCGCACGATCTCTTCCAGGTTATCGTTCAGGAGGTTCGGCCCAAAGCCGACCACCGTCTCGTACTCGGGGCCTTTGCGTTTCACGCCGTCGCCCAGGTTCACCACGCGTCCGCAGGCGATCACGCAGGCGTGGCAGGCGCTGACGCCCGTCAGGATCGTCTCGGCCATGGTCGCGCCGGAGACCCTGTCCACGTTCGCCATCGCGCCCTGGTGATAATATTTTTTCGGCATGCTGCCGAGGTAATCGGCGTAATCGGCCACGCCCGCAGTGCCCAGTTCGTGGGTCACCTGGCTGACGTTGTCGGCCTTGAGCGCCCGATTCGACTCGCCGCGCAGCGAGGCGAAAACCTCTGGCCGCGCCAGGGGGATCTTCTGCGTCCCTTTGACGGCGATCGCTTTCAAGTTTTTCGACCCGGCTACCGCCCCCAGGCCAGTGCGCCCCGCGGTACGCCCATGGTCGCAGAACAGACCGGCGAACAGGACGCCATTCTCGCCTGCCGGACCGATGGTGAGGACGTGGGTATTCGGGACGCCGATCTCGCTTTTGATTATCTCCTGCGATTCGTAGGTATCCCTCCCCCATACAGCGCCTGCGTCACGGACCTCGAGCCGGCCGCCGATCAACAAGAGATAGACCGGCCTCTCGGCTTTCCCGGTGATCCACAGCCCGTCATAACCGCAAAAACGAAGTTCCGGTCCCCAAAAGCCGCCGCAGTTCGACTCAGCCCACAGCCCGGTGGCCGGGGATTTCCCACAGACAACGAAGCGCCCCACGGTGGGACCGGCCGTCCCGGAGAGCGGACCGTTCAGGAAGAGCAGCGGCGCTTCGGGCGAGACAGGGTCGAGGTCCGCGCGCAGATGCGAATAGAGCAGCCGCGCCGCCAGCGACGCGCCGCCCATATAGTCCCGTTCCCATTCCTGCGGGATTTCATATTTGGTTGTTTCCCCTGTTGTCAGGTTGACTTTCAGGATGGGCTGCATTGGGCTTTCACGTCAGGAGAGGATTTCAGTGGTGACTTCGCGCGCGCAACGGACGAAGTCGAGCACGGTGGGAACATTGCGCATCATGTAGGCCATGCTGCCCTGGACGCGCAGTTTCCGGGTCATCATGGCCTGCATCGGGTCGAGTTCACCCTTGAGGATTTTCGTGATATTCTCAAAGGAAGCGGTGAGCAGGAAGGCCGGTTTCAGACTGCCAAGTTCGGGGATGATCTCCGCTTTGCGGCACTTGCCGTGCCAGAGGTCGAGGTAAAAAATCATCGGCTCCTTGAGCGGGCCGCCCGCCTCCACCAGGATGCAGAGTTCGCCCTCCCAGTTCCTGGCAATCTGGGAATATTTCTTGTCGCCATTGAGTTTTTCATCGAGGCCATTGAGCCATTCCGGGGATGGAAATATCGCTGCCATAAAATCCTCCGTGAAAGAGATGGGCGGATTATATCAGAATAAAAAATAGCGGCTTGCGCCGCTATTTCGACTGGCTTGCTCCTACCGGGTACTTTCCATTTTCAGTCTTCGTTCCAGGAAAGTGACGATGCGCGCCGAGAAAAGGGTCAGGATGAGGTAGAGCAGAGCAACCATCACCCAGGTCTCGATGGGTTTGTAGGTGCGGGACATGATCTCGTGGCCGCGGCGGGTGAGGTCGGCCACTGCCACCGCGCTGACGAGGGATGAGTCCTTGAGCAGGGCGATGAACTCGTTGCCCATCGGCGGCAGGATGACACGTATGGCCTGCGGGATGATGATAAAGCGCAAAGCCTGGAAGCGGGTCATGCCGAGGCTGAGGGCGGCTTCCATCTGCCCCTTTGAAATGCTCTGGATGCCGGCGCGGTAGATCTCGCTCATGTACGCGGCGTAGCAAAAGGTCAGGCCAAGGATAGCCATCGGGATGGCCGGGGCGCGGTAATCGGCCAGGAAAGCGATATCAAAATCCTTGCCCAGGTTCTTGATAATGGCCGGGAAGGCGTAGTACCACCAGATAAGTTGCACCATCAACGGGATGCCGCGCACCAGTTCCACGTAGAGCGTGGTAATCCACTGAATGAACTTGGATTTGGAGAGCCGTCCCAGCCCGCCGAACAAGCCAAAGACGATTGTGAGGAGGTACGACGAGATGG
>JACQYE010000010.1 GCA_016208355.1 Chloroflexota bacterium | reverse complement strand
TTCAGGGTGACAATGTATTTCTTGGCCATGGCTTTCCCTTTTCGGGAAAGCATACCGCCTTTCCGTTCACCCATCAATTCATGTTTGACAGAGTACTAGGGGCATGATGAATTTGGACGGCAGTTCATGTTCCCGAAAGGGGCAACTGCCGTCCACGGAACCTTATTTCCCTTTCTCTAAAAAAGAAAAGGGGGATTACTTACCCAACCCATTCGACAATCGTCGCCTCGCCCTGCCCAACGCCCACGCACAGTGTCGCAAGCCCATGCTTCATGTTCCCGCGGCGCTGCATTTCGTGCAGGAGCGTGGTAAGGATGCGCGCCCCGGAGCAGCCCAGGGGGTGGCCGAGGGCAATCGCCCCGCCGTTGATGTTGACAATATCCGGGTCGAGGCCCAGGTCTTCGATGACGGCCAGCGACTGGACGGCGAAGGCTTCGTTCAATTCGACCAGGCCGATGCCCTCTAGCTTGAGACCGGCGCGCCGGAGAGCTTTCTGCACCGCCTGGACGGGACCCAGTCCCATTGTGCGCGGCGGGACGCCTGCGGCTGCCGATGAAAGAATCCGGGCCATGGGTTTCAGCCCCAGCGTCTGCGCCTTCTCCTCGCTCATGACGAGCAGAGCAGCAGCCCCGTCGTTGAGGCCAGACGAGTTCCCGGCGGTGACGGTCCCGCCCTCTCGGAATGCAGGCTTCAACTTGCCCAGTGATTCGAGCGTGGTATCGCGGCGTGGGCGTTCGTCCGTGTCCGCCACTTTCGGGTCGCCTTTGCGCTGCGGGATGGTCACCGGGACGATTTCCTCGGCAAACTTGCCGCTGTCTATGGCGGCAATTGCGCGCTCATGCGAACGGACGGCAAATTCATCCTGCATCGGACGGGTGATGTGCGGCTTCATCTGGGCAATATTTTCAGCGGTCTCGCCCATCTGCTCAGTGCCGTAGAGTTCCTTCATCTTTGGGTTTGGATAGCGCCAGCCCAGGGCGGTATCGTAGGCGGTCAGGTTGCCAAACGGGAAACCAGTCTCAGCCTTGGGCAGCGAGTAGGGCGCGCGGCTCATGGACTCCACGCCCCCGGCGATGAATACCTCCCCTTCGCCGGAGCGGACGGCGCGTGCCGCAAAGTTGACCGCGGCCAGCCCGGAAGCGCACAGCCGGTTGACGGTCACGCCGCCGGTGCTGACGGGCAGTCCCGCCAGCAGGAGCGCCATGCGCGCCACGTTGCGGTTGTCCTCCCCGGCCTGGTTGGCGCAGCCGAAGTAGACTTCCTCCACCAGTTCAGGGTCCAGGTGGCTGCGTTCTACAATCGTCTTGATGACGTGCGCGGCCAGATCGTCCGGGCGGACGGCGGCCAGCGTCCCGCCGAGGGCGCCGATGGGCGTGCGGATGGCATCAATGATGACAGGGGTGGGCATGGAACCTCCAGATGAATTATGTCGGTGGGATTTCGCCGATGAACCGGATTTCCGGTACATTGACGAGAACCGTATCCTGTTTGATGGTGCATTTGGGGTCGGCTCCCAAGGTCACCGTGGCCTGCGTGATTGGCAGGAAGGATTCTGATAGACTGGTCAGGATCTGCTGGGCGTCCAGAGGGCCGGTGGTATGAACAATCCCGCGAACGTCTGCCCCTTCCAGGGCGACCAGTACTTCATGTCTTTCTTTTGTATACCCGATGAATCGCCTGGGAAGCGGGCTGTCTGGTTGGGGCGGCACGAAGATTAGTGAGATCCCTTTTTTGGGGAGGATCGAGCTGTTTAATTTGGCGATTATGTTTTCTGGATCGCAGAGACGTGATACGACGGTATTGCGCAATTGAAGCAGAGTAGTGCGACGGTCATTCAGGTAATCCGACAGCCTTTGGTCATGCAGGGAAAGGTAACCTGTGATGACATGGTTGCGAGTGAACGCCACAACTTCAAAAGATGTCTGCCCATCACTCATTTTTCCGCCTTTCGGTAAACAGGAAAAGAAAAGCATTAATGGGATACAGGCAATGTCGCTAAATCCATTCTACACATCCTCCAGGTGACTGTCAACTTGTTGTACACGGTGTTGTTAAAGTCGCAGGAAGAGGCCAAGGGCCTCTGCCGGATGGGCGCTGAAGTAACGTCTGGCAGCCGGGATGGTACGGTACTTCTTTTTTGAAAGGAGGATTCCAAGGAGCAGATTATTGAGGCAAGCCATTGCCTGACCTGCATTGCTCTTGGTCATGCGGGAGTGGTCTTCTCTCAACGTAACATCTCGACGGTAATGAAGGTCATTTTCAATACCCCAGTAGGGGCGGGTTTAGTCGAGCAGTTGAAGGGAGGTGATTTCCTCTCGAGTTAAGCTGGTAAAACCACATGATCACCAGGATCAATGCCAGAGAATATCTCATCCATCTCTGTTTGCGTTTGTCGCTCATTGTTTGAAAGCGAGCGAACAAACTCCCAACATCAAATACAAGTCCTGCTTGTGTGTTAGACTCCACCTCGACCTCCTTCGGTTTGGTTTGTGTCAGCACACAAAGTAACTGATGAAGGTCTTTTTTTACAACTCATGTCACGACTTTAACAACACCCTGTCTCACATGTATCTGAACTAATTCACACCTCCAAAGGACTATCGAGATTGCCAATGCCAGGATAAGCAGATTTTTACACTCTATGCTATAGTTAACCTGTCTAGAATGAATATGGAGGAGCCGATGTCCTTATTCAACTTCCTGAAGAAAAACAGCGAAGCTGAAGAGCCAGAACACCCTCGCAATAAGGCTGCCGAACACAACGCCCGGGCGCGCACCCGCCGCGTCCCGCCGGAGACTCCCTCCAGCGAGCAAGCGGACCTCCAGACTGACCCCTCGGTCCCCGAGTCGGATGCCGGTCGTGAGCTCTTCGGCGGGCACAGTTGGGACCTCCAGCCAGAGCGGGAAGAGGAACCTTCCGCCGGAACCAACCCGCTCTGGAAAAAATTCCAGGTCATCATGGACGCCGCCAAAAAATCCCTTCCGGAGAAACTGCCGCGCAAATACCTCGTCCGCACCGCCGCGTGGGACCTCTCCGCCGGCTTTTCGCTCTTCGTCAATGCCGTCCTGCTCGGAGTGGTTTTGTTGATGGCTGTCAAGATCAACACCCTGCAAAACACCCTCAATGGCCTGCTCGGCGGCTTATACGATAACTTCGTCCGCATGGACAAGTCGTATATCACCGCCACCATCCTGGTGGAGGATATGCCCATCCCGCTTGACTTTTCCCTGCCCGTCGTGCAATCCGAGACCTACGTCACCCTGACGCGGGATGTGGTCGTCCGGAATGCAATTGTCGGTATCCTGAGCGTCCCGACCACCGTCACCCTGCCGGCCGGCACCAGCCTGCCAGTCTCGTTGAACATGAATATCCCCGTGCAGACTACCGTCCTGGTGGATTTACAGGTCCCGATCAACATCGAACTGGCATCCGCCAATTCCACTGACCCCGCCATCGCCAACCTGCACACAGCCTTCCTCGGCCTCCAGGATACCATTGGACCGCTGTATTGCCTGCTGCAACCCACCGCGGTGGATTACCTCTCCCGTCCTCTATGCAACGACGAAGGGGCTTACATCTTCCGCACTCCGCCCTCGCCATGACAAAAAACCATACCGAAATCATCCTCCCGAACGGCCTGAAAATCCTGCTCAAAGAGATCCACACCGCGCCGCTGATCAGTTCGTGGGCCTGGTATCGCGTTGGCTCGAAGGACGAACCGACCGGGCGCACCGGCGTCTCGCATTGGGTGGAACACATGCAGTTCAAGGGCACGGAGCAATTTCCCGCCAAAGTGCTGGACAAAGCCATCTCACGCGATGGCGGCCAATGGAATGCTTTCACCTACATGGATTGGACAACCTACTTCGAGACCATGCCAGCCGACAAGATTGACCTGGCCCTGCGCCTCGAAGCCGACCGGATGACCGCCTCCCTCTTCGACGAGCAGGAGGTCGCCTCGGAGCGGACCGTCATCATCTCCGAGCGCGAAGGCAATGAGAACGAACCCTTGTTCCTGCTCGGCGAGGCCCTCCAGCACGCGGCTTTCCGCGTCCATCCCTACCACCACGAGGTCATCGGCGACCTGGCCGACCTGCAGGCGATGACCCGTACCGATCTCTACCACCACTACCGGAGCTACTACGTTCCGGACAACGCCGTTCTTGCCCTCGCCGGGGACTTCGAGACCGGGGCCATGCTCCGGCGTATCCGCGTACTCTTCGAGCCGATCCCCGCCGGGGAGGTCCCGCCCCGCCTGGCGCGGCCTGAACCGGAAGCCCGCGGCGAGCACCGCCTCACGGTCGAAGGCCCGGGCGAAACGACCTACCTCCAGGCAGCCTACCGCGCCCCGGCCGCCAACGACCCGGATTTCTTCCCGCTGACCGTCCTGGACAGCCTGCTGGCCGGTCCCAGCAACCTGAACATGTTCGGCGGAGGGGGCATCTCGAACAAAACCTCCCGCCTCTACTGCGCCCTGGTGGACCGGGAACTGGCCGTCTCGGCCGGCGCCAGCCTCATCAGCACGCTTGACCCGTTCCTGTACAGCATCGTTGTCACCGTCCATCCGCAGCGCAAGCCGGACGAAGCCCTGGAAGCGCTCGACGCTGAGATCCACCGCATCCGTAAGGAACGCGTCTCGAAGGAGGAAATTGCCCGCGCCGTCAAGCAGGCGCGCGCCAACTTCGCCTACGGTTCCGAAAGCATTACCAACCAGGCTTTCTGGCTCGGCCACGCCGAGATGTTTGCCACCTACGACTGGTTCCTGACCTACCTCGACAAACTGGCGAAAGTCACGCCGGCCCAGGTGCAGGAAGCGGCGCAGAAATACCTGCGGCCGCAAAACCGGGTCGTCGGCACTTACCTGCCGGCAGGAGGGGCGAAATGAAGAATAAGGTATCAGAAAACAGCAGCCTGCATTCGCTTCCCGGCCCGGAAGACATCACCCACGTGACCCTGTCGAATGGCATTACCCTGCTGGCGCGCTCCAATTTCAACAGCCCCTCCATCGTCATCGGCGGACACCTGCCCTGCGGCGCCCTCTTCGACCCGCCGGAAAAACTCGGACTGGCCGATTTCACCGCCCTGGCGCTGATGCGCGGCACGCAAAAACGCTCCTTCCAGAAAATCTACGATGACCTCGAATCCAATGCCGCCAGCCTGTCCATCGGCGGCGGGACGCACACCGCCGGGTTCACCGGCCGCGCCCTGGCCGAGGACCTGCCCCTCCTGCTTGACCTTTTGGCCGACATCCTTTTCCACCCCGTCTTCCCTGCCGATGAGGTTGAACGCCTGCGCGCCCAACTGCTGACCGGCCTCGCCATCCGCGCCCAGGACACCGCCGACATGGCGTCCCTGACCTTCGACCAGATCGTCTTCGAGGGCCATCCCTACGCCCTGCCCGAGGACGGCTGGCCGGAAACCGTCCAGGCCATTACGCGCGATGACCTGGCTGCCTTCCATGCCCGGCAATACGGTCCTTCCGGCATGGTGCTTGCCATCGTCGGCGCGGTGGAGTCGAAGAAAGCCATCGAACAGGCGGAAAAAATCCTCGGCAGGTGGAAAAATCCGCAGCAGCCTCGTCCTCCGGAGCTGCCCCCCCTCCAGCCGCTCCGAAAAACCACCCGCCGCAAGACAGTCATCCCCGGCAAAGCCCAGAGCGACATTGCCATCGGCTCGTCCGGGCCGCTGCGGAAAGCGCCGGAGTACATGTCCGCCTCGCTGGGCAACTCGGCCCTCGGCCAGTTTGGGCTGGGCGGGCGCATCGGCGAGACCGTGCGCGAAAAATCCGGGCTGGCTTACTTCGCCTACTCCTCTCTCAACGCCGGCGTCGGCCCCGGAGCGTGGGTGGTCAACGCGGGTGTCAACCCGAAAAACGTCGAGAAGACGATAGACCTGGTCATCAAGGAAATCCGCCATTTCGCGGAAAAAGGCATCGAGGCGAATGAACTGGCCGACAGCCAGTCCAATTACATCGGGCGGCTGCCGCTCTCGCTCGAATCCAACGCCGGGGTGGTCAACGCCCTGTTGAACATCGAGCGCTACGACCTCGGCCTGGACTACTACCAGCGTTACCCAGGCCTGGTGCAAGCCGTCACCCGCGAGGCCGTGCTGGAGACGGCGCGGCAGTATCTGGACCCGGAGAAACTGGCAATCGCCGTTGCCGGGCCGTAATTGTTTGTGTCATTGCGAGGCGGGAGTTTCTTACCCGCCGAAGCAATCTCCTCGTCAAGCGGAAGATTGCTTTACAGCGATACACTAGGGATCGTGCATAACCATGACTCTTAAAACCGGCATTGACCTGATCGAAATCGCCCGCATCCAGGCCGCCCTCGACCGGCACGGGGAACGGTTCCTCGAACGCGTCTTCACCCCGGCCGAGGTGGCCGAATGCCGCGGACGGGCGGACGCGCTGGCGGTCCGCTTCGCGGCCAAAGAGGCGACGGTGAAGGCCCTGGGCACGGGCATTGGGCCTGTCAGCTGGCGCGAGGTCGAGACCCTGCACCGCCGCTCGGGCGAGCCCTACCTCGTCCTGCACGGACGGGCAGAGCAGATCGCGAAATCCATCGGCCTGACGCAGTGGGCGGTCAGTCTTAGTCACAGCCAGGAAATGGCAACCGCGGTTGTCGTAGCGATGGGGGTAAAAGATTAGTGTCACTGGAGGAGGGCTGGTGGTCGAGTAGCGGAGCGTATCGAGACCCAGCCCGACGAAGCAGTCCCATCCCTAATCGAGGTAATTATTTCGCCGCTTGGTCTCGATACGGCGGCGATGGCTAAATAGCCACCGCCGCCTACTCGACTACCAGCGGCTCATGCGATACAAAACAAAATCTCCCGATGTCTCGGGAACACCGGGAGTTTTTGGTTCCGCGGCCGTCGCGCGGAAATGGGAACCTCCCCCAGGCGCGTCTCTGACGGCGATCAGTTCTTGTCTTCGACCCCGATCCACAGGTGACCGGGCAGGATGGCGCGGTGGGCGCGCAAGGCGACCTTCCCGGCGCGTCCCTCGACGAACTCCGGGCGCGGCTCCACCAGCATGGATGGGTGCACCAGGCAGAGGTCCGGCGTGAGACCGTATTTCTGCCGGTAGTAATCGGCGGCGCGTTCGACTTGCGCTTTGAGGGCCGTGCGGGCATCGTTGTCAAACCAGAGCATTCCAACGTTCATAAAGGAACTCCTTCGATTGGGGGTAACCAGAAGCGCAGGCAGCCCTGCGGCCAGGATAAATAGAACTGCAAACCAGGGGTGAGCGCGGCCAAATCCACCTGTGGGTCATCGGTCAGCAGGCCCGCGATCTGCGGACGGCGGACATGGCCGAGGATGCGCGTCAGGAAGTTTTCAAGGAGCGAGCCGAGGCGGTTCATCCGCCCCGCGTTGACCGTTACCACCGGCCAGACCTGGTGCTGCGGACCGTTGGTCAGCAGCCAGCGCAGGTGCTGGCGGGCGGACGAGTCGAGCGTCATCACATCGAGGCCATCCACGAAGAGCAGGATCGCCTGGCGGGTTTCGGGCAGGGTTTCGGCCCAGGAGGCCAGTTGCCCGAGAAAGTGCCCAGCAGACGGGTGGTAGGCCGGCCAGACGCCCAGGCAGCCCGGCAGGGCTTCCTGCCCGCGCCACTCCTCCGGGAAGGGGGTGATGACCCCGAACTGGAAATCCGGATTGAGGTCCGAAGCGCCCGCCAGGGACTGGAGCAGGGCTGTCTTGCCGCAGCCGCTGTCCCCTGCCACCAGCAGCGGCCCCGGAGCCGGGTCGTACAGGTCCAGGTTGAGCGGCAGGCCGTCTTCGGCCAGGCCGAGCAGGAGCGCGCCTTCGGGGACGGGGTCGGCCTGCGCCGGGTCGGGAGCGACGAAACAAGCGGTCTCTTCCGGTTGGCGGAGTTCTGCCTGGATTTCCTGGTAGGCCTGCAAGGCTAATAGGAACTGGTCGGTAGTGGACATGGCTACATCTCCAATCCAATAAAGAACGAATGTTCTGATTGGAGTTTAGCACATCTGTTCTATTAAGTCAAGCAGAGTGGAGAAATTTAAGAAAGCCCCCCACTGTGGTTCTAGGCGGCGTCATCGCCGCCGAGGATGGCGGCTTGAGCAATAGTCACCTTTATAAACTTTCAACCAACCATCCAGTTTGATTGTCCTTTTCATTTTGAAGAAATTATAGAAAAATCTGAATTTTATCCTCTTCGCTACGCCAAAATATTTTAAGAGGATAAAATGGGTTTTCACTTATAAGATGATAAAAGAAGTAGCAAATACCAATAACATTTCGTAGATCTGACATATGCGATGCCCAATACTTTTCTATTTCTTGAATTTCGGAATGCAAGCGGGTATTATCCCCCAAGTCTTTAAAAACCCTTGGAAAAACTCCGTTGGGTGGCGAAGAATGGTTTATACCTACAAACACAAGGTTTCGTTGGAATTCTCTTAATTGTTTCTCCTTCTTTTCATCTTTGAGCTTTGAGAATAAACCATCTGTTAGATAATCAAGCCAAGGAACCTTGTAATTGTCTCGAAGTTGCCATGAAATTCCCCTGCCTGAGATATTTTCAATTCGTTTAACTGAAATCTCCAATTCTGAAAGTGCCTGTATATCGTTAGAGAGTATGGCATGTCCAACTTGCATTATGTAATCATTTATTGTTCCACCGTTTGTCTCAATATGAATCCTTTGGAAAGAATACGCGATCTCGAAGCTCTCCTCATTCGTAGAATTGTCTTCATTGAGCAATTGCGGAAGTCGTTCTAGTAAAATCCACTCACCTAAAAAACTGTTCAAGGTGGTAATTTCAATTCCTACACGTGAGTTATCATCCTCAAGATATGCATCTATCCCTTTTGATCGCAGGCTATCAATAATCTTGTTGTTTTTTTGTTGCAAGTAATTAACTATATACCTCTCGGCAGTGATGGCATTAAAATTCTTGTCGCCGCTCAATAACCATTGTCTCACTTTCTCTGCGCCACCTTCTCTATTTAGCAAGCGTTCAACATGCTGGTCAATAATAGACATAGGTACCGCCATGCTAGGAGAATCCAGCCAATGCACTATGATAGGATGTGGGTTCTGTTTGGCGATACTTACTTTACGGCTCAAGAATTTTTGAATTGCCTTGGTCACTTCTTCCTTTTGTTGGTTATTTTGCTATCAATTATCACCACCGTTTTACAACAATTGTTTGGCAGCAAAATAAATAAAATCACCAGAATTATTATAGCATGTGCACTCCCTCAAACAACTGTCACCTCGCCTGGTCGGCGCAGGCCTGGGCGTCAGTGGTGGTATTCATGCAGGCCAGGAACTCGGCCCAGTTCACGCCCTGGGCCTCCAGCGCGGCCTGGAAGACGGCGCAGCCCGGCCTGGGAGGCGGGGCGCAGTAGCTCGCGCAAGTCCCGGCCGAGAGGCAGGACAGGAACGGCAGGATGACGTGCTCCGGGGTGGCCGTCCCGGGCAGGGGCGTGAGCATCGGCCAGGGTCGGTCGGGCGTGACCTGGAACGGCAGGGGCAGGAGCGGGTGCGTCCCGGCGGTGGCCGTCAGCGCCGGCAGGATGGCGCGCGCTTCCGGGTTGAAGTCCAGCCACTCCTGCACATCCTGTTCGGTCAGGTACTCCAGGAGGATGCCGGGCGGGGCGGGCGTTTCGTCCTGGGAAACGATGTACTCCTGCCACTCCTCCACCGACGGCAGGATGGCCGACTGCCCGGCGATCAATTCCACAACTTCCAGCGGGGTCGAGACCCGGCAGTTGCCCTCGAGACAGCCAACATGGATGCGCCCCACTTCGTCCATGAGCACGCTCATGTACGAGCCTCGCACCACCGACAGCCCGCTGGGGGTCTCCACCTCCAGCGCGCCGCCCTGCAGGATGACCCACAGTTCGCCGAAGCTCAGGCGGATGCGCGTCAGCAGGCCGTCCTCCGTCTGCTCGATGCCCAACAGGGTGAAGAGGGTCAGCGGACCGAGCCGCAGGCGCGACTGGTCGGAGACGTCGAGCCGCACCCGGCTCTCCTCGCCGGTCTGCACCTGGCCTTCTTCGTGAAGCATCGCGCCCGTCTCGGCGGCGCTGAAATCGTCCTCCTCCGGCTGGCGCATGGCGACCACGCCGTCCAGTTCGGAGAGCACCGCGGTCCGCTCGAAAGGGGTCGAGGTGGGGGTTATTGTTGTGGGGATGGTTGCCTGGTCGGGCTGCGCCGCGCAAGCGCACAACAGCATGACAACCAGGCAAAGTGACCCAGTGATTGCTTTCTTCATGGCAGCCCTCCCGGGGATTTACAACCCATGACGCGCTTTGACCTCCTCCAGCCGCGCCCGGACATCCGGCTTTGGGGAGGGACTGGGATCAGCGTAGAATATGGTCATTCCTGCTGCGTCAGGACCAGGTCAAGATCATCCAGGATCGGGGCATCTTCCGTCAGCGTGAAATCCGGGAGAATGAGCGTTTCGTAATCGTTCGGCTGGCAGTCTTCCGTCCCGAAGCCTCCGGTGCTCAGCGAAAAGGTGTCCAGCGGCAGGCGGGTGAAGAGGAAGTAGCCATTGTCCATGCTGCACACGGTTTCCACAAAGCCGGTCTCCGCCCCGTTGACTTGCACCGCGATCCCGCCCAGCGGGTTGCCATCCGCGTCGTGGAGGAAGCCGGAGACCGCGCCCGCCGGCTGGAAGGTGATCTGGCTGCCCTGCTTGGTGAAGATCAACGCCTGGCGGCTGTCGGTCACCCGGCAGTCGAAGCCGCTCTCGCCCGCCTCCGGCTCATGGTAATTGTAGGTTGCCAACTGGATGATGTACGTCCCATCTTCCAGTTCCGAGAGGCTTACGCCGTAGTCGGCGCCGTCGGGCGATCCCTGCGAGCCGGGGATGAAACTATCCCAGGGGATGTTGTGCGTCGTCAGGAGCGATTCCGTTCCGTAGAGAAAACCCGCCTCCTGCCAGGGATGGTGCTCCAGCGTGAGTTGGTAGAAGCCGTGCCCGTTCAGCGGCTCGAAGCGTCTGGGCACCAGCGCCGGCGCGTCCCAGGTCAGTTCGAGGGCCGCTTCGGGGTCGTAGACCGCCCGCAGGTTGACCGCCGCGCCGTGGTCGCAGTGGAGGTAGCGGTCGAACGCTTCCAGGCCGGGGATCGGCTCGCCCAGCAGGTCCAGCAGCGTGAACCGGTACGACTGGGACAGGATCGGGGTCCCCTCGAAGCCTCCGTGATAGCGGAAACTGTCAATGAAGTTGACATCGGGCGTAAAAATATCGGTCTCCCAGGGAACCAGGATCACCTGTCCGTCCGGCGTCTCCACCTGCATCTGGCTGGAGACGATTAGATTTTCAGAACCGAAACCGGTGATATCGCGCGGAGGGATGTAAGCCAGGTCGCGTTCGTTGCCGACTTCTCCCTGGAACCTCAAGGCTGCGTCCCAGGCGGGGCATTCCACGACCTTTTGGCTGGTGTGCTTGCCGCTCCAGGCAATCTCATCTCCGAACAGGTAAGCAACGCCGCTGGCCGAACCGGTGGTGGAGTCGCCGACGAAGCGGATGACCGCCGCCCCGCCCTCCAGTTCGGGGGCAACCAGCGTGCTGAGGATATTCAGCGCGTAGGTCTTAGCCAGCGGGTCGAAGACGGCTTGCAGGGAGAGCGGCGCCCAGCCCCCGGAAGTTTCAGTCTGCATGCAGCCCACGCCCAGGTAGGTGTTTTCAGCATCCGGCGCAGGTGCAAATTCATTGATTTGCAAAACCAGGTCTGCCTCCACATCAGGTTCAAGGAAATCGCCAGTGAAGGTCCAGGTTCCAAGCAGGCCGCTGGAAGGTTCAGAATCCTGGCATGATTTGAGTACAAAAACAAGGATGACCCCCAGCGCAAGGACGGCAACGATAAAAAGGAGAATCTTCACTTTCTTCGACATCTCTGCCTCCTTATTTTTCTTCGAGTCGTATGCAGGATAAACGATGGAATATTTTCAGTGAAATGATTATCGCGCAGGCAAATTTTGAAAACAAGCCCTTTTCTGACTATCGCCTACATCCCATGCACCCGGCGCAGGAACTCCACCCGGCCCACGATCTCCGGCTCTGGATAAGGGCTGGGATCGGTTGCGCGAAATGGGACACCGGCCAGCGCGCCCAGAACGGCATCCACGCCTGAGGCGACGTTCTTCGGATTGTAGCCGCCTTCCAGGACAAAGACGATTTTCCCGCCACAATATTGTTCGGCCAGTTCCACCAGCCGCCGGGAATAGGCGAAATATCCAGCGGAAGAGAGACCCAATTCGGCCAGCGGGTCGTCCCAGTGGCTGTCGAACCCGGCAGAGACGAAGATCATCCCCGGCTTGAACTTCTCCGCCAGCGGGGTAAGGATCACGTCAGCGATGCGCGCAAAGGCGGCGTCCCCGGCGCGGGCGGGCAGGGGCAGGTTGACGATGCGCCCGCGCGCCTGCGGGAGGTCGTCCACGCGGCCGGTGGTGAAAGGGTAGATGTTCTCCTGCTGGGTGGAGAAAAAGGAGGCACGCGGCTCGTCCCGAAAAACGGCCTGGGTGCCGTTGCCGTGGTGGACGTCGAAGTCCACGATCAGGATCTTCTCCAGCCCGGCATCCAGGGCATGGCGGGCGGCAATGGCGACGTTGTTGAGCAGGCAGAATCCCATCGCCGCTTCCGGCTCGGCGTGGTGCCCCGGCGGGCGGACGATGGCAAAGGCGTTGCGCGCCCGCCCTTCCAGCACGGCGTCCGTGCAGGCCAGGGTCGCACCGGCGGCAAGGAAGGCGTCGGCATAGGTGGAAGGCGTGACGTAAGTGGGAGCGAAGTCGGTGATGCCC
>JACQYE010000048.1:7782-10459 GCA_016208355.1 Chloroflexota bacterium | reverse complement strand
GACAGCCATCAAAGTACAGCAATTCAATCAGCATAGTCCTCCAACAGCGCGATGATTTCCCGCGCCATGTCCTCGCGCACTTTGCGAAAGTCGCTAATGTCATCGCTCTTCGCGGGGTCGGGAAAGCCGCGATGGACGCGCTTGCCCTTACCAAGCCAGACGGGGCATTCCTCGGCCGCCGAATCACAGACGGTCACCACCAAATCGAAGTCCACGCTGCGGAACTCGTCGGCATGTTTCGAGCGCCCCGCGTGCCGGATGCCGATTTCCGCAAGCGCCGCCAATGCTTTGGGGTGAACGTACCCCGCTGGCTTTGTCCCTGCGCTGACAGCCTCCCACGTCTCGCTTAGGCGGGCATTGACGATGGCCTCAGCCATCTGGCTGCGACAGGAATTGCCTGTACAGAGAAAGAGGACTTTGCGCTTCATTCTGCCATCAGCGCGTTGGTCAGGAAGGTGGTGATTTCTGCCTGGCTGGGCAGGCGGCCTGAGGCTACGACCTTCTCGTTGATGACCAGGCCGGGGGTCGCGAGGATCGGGTACTTCATGATCTCGGCGTAGTCGGTGACCTTCTCGATTTGCGCCTCGATGCTCAAGCCGTTTACCGCCCGTTCGGTCAGGTATGCCAGTTTCTTGCAGTTTTCACAGCCGGGGCCAAGGACTTTGATGGTAAGCATGGGTACTCCTTTTCTAAATGAGTAAAATCACTGAAACAATTGATCCGATCAGAACAACCCAAAAAACATCTATTTTCAACAATAAAGCAATCAACGCGCCACAGGCAATCAGGAGGAGTTGTAAGTTCCAGGAGACATTCCCGGCAAAGCGGAAGATGACCGTAAAGAGCAACCCGACGAATGAACAGAGTACGCCGCCAATAGCCTGGTTGAAAGGAATGGAAACCCGCAATCGGTCGAAGAAAGGGGAGATCCCCAGCACCATCAAAAACGAGGGTAAGAATATGCTGATCGTGGCGATCAAGCCGCCAAGTGGCCCATGCAGCAAGTAACCGATGAAAGTAGCCGTGATGACGATGGGACCTGGAGTCACCTGTCCAAGGACGATGCCATTCATAAAGGTGGGCGCGTCCATCCAGTGACGAACATCTACGATTTCATGCAGCATCAGGGGAATGGAGGCGAACCCGCCTCCAAAGGCCGTCAGGTCAATCCTGGCTAACAGCATAGCCAGGTAGAAAAGGTCGCGGTCAAAGATATAGAGCAATAAAAACCCTAGCAGGGCTACTGCTATGATCAACAAAAACGGCTTGATGTAGGGGAACGTTTGGGATGCAAGAGCAATCTTGCGCTGGGAAAACTGCTTCGGTCTGATCAGCGCCAGCCCAACAATGCCAGCCAGGAAGATCACAACAAGTGGATTCACATTCAGCCCGAATAATACGGCCGCGAAGCCAGCGATGAGCAGGTGTTTCCAGGTTTTAAGCGAAGTTTTGCCGAATGAGATTGTCGCATTGGCGACGATGGCAACGATGATCGCTTGAAGACCCTGGAAGGCCGAAACCACGGCAGGGAGGCTGTGCGCAAAAGTGAATAGGGCTGCGAATGTCATCATCAAGAAGAATGCAGGAAGACCAAAGCCGATGTAACCGGTAATTGCCCCGATAACCCCTCGGGTTTTTAGCCCGACATAAGCCGCGGTCTGCATGGCCGTCGCTCCGGGAATCATCTGACAAAGAGCGACCCCATCGTCGAAGGTGTCCGCATCCAGCCAGTGTTTTTGATCTACAGACACCTTGCGAATATAGGCGATCATGGACGGGCCGCCAAAGGCCGTCAATCCCAGGCGTACAAATGCCAAGAATAAATGCTTCAGGGTTGGTTGGAAGTTAGATGGTTCTACCACTTTATTAGAGCCCTAGAATCGTACTCTCTTGAAATCAGGTGACTGTCACCCGTCTCCTTGCGTGGCGGTTGACCAGCCAGAGCAGCAAAACAAGCGCGGCCAGGAAAGCCAGCAGATAGACCGCGACAAGCCAAATGCTGGCGCCATCTATCCAAGCGCCGTAGATGAGACCGGCCAGGGTGCTGAAAAGCGCCACCCAGCCGACGTAAGTCCAGGCCTTCGCCCGCCCGATGATGGCGGAAATGATAAGGATGCTCTGCAGGCTGAGTTCTGGATCTGCCATCAGGTAAGCCAGCAGCGGGCCGCGGTGCATGCCCAGGCTGAGGAACATCTGTGCAATCGGCACTTCCACCAGCGTGGGGAAGTACATGAAGACGCCAAAAACCACGCCTGCCAGGTTGCCAGACAGGGTGTTCTGACCGGCCACGGTTTCGATCCATTCCGGTTGAATGAGCATACGGATGACGCCCACCGTGAAGACGCCCACCACCAACAACGGGAAGATCTGCTTGACGAAGCGCCAGGATTCCCACAACCAGTCACGCACCTCGTCACGGCTGAGCGATTTCTTCATCATCACGCCCAGCACCGTCAGGGCCAGCAGGACGCTGAAGAACTTGCCGTTCAGCAGGATGGTCAGCCCGCCAGCGTGCGGCGACATCCCGACCGCCGCCGTCAGGAGGGTAAGGCCGGTCAGGCTGAGGGCGATCCAGGTCCAGGCGTTGAAGCCATCGTGGATGCGCTCGAAGCCGCGCCAGGCCGCCAACCCGATAAGAACCAGCAGCCCGATGAGTATCGCTCCCTGAGCCGTGACT
>JACQYE010000048.1:0-7762 GCA_016208355.1 Chloroflexota bacterium | reverse complement strand
CAGCAGACCGACCTTGAGCGTTCCGGAGAGCAGCAGCACGATCAGGATCAACAGGAAAACAAGGGCGGCGCGGCGCATGGACTTCTGACCGGCGAACATTTCGTCGGTGGCTGTGTCATGGGCGACATCCTCCTTGCGAAAGAGGAGCGCCATGATCAGGCCAATGCCGATGCCGAATGCCAGCGACAGGAACAGGCGCGCAAAGGCCAGGTCCGCGCCGATGACGCCGCCGGTGTAGATGAGCGCCAGGATGTTGGCCGCCGGGGCGAAGAACAGGAAGGTGATGGCCGGGCCTAACCCTGCGCCTTTTTTGTAGATCCCGGCAAAGAGTGGGACAATAGTGCAGGAGCAAACCGCCAGCACCGAACCAGCCAGCGCTGCCGCTGGGTACGAGATAAATTTGGGTGTATTGCGCCCCAGGAAGCGGGTGACTGTCTCCTTGGGGATGAGCGCCGTCATTGCTCCGGCGATATAGAAAGCCGGGAGCAGGCACAAGAGCACGTGAGCGGCCAGGTAAGCAGCCAGATTGCCGAGGCCTCCATAAAGCAAGTTGAGCAGGAAATCAACCATGGCACTCTTTTTTCTGGCAGTTGGGACAGCCGAATTCGGACGAAGGGGAGAGTTCCGGCAGGACCACGCCCTGAATCTGCGCTGCCCGGCGGATTATTTCCAGCAAGGCGGGAGTCTGCAGCCGATAGTGAATGTAACGCCCGGCGCGGCGGGCGGAAACGATCCCGGCTTCACGCAGGGCCATCAAATGCTGTGAAATGTAGGCCTGCCTCCAGCCAAGCGCTGCCTCGAGGTGGCAGACGCACGTCTCGTCCTCGCCGATAGCAAGCAGGATCTGCAGGCGGGCCGGTTGGCCGATAGTCTGGAGCAAGTGAGCAAGGTCTTCAATTGATAATATATTCGTCATAGCGAATATATTATAACCTTACTTTGTCCCCCAAAATGAGTGAGAAGTATCACCCAGCGAGTGGCAAAATGTCACCAGTTTTGACATTTGCTTGCCATCAGGGTTGGTATGCACGCCGTAGGATTTCTCGGCATCGCCGGCCTCACCTGCCAGGCGGTAGCCAATCGCCGTCTCCCCGCGCCGGCGGGCTGATTCGACCAGGGTATAGAAAGTGACTGGCCTGCCAGGTTCCACATAGCCGCCCACCGGCTTCAGGTAGATCTCCGAGCCTTCCGGGTCGAATATGTCGGCAAACACTGCAAACAGGGCCGGGTTCTCGGAAAGTTGCGCCATCATCAGGCTGATGAGGTGATCGCTGACGATGAAATCATCCACTTTTGCGACCTCAGCCAGTTGGCGGTTGCGCAAGTCGAGCATTTCGCTGACGATGGAGAAGGGCGTTTCGTCGCGTTCGGCAATATCGCGCAAGTGCAGCAGGGTGACCAGCGTCCTGGCGTCGGCTTCCTGGACCCCGAGACCGGCGTAACTCAACACGATAACGTGGTCGTAGTCTGCGGCTTTGATGTTCTCCAGCAAGGTGCGGTCGGTGGTGTCGCCTTCCCGGAAATCCACCTTCTGGTTGGCGAGTCTGCCGCAGCACTGTCGGATGGCGCGCTCCACGTCCTTCACTTCATCCGAGACGGACGGGTCGGCCACCACCAGCACGCGCGAACCCCGGACAACGTAATTGTTGAGTTCGCGAATAATGGTGCTGGCGCAGCGGTTCCAGCCCATCACGAGGCATTTTTCGGTTTTGGCGGGTGCTGCCTTGCCTTTTGGCAGAATGACTTTTTCATCTACCGGAATGGATGGCAGCCCCGAGGTTACCAACGTATCATCGTCGGCAGAGAGGGCAAAAAGCCTGTTATCCACGCCGATAATGGTGTCCATGGGGGGATTCAGGGAGGCGCTGCCATCTGCATTTTGCAATCCCATTACCGCCGAGTCTTCATAGGCCAGCAGGGCTTCGCCGTAGGTTTTTCCGACCAGGGAGGGTTCCTTGGTGAAGTAGATTTCGTCCCCGCCGAAGTTCAGGAGTTCGGTATACACCACCGACAGGCCGCTCTGGCGCGAGGTCTGGGCGGTAACGCGGGCGATCAAGTCACCCATCAGCACAGCCTGCACCTTGTCCCGCTCGCCGACCATCCGCACGACATCCATGTTCTTGGCGTCGCGGATCTGGGTCACGATGTGGTAAGGGTCTGCGCGACGGTTCGGGTTGTTGGTAAGGGCCAGTACGGTCTTGATTACATACGTGTCGCGAACATCATCCTCGGGCGGCAGGATGATGATGGATTTGGCCTTATGAGGCGAACCAATTTCCAGGTCCGTCAGGTCAATCGGTGAACCGGAGCGGCAGATGACCTTTGTCCTGCCCGCCGTTTCGACGCGGGCACGGATTTCGTCCTCCATCTCCACCTTGTCTTTATCCGCCAGGATAACGATGCGGGCATTTTTTACATTCGCGTTGGCGGCCATCAATTCAGACAGGATGGTGAAGACCTGCGCCGACCAGCCCAGGATGAGTGTGTGTCCGCTTTCGAGTACCTGCGAGCGGCCTTTGCGCAGTTCGTCCAGTTTGCCTTCCACACCTGCGGTCAGCACACCGATTAACGTGCTGACGATAAAAATGCCGCCCAGCGTGACTCCCAGCATGATCAGGCGAAAACCCCAACCGGCATCCCCACCCATTGTGCCAGCGTCCAGGGTGCGCATCAGGCTGAGCCAGGCCGCCTCGAGAAAGCCAGGCGGATTGCTGCCTTCCGGAGCAAGCAGCCGCCCGCCAACCGCAATGACAAGGCCCGCAGCCGCAATCAGCATAAGCGAGATGAAAGCCAGCCCCCCGATCAGGGCGATTGTCCCTTTCGACATATAATTATCGAAGAAATACTGGAAGCGTAGTTTGAAAGAAGGGATCCTGGTCATATTCTCCTCCGGGTGTATGATGGTGTATTATAGATTCGTTTCACATTCTTGCCAACTGGATTTGACCTCCGCACTGTTTTTGCCTATACTTGAATTACCCACGAAGGAGATACCCATGACCACTCTCACCTGGTATGGACACGCCACCCTCGGCCTCGAGACCGGGGGCCAGCATATCCTGATTGATCCATTCTTCAACGGCAACCCGTCGGCCACTGTTTCGCCCGATAAAGTCCAGGCTGATTTCATCCTTGTCACCCACGGCCACGGAGACCATATCGGCGATACGGTCGAGATTGCCAAACGAACCGGCGCGCTGGTCATCAGCAATCACGAGATCGCCGGCTGGCTGGGCAATCAAGGGCTCAAAACCCATGGTCAGCACCTCGGCGGCGGTTACAAACACCCCTTTGGCTACCTCAAACTGACCCTGGCCCTGCACGGCTCGGCATTGCCGGATGGCTCCTATGGCGGCAATCCGGCGGGGCTTCTGCTGACGACCAACGACGGCCGGAAACTCTACTTTGCCGGGGATACTGGTCTCTTCGGCGACATGAAACTAATCGGCGAAGAAGGCCTCGACTTGGCCGTCATCCCGATTGGGGATAATGAGGCCCTGCGGGCCGTCAAACTGCTGACCCCAAAGATTGTCGTCCCGATCCATTTCGGGACCTGGGGTCTGATCGCCCAGGACCCAGCCGCCTGGGCTGCCCGCGTCGAAAAAGAGACCACCACGAAAGCGGTGGTCTTGAAGCCGGGCGGATCGTTCGAGTTGTAAGTTTTCAGGCTGAAAGTTGAAGGTTGAATGTTTTGGGACACTTTCAACCTTCAACATGTGCGTCACAACTGTCTCCCCGCCTTCCTCAGCACATACTGCGCATCCGCAGTGACGAAGGGATTCATCTTCACTTTGCTCGTCCCGCCCCAGTTGACCAGCGAGTAGCCGCTCAGGGAGGGACGCGTGGTGCGGGAGTAGGTCTCCTCGGCGGGGAAGCCGCCATCGGGCAGGTGTTTCGAGGCGAGCAAATCAAGCGCATCTTTGCAACGCGGATCCGAGATAAAACCGGCCTCGGCCATGACTTTCAGGGCAAACAGTATGTTGTAGTGCCAGTAAGGGGGATAGCACAGGCGGACAAAATGCTTGTCCATCACCTGCCCATCTCGAATACGTTTGAATAAGCGCCGTTTCAGGAAAACTTCGGCCGCGCGCTCGGTAGTGGTTCTAACCTTTGGATCGCCCGAAAACTCCGCATATAAAGCCAGCGCCCTCACCGGAATAAGCGATTCCATGAAAGAGGAGGTATCTGCTTCGGGGTTTTTATCGCAGTTCCAGCCGCCGTCCGGCCACTGCCATTTGAGTAAACGGCTGACCAATTCTTCGGTGCGCATGTCGGCAAAGCCAAGCCGCAATGAAGACCAGACCGCGTTCCCCTCCTGCGAGGTGCAGCGGCGCGTCCGCCCGGCGAGCACGCGGATACCCTGCGCATGCGCCGGACCGAGCAGCCAGGAAAATACATCTTCCATCAGCGGGCGCAGGGACTCGTCTCCAGGTGGAACTCCCAGGTCGGCCAGGATGGACAGCACCCAATGTCCGCCGTTCCACTTCTTGTAAGGATGATGGGGAAGCTTTCCATCCTCGCCGCGTTCTGAAAGCAAGGTGGCAACCAGCGGCGAGCGTCGGGCGGTTTCGGATGCCCGGCGGGCCTCAGTCCAGCAGGGCGCTGACGGGTTTGCCCAGAACTGGATGGACGAGCGCAGGCGCGAGGTCATTCAACGGGACGAGCACAAACGCCCGTTCGTGCAGGCGCGGATGGGGGAGGGTCAGTTCGGGGGTATTGAGGATAAGTTCATCGTAAAAAAGGATGTCAATATCAATCAGCCGCGGCCCGTAGCGGGCGGAGGGGACGCGCCCCAGTTTACTTTCGATCTGTTTGAGTACCTGAAGAAGTTCCAGCGGCGCAAGGCGCGTCTCACCTTTGAGAACCATGTTCAGAAAAAGCGGCTGGTCGGTCAGTCCCCAAGGCGACGTCTCATAGACAGGAGACTCTGCCTGCACCGTTACAACCGGGGGTAAGGCCTGGATGGCGCGGCGCAGGTTTGAGGCCCGCTTGCCGAGGTTGGTGCCGAGGGCAAGGTAGATGATAGGCATGGTGGATAGTTTATTTCTTTATGGTAAACCGTATTTCCGCCTCGCTCACGTTCCCCGCCCGGTCTGTCGCGGCCACATGCAGCACATGTTCTCCCGCCTCAGCCTGCCAGAGAACCCCAAACGGTCCGGCGGAAAGGCTCCCAACTTCCTCCCCGTCCACGTAAAAAACGACTTCGGAAAGGAAGGCGTCCTGCGCCTGCGCCTGGAGTGCAATCTGCGGCTCTTCGGCGAGGTTCAACTCCTGCCCGGTCTGCGGGTACACGATGACCACCTCAGGCAGGGTGTTGTCCAGCGTCACCTGGATGATTGCTTGTTCCACGCGGTTGTCAGAGCGCACCACCATCAGCCGCAGGGCGTACAGCCCGTCCAGGCCGGTGGTATCCCAGGAGGCCAGCAGCCCTTCGGTTACCGGCGTGGTCACATCGCCGCCGAGCAGCATCCACAGCTGTGGGACCAGCCCGGCGCCATATTCCAGCCTGTACGAGACAAAATCCTCGCCTGCTGCCGTGCCGCGGATCTCCAGCAGCCCGCGTTCCTCTGCAAACAGGACCGGCGTGGTGATGTGCGCGTCCGGCAGGATTTCCGGCATCTGAAACGTGTCATAGGTGGACGGCGGCGCAGCGAAGCCCGCCGCCTCAGCCCATGTCCGCGCCTCGGGCGGCACCACCATGTATACCCGGCTCTCCACTAAATCCGGGGGTGTGAACACAGTCGCCAGCAGGCCGGTCTCGATGTTGATCTCGAATGCCTGGTAGAGCGTGTCGTAATGCAGCGGTTGGCGGCCTTCCAGGAAAACTTCGTCCACCACATTCGGGCAGGCCTCGGTCGGAAGGAGACCGGACGGGTCGCAGACCTTCAGGGCGAGGACGCCGGACGGCATCTCCCAGCCGCTGGCCGGAAAATCGCGGACAGCGTATTGTGTCAACGCGCTCCATAACCCCGCTGCTGCGGTTCCGGACCCGGACTCTGCTCCCGCCAAATAGACAACGACCACCCGCTGGGGAGTGTACCCGGCCGCCCAGGCCCCTGCATCGTCAAGGGTATGCGAGACTTTGACGGCCGCCGGGCGGCCAATTTCCAGCGGGTTGGGGTGGCAGAGCGACGGCCAGCGCGCCGTCTCGTCGCTCATGACATGGTTCATCAGGTAGGCCAACTGCGGGCTGACGACCTGCCGCGTTTCTGGCAAGGACCAATCCAGCCATAGGCTGCCGTCGGTGCGGGTAACCTGGAGCACGGGTGCAAATTCGATGTTCGGAGAAAATACGCTTTGGCCGGATTGCAACCCCTCTGCGGCGAGGACGGCGTAGGCAGAGGCCAGGTCGAAAGGTGAGATAGTAAAGTCGTCTTCCAGCAGCCCGGCCGACGGGAAGTCCAGACCGAAGGAGGCCGCGGTGGCGCGGACGCTTTCTGCGCCCATCTGCCCGAGGACGGTTTCAGCGGGCGGGAGGTAGTCGTTGGCCAGGGCGATGCGCAGGCGCACCGGACCCTGGTAGACCTGCCCGAGGACGGGCACGTCGCCGGGGAGGTCCCAGGCCAGGCTGGCCGGATTGAGGCCGCGGGCGAAACCGGTCAGGTAAAGGAACGGGGTGATGCTGGTGCCTGCCGGGTGGGGGGAAAGATCCCCGGCGGCAGCCAGGACCTGGCCGGTGGCCGGGTCGAGGACGACTGCCCCGGCAGCGGCTTGTGGCGAAGTGGTATCTGAAGCATGGAGTAGCGCCGCGGCTTGCATTTGCAGGTCATAGTCGAGACTGGTGAGGATGACTGCCCCGCCGCGTTCCACGCGCCCCGCGCCGAGCGCGGCGTCGAGTTGGCGGAGGACAAGGTCAATAAATTGCTGGGATACTTCCCCATCCCTTGTCTGCTGCGGCTTTTCAGCAAAGGTTATGGTTTCGTTGACAGCCTGGCTTGCTTCTTCCGGTGTGATCCAACCGAGCGCCAGCAAGGCGCGCAGGGCTTCCAGCCGGTTGGATTCGGCAGCCTGTGGAGCGTCGAGCGGGTTGAGCGCCGGGGCTTGACCCACAGCAGCCAGGAGGGCCGATTCGCCCGGGGTCAGTTGTGTGACGGATTTTCCGAAGTAGAGTTGGGCGGCGGCTTCCGCGCCGTAGGCATAGTGACCATAGTCGGCGCTGTTGAGATACCACTCCAGTACCTGTTCATGCCCATAGCGGGCAGCGATTTGGGCAGCCAGCAGGCGTTCGTGGATGCCGCGCAAGGGAGCGGGTGGTTCGTCGGCCAGCAGGAACTCAAAGGCCAGCCGCTGGGCCAGGGCAGGGTGTGACTCGGCATCCTGCCAGCCTGCAATCACATACCCCGGCGACTCCCAGAAATAGGGCTGGGCTAGGGCCAGCGTGGCGCTGATGAAGGATTGCGGGAATTGATCGTACGGGATGTAGGTGCGCGCCGCATCAGTGGGGGCGAGGGTGGCCAGCAAGTGCTGGCCGGTACGGTCGTAGAGACGCGTTGGCTGGAGCAGGAGGCCGGTGGACGGGTTCAACTGCACATCCAGTTCCTCGACCGGGGGCAGGCCGCGGGTCAAGGAAGCGTATGTGAGCGCTGCGGCCAGCACCAGGACAACGGCCGCCGTGCTGACAATGGTCCCAAAGCCGAAAGCCAGCCGCCGGGTCCGCTGGCGTGCGCTGTGGCGCGTCCCCTCCTGCCGATGACGGCGATGGCGGACAATGGTGAGAGGGGAAATAGAGCGCAGGCTCAAGGCTACTCTTTGGAATGTTTAT
>JACQYE010000205.1 GCA_016208355.1 Chloroflexota bacterium | reverse complement strand
CGCTTGCGGGTTGTCCAGAACCGCCGCGGCCATGCGGCGCGAGGTGGGCTTCTCTGAGGCGGGCAGCGGCAGGCTCTCGCGCGGCTCCAGGCGGACCAAGGCCAGCATGCCCAGGAGGAGGGCAGCCAACCCCACCCATTGAAAGGATACAGCCAGAGCGGCAGGTGTGTACGGGTCAAGCATGCGGCTGAGGCTGACGGCGGTCAGGATGATGCTGACGATCATCATGAACCACATCACAGCGACCGTCTTGCCGCGCCCCTCCTCCCCGGAGATTTCCGAGGCCAGCGCCAGGTAACAGACGCTTGCCAGGTTGTAGCCCATGCCCCACGCCAGAAAAGGCAGCAGTCCGGCCAGAATGCCCGCTGCGCCGCCTTCGGCCAACCGGAAAGCCGCCCAGGGGCTGATCATCACGCCGGTCACGCACAGCAGCAGACCGACCAGGATATACGGCGTGCGCCGCAGGCCAAACAGGGAAAACCTGTCTGAGAATGAGCCAATCGCCACCTGGACTGGCGAGAACAAATACGGCAGGGAGGCCAGGATCGCCACCAGCGTGGCTGGCAGCGCCAGTTCCTGGATCATCACCCGGTTGAGGGTGCTGTTGATGGGGACCAGCGTCATGGCAACCGCCGCGTGAACAAGGCCAAGCTGGATGCGTTTAAATATCATCGCGTTCATCGGTCAGAATCCTACCAGGGCTTGTTAAAAATCAGATGAAACAAATCCATCCCCTTGACAACCTCCGGACTTACGCCACCTTCCGCCCCTTGGGCGGCTCGCGCTGGACGCCGAAAGCCAGTTCCAGCGCCTGCTGGACGGAGCGCGCTTCCACCACCTCGATGTCCTGAGGCCAGGGTTCGCCTTTACGCAACCGTTTGGGGACGACCGCGGTCTTGAAACCGAGTTTGGCGGCTTCTCTCAACCGCGCCGGCATCTGACCGGGCATGCGCAGTTCGCCCGCCAGGCCGATCTCGCCAATCAGGACGGTGTCGGCGCGGACGGGCAGGTCGCGCATCGAGGAGGCAATCGCCGCGGCCATCGCCAAATCAGCGGCGGGTTCGTCAATTCGTAGGCCGCCCACCACGTTGACGAAGATGTCCGCCTCGGTCAGGTTGAGCCGGACGCGGCGCGTCAGCACGGCGGCGATCATCTGCAGGCGGTTGTAATCCACGCCGTTCGGGTTGCGGCGGGCGTTGCCGAACTGCGCCGCGCTGGTCAGCCCCTGGACTTCCACCAGCAGTGGGCGCGTCCCTTCCATCGTAACGGCAATGGCCGACCCGGCGGCGTTGACCATGCGCTCGGCCAGGAAAGCCTCGGATGGATTGGCTACCTCGGCCAGTCCGCGCTCGACCATTTCGAACACGCCCACCTCGGCGGTGGCCCCGAAGCGGTTCTTGACCGAGCGCAGCAGGCGGTAGGCCTGGAAGCGGTCGCCTTCGAGATACAGCACCGTGTCTACGATGTGCTCCAGGATACGCGGCCCGGCAATTGTCCCTTCCTTGGTGACGTGCCCGATGACGAACACTGCCGGACCCGAAGACTTTGCCAGTTCACGCAGACGATTGGCGCTCTCGCGCACCTGCGAAACCGACCCGGCGGCTGAGTCCATCTCCGGGAGGTAAACTGTCTGGATGGAGTCAACGATCAACAGGTCCGGCTTAAGCGCGGCGACATGTTCGAAGATGGTGTCGAGGTCGGTCTCGGTGACAAGATAGAGATTGTCGAGGGTGGTGTGCTTCGGGTCAATCCGGGCGGCGCGCGTCGTGATCTGCCGATAGGACTCCTCGCCCGAAACGTAGAGGACCTTGAGCCTGCCCGCCATGACCATTGCCATCTGCAGCATCAGGGTGGACTTGCCGATTCCCGGGTCGCCGCCGACGAGCACGATGAATCCTGGAACGATGCCGCCGCCCAGGACGCGGGCGAATTCGCCAATCGGGACGGAGATGCGCTCCTCGGCTTCCATACTGACCTCGCCGATGCGCCGCGGCGACGAGCGCCCGCCCAGGCCGCGCCCGGTGGTTTTCATCCCGCCAGGTTCATCGGAGACAATCTCCTCGACCATCGAGTTGAACGAACCGCACTGCGGACACTTCCCCATGAAACCGGCGGAGACGCGTCCACACTGCTGGCAAACGTAGCGGGTGTGGGTCTTGGTTTTTGGCATGAGCGTATTATACCTTTACGCACCCTCCCGCAGGTTCCAACCTGCGGGAGGGTTACTTTTTCCGCACTTGCATTACCGGGCGTAACCGGCGATAATACCCCTGTTACCCTGTTCTTCCCTTTGTGGAGCTGTTATGACCGAAAACCTGCCCAAGACCCTGACCTGCCCCTCCTGCGGCGCGACGCTGGATTTCGACGGCCGGAGCACGATTGTCCAGTGCAAATTCTGCAAGACCAACGTTCTCATGCCCGGAGTCCAGACGCAGGCCGCCGCCCCGGCTGACCTGGCCGAGATCCGCAGGCTGGCCGAAAGCGGCAATCTGATCGAGGCCATCCGCCGTTACCGTGAACTGTTCGACGTTGGCTTGAAGGAAGCCAAGGAGGCGGTGGAATCGCTCGCGGCGGGACGGGTGGTGGAGGCGCGGGTGACGGTTTCCGGTCCGCTGACTGCCGAGGAAACGGGACGCATCCTGGAGGAAGTGCAGGATTTGCTCCGGGACGGGAATAAACTCGAGGCCATCCGGGTGTACCGCGCAGCCTCCGACGTGAGCCTGGCAAGGGCCAAGGAAATCGTCGAACGCGTCGAGGCCGCGCTGACCGGCATCCCGGTCCCGCCCGCGGTCGAAATCCTGGGGGAACCCTCGTCTGCCCCGGCGCAGAGGAAGGCATCCTGGCTGGGCTGTTCGATTGTCGCTTTTACCCTGCTCATCGTTGGCGGGGTGCTGGCCGCGGTGTTGTTCTCGGCCGGCGGCCCGTTCGTTCCCTTCCTGGTCGCCAACGGTCCGGCTGTTCTGATTCCTTCCGAGTCCGGCGCCTCCGATGTGGCTGCCGCCTTCTACAACGTCACCGATGAAACCTACGAGGTCGGCCTGGTGGAGGCGGACACCGGCAAGTTGCGCTGGCGGTCCGACCCCCTGCCCGGCGACGGGTACGTGGACGGTCTCGCCCAGGCGGGCGGCCTCGTCTACGCCGCCAGCGGCGCGGACCTGCTGGCTTTCCGGGCCGACGATGGCTCTCTGGCCTGGCAAGCGCAAATGCCCGACGAATTGAACTACAGCGATAGCAGCCTGCTGGTGACGGGCGGGCGGGTGCTGACCGCGAACCTCGACCAGTCGGTGCAGGCCTACGACGCGCTGACCGGGCAGCAGGTCTGGTCGCGCCGCCTGGCCGGTTACGACCGCACCCTGCGGCTGATTGACAATTCGCTCGTCTTGTTCGATTACGTCGGCGATGATTACACCTACAGCCTGGTCTTCCTCGACCCCGCCGACGGCAGCCAGCAGCGCCTGCTCACCCCGACCTGCCAGTACAACGAATACTCGCAGGCCACGCTCGACCCCGATTCCGGCTTCATCTACGATGAAGCCGAAAATTCAGTCTACTTGGTCTACGATTCCTCCCCGGGCTGCATCCAGCGCCTCGACCTCGCCAGCGGACAGGCCATCTGGCAGACCCTCGATGACGGCTGGTACAGTTCTTCGCCCAACGGCCTGCTGGCAGAGTCCCGCCTCTACTTCACCAACGGGAGCGAACTGCTGGCCGTGGAGGAAGCCGGCGGCGCGCTGGACACCCTCCTGGCCGACGAGGACTACGAATTCGTCCCGCTGGCGGTCAGCGGCGAGACGCTCATCGTCCGCCTCCGGCGGACGCGCGGCTCGGAACGCTTCGAATTACGCGGCCTCGACGCCGCCTCCGGTGAAATGCTCTGGCAGATGGACCTGGGCGACGCCGCGCCGATTGACCCGCCGGATGAACTGGTCGGGTTGGTGGACGAAGGCGAGCCGGGCTGGACCTGGCGCCTGCTGGCCGGTCAACTGGTTTTGATCCACTTCCAGGCCGCGCCCAACCAACTCGTCATCCAGACACTCGACCCTGCCGATGGGACCCTTGTCAGCGAAATGACCGTGGCGCTGAAAGGTATCAGCGGCGACTTCTACTCTGCCCCCGAGGTCATCGGCTGGGAAGGCGACCTGGTTTTCATCAACATTGACGCAAAAATTTACTGTGTGAATGTCACCACGGGCGAGGTGGTTTTCCACTTCCAATGAGCGCTGCTGTTCGAATCCAAAAGCGCGCAGTTGGGCTGCGCGCTTTTTAGTTCCGCTCTCCTGCCAGCGGAAAAATACGGGGGCCTTTACCACGAAGGCGCAAAGTCACGCAGGTTCATCGAAAGACACATAACAATCGTGTCTTCGTGCCTTGGTGGTGGATTTTCCGCTATTTACATTAGCGTTTTAATTTCAGCCGGTTCCTTACCCATCCCAGCCCAAACTTCATCCAAGCGCGACAGGAAAGTCTCCCCGTCCTCGGCCAGGATGAGATGCACTCGGATATGACGCGGCATCTGCTGGAGTTTCAGGTACTGCATGGCGTGCTTGCGGAAGATGATCCAGCCCTTGTGCTCGCCGTAAAAAGCCAGGTTGCGCTTCAGGTGCTCGTGCACCATCCGGCGGACCGTGTCCAGCGGGACCGCCTCCCGCTCCAGCCGGGAGAAGATCCACGGGTTGCCGATGGCGGCGCGCCCGATCATGACCGCCTCGCAGCCGGTGTGGGCCTTGAGCCGGTCAATGTCGGCAGGCGTCTTCACGTCGCCGTTGCCGATGACCGGGATCCTGACCGCCGCCCGCACCTCGGCGATGGCGTCCCAGTCGGCTTCGCCGCCGTAGCCCTGTTCCTTCGTCCGGGCGTGGATGGCGATCCCCGCCGCGCCGTTCTCCTCCACGATGCGGGCAATGAGTTTATAGGAGCGGAAGTCCTCCCAGCCCAGGCGCATCTTGGCCGTGACCGGCACCTCTAGGGCGGCGCTCAACCTGCGGAAGAGACGCG
>JACQYE010000204.1 GCA_016208355.1 Chloroflexota bacterium | reverse complement strand
TATTGCGCTCGGCTTTGAGCGCCTCCACCTCGGTGAGGATCGTGCGTCGTTTTTCGTCCAAAGCCAGCATGGCATCCACCGGCCCGGCGTCCATCTGACGGTCGCGCAGCGACTGGCGGACGAGGTCGGGCTGCTCGCGGATAAGGTTGATGTCCAGCATAGAGCAACTCCTTTTGTCCATCGGCTAGCCGACGGATTCTAAAAATAGAATACGCCCCCTCAGTTTGCAGGACGAGGGGGCGTCTCGTGGTGCCACCTGCTTTACTTCTTGGCCGCGCTAACGGGCGCTCCCGTCCCTCTTACGGCCTGGGACATTCTGGCAAAATCCCTACAGCCCCTGCGAGGGCCTGACCGGAGGGGATTTCACCGCTGTACCGCCTGCCTCGCACCTTCCGGCAGGTCTCTGAGCGGGGATGCGGGTACTTGTCTCCGGGTGATGGTTTGGGTACCATCGCAATTATACCAAAAGCCAATACTTTTCCCATGATATACTTGGGGGCGCATGAAACCCGTTCACATCCCCCGCACCTTTGCTGCGCTCTTCCTCATTCTCCTGGTGGTGGTCTTCCTGACCGGTACTGTACTGGCATTCAAAGGCGTCCACGCTGCACCGGGCGCGGCGCTCGCATTGACGGCGACCAGCCTCCCAACCTTTTCCCCTTCCGCCACGCCGGAGCAAGAGGAGGGTCCAGTTTCGGCAGATACAACTGGCATCCTTGCCCTGGGGATTTTATTGGTTGCCGTTATCCTGATTGGCCTGTTATGGGGCAGTAGCAAGGGGCGTAGATAGTTTCCTCCCACCCGTCTAATGGTCCAAAAGAGTTGGCAACCCTGAGGGTTGCCAACTTGTCCATTCGGCTGGTATAATCTTTCAAATATCAATCTCCGGAGTTTTTTCAGATGGAAAATAATGAATCCCAGCTCGGACTGGGGGAGCTGTCCGAGAATACCACGCCTGCCGAAGGCAACAACAACCAACAGAACATGGAAGCCCTGCTTGACCAGGAAGGGCTGGCCCTTGATTTCCCCCAGCCGGGTGAAATCCGCAACGGCGTCATCGCCAGCATCAGCCCCAACCAAATCCTGGTCAGCGTCGGAGCCAAATCGGAAGGCGTCATCACCGGCCGCGAACTTGAATCCATCGAGGCCGAAGAGCGCGCTGCGCTGACCGTGGGCCAGGAAATCCTGGTCTTTGTCCTATCTGCTGAAGATGCCAGCGGGAACATTGTCCTTTCCTACACTCGCGCCCAGGAACAAAAAGGCTGGGCCGAGGTGGAAAAAATGCTCGAAGAGGGCGGTTCATTCGAGGGCCGTGTTGACGGGTTCAACAAGGGCGGCCTGATTGTCCCCATCTACGGGCTGCGCGGTTTTGTTCCCGCTTCCCAACTGGGTATCACCCGCCGTATGGCTGTCACTGGCGACACGCCTGACGCCCGCTACGCCAAAATGGTCGGCGAGCCGATCACGGTGCGCGTCATCGAAGTTGACCGCAAGCGCCGCCGCCTGATCCTGTCCGAACGCGCCGCCTCGAGTGAAACGCGCCAGTCCATCAAGGAACGCGTCATTGAATCATTGGAAGAAGGCAAAGTTTACATTGGTAAAGTCACCAGTGTGGCCGATTTTGGCGCCTTCGTCAACGTCAATGGTGCCGACGGCCTGGTGCATCTCTCCGAGATCTCCTGGGAACGGGTGACACACCCGTCCGAGGCGCTCGAAGTAGGCCAGGAAGTGCAGGTCAAGGTCATCAACATTGACCACGAAAAGAAGCGCATTGGTCTCTCCATCCGCGCCCTGCAGAACGATCCCTGGCAGCAGAAGGTCGAGAAGTTCAAGGTCGGCCAACTGGTGGAAGGCGTCATCACCCGTCTTACCAAGTTTGGCGCTTTCGCCCGGCTGGAAGGCGACCTGGAAGGCCTCATCCACATCTCCGAGATCAGCGAGACGCGCATCGAGCACCCCAAGGAAAAACTGCACGACGGCGAAGTGCTTACCCTGCGCATCATCCGCATTGATCCCGACCAGCGCCGCATTGGCCTGAGCCTGCGCAAAGTGGATTCCGGCGCCTATAAAGACCTCGACTTCAAGCAAATTGACCTCGACGGCGTGACCCTCGAAGGCGAAGAAGAAGAAGAATAACCTGACATTCCAACGCCCGGTTTCCCGCGCGCCAGTGGGGAACCGGGTTTTCTATTTCTCCTATGCCTCTCCCCCTGATCGTAGATGCGCACCAAGATATCGCCTGGAACATCCAGGCTTTTGGCCGCGACTATACACGTCCGGCAGCCGAAACGCGTCGACTGGAAACTGAGGCCAACTCCCCGGCCATTGAGCACGAAGGCCATACCCTGCTCGGCTGGCCGGAATACCAGCAAGGGCGCGTGGCGATTATCTTCAGTACCCTCTTCGTTACCTCCGGCAAAGCCCGATATGACTGGGAAACCATTTTCTACACCAATTTCGACGAAGCCCATCGGCTGTACCGCGAACAGTTGGACGTTTACCATGAACTGACGGACCGTCATCCCGATTATTTCCAACGCATCGGCTCACGCGCGGACCTGGAAGCCGTTCTTGCTCATTGGGCGGATGCCTCCGCTGAGACACACCCGATTGGCCTCGTTCCGTTGATGGAGGGAGCAGAAGGCGTGCGCTCCCCGGCGGAACTGGAGTTGTGGTGGCAGGCCGGGGTGCGGATCATCGGCCTGGCCTGGGCCGGCACGCGCTACTGTGGCGGGACGCGGGAACCGGGTCCGCTTACGGACGAGGGGCGCGTCCTGATCAAAGTCATGGCCGCCATCGGCTTCACGCTGGACATTAGTCACATGGATGAACTCTCGGCGCGGCAGTCGCTGGACCTGTATCCGGGTCCCGTCATCGCCAGTCACGCCAACGCCGCGGCAATCATCCCGGAGTACACTGGCAACCGGCATCTATCCGACGATGTCATTAAAGCCCTGATTGGCCGGGATGGCGTCATGGGGTTGGTTCCCAGTGGCAAGTTTCTGAATTATGCCTGGCAGCGCGGCGGGCAGCGCGACAGCGTTTCGCTCGAAATGGCCGCCGCACATGTGGACCACATCTGCCAATTGGCCGGGAACACCCGGCACGTCGGCTTTGGCAGCGACTTCGATGGCGGGTTCGGCGTGGAGGCTGTCCCTGGCGAGGTGGATACGGTCGCCGACCTGCAAAAACTTGGCCCGATCCTGGCCGCGAAAGGATATAAAGACGAGGAGATCGCCGCGATTTTCGGCGGAAACTGGATTCGGCATCTCCAGACTCATCTACCGGCATGACAACTCCTGACACTCCCATCCCCTCCGATACAACACCTCTCACCAGCCCTTCGCGGCCGCGCACACGCGTCAGCCTGATCCTGACCCTGTTTGGTCTGCTCCTGTTCCTGCTCGGGGCGCGCCCTGCCATCTTTGGCCTGGACCGCAGCCCGGTGGTTGGGTTTATTCAAATTGCCGTCTTCACTGTTGGGCTGGGCATTATTTGCCTGGGGGGCTACATCGGCCTGACTGGTTTCTGGAAAAATGGTCACCGCACAATCGCCGCCGATATCGGCTCGCGGCTGGTTGCCACAGGCTATGTCATCTCCGTTTTTTCCGGGATGGCGGATATATTCGGCATGGGAACACAAGTTTTCCCGCGCGTGGCTTTATTCGGCCCGTGGCAGGCGATGGGAGTGCAGATCGGGCAAGTTTTGATCGCCATTGGTTTCATTCTCCTGATTCCCTTCCAACATTACAAGAGAACCCCTCCTCAAAAACAGGCCTGACACAAGACTTTGTATATAAAAACCGCCTCCTTCTCCACGGTTGCCAAATCATGGGGAAGGAGGTTTGTTTTGGCTCTTTGAAAATTCGGTGATACAGAAAAGAAATGGGGGTGGTTTTGGATTATGGCATCAGGTGGAGGAAACGCAAACCGTCGTCGGTCTGTTCCACGGTGGAATTCTGCCCGATAACCTCGAACCAGGTCGTCCCCGGTTTGAAGGGGAAGGGGGAGCCGTCCGGGTTGGTGAGGGAAACAACCGAATCCGGCGAGAGGCGCTGCCACTGCACCTGGTATACCTGTCCATCCCGGAATACGTAGGCCGTCCCACTTCCCAGGAGTTGGATATCCCAAACTTCATCGGCATAATGCTCATGCAGCACATAGATGACCACCACATTATCATAGGACAGCGATTCGCCTGTCAGCCTGTCGGTGGACTGAGCGTATTGTTCGCTTTGACCGCCATACGGGTCGTCAGCGGTGTCCGAAAAGCGCATGTATTCTCCAAGCGCGGCATCATACTGCCAGCGGTTGTAGATTGCATTCGAATACCTGACAACGAACTGCGCGGCCGCCTGTCCACCCTCCGGCGGTTCGATTTGGAAGGACATCCCGTCCAGGTTCTGCCGCCCGTTTTCGATTCCCTTCTGGGTCATGTAAGCGCTCAATTCGGCTGTATTGGTCATCAGATGGTTATATCCAGCCGGATCGTAGCGAAACATCGGGCGATCCCCTCCTTCAATCACCAGCCGGTCGGCAAATTCAGCATTGTACAGGCGGTCGAGCACTTTCTCGTAAGCTAACCCAAAAGCAAAAACCGCATCGTACCCGCGTACCAGGTGTACGTCAATAAACCGGGCTGAACGGATGGGGCCAACCATTTCAGCATCATTGCCATAGAAAAGAGCCGCAAAGCGTGTTGTGCCTTCCTCGGTGTAATACTCATAAACGATGTCGGCCAGGGACAACCCCCACTGTGGCCGGTTGCTGCGAGGCAGGTTGGACACCTTGACCAACAGCGGGCGGCGCTCCAGAAGGGAAGGATCGCTCACCCGCAAGCCGGTGAGCGGGTTTACATCGAGGGGAAAATCGGATGGGCCATAGTCTCCAGCCGGCGGAATGGGGGAGGAATCGGATTGCGGAGTCGGGGTAGCCGTAGCCACTGGCTCCGATGTTGGCGGGAGCGCGGGCCCGGTGGGAGTTGGCGTCTCCACAACCGAACTGCAACCTGTCAAAAGCAACGAGAATAGCACCAACAGATACAGGATTTTCTTCATTTTGGGGGTATCTCCTTGTTTCAAGGACGCTATCATACTCCAAGAGGCCAGGTTTGAGAACATCCTCGATTTCCTTCCTCGCCATGCTAATTCCCAACGAACGGGGCGTTACGCAAGTCGTATATCAGGCCTTTGCGGTATACTCTAACCGAAACCCAACCAGGAAATATCCCATGAAACAACTTCTCCAGAACATGAAGACCGGCAAGACCAGCATCGAAGAGGTCCCAGTGCCCACCCCGCGCGCCGGGCAGGCGCTCGTGAAAGTGGCTGCCTCGCTCGTCTCGGCAGGCACCGAACGGATGGTGGTGGAATTTGCCGAAAAATCGCTGGTCGGCAAGGCTCGCTCCCGCCCCGACCTCGTCCGCCAGGTGGTGGACAAGATGAAACGCGATGGGGTGGTGCCAACCATCCAGGCGGCCTTCAACCGCCTCGACCAGCCCATTCCGCTGGGCTACTCCTCGGCGGGCACGATTGTTGCATTGGGGGATGGGATGGACGGGTTCAAGGTCGGCCAGCGCGTGGCCTGCGCGGGTGGTAATTACGCCGTTCACGCCGAGTACAACGTCATTCCCCGCAACCTGCTCACCCCTCTGCCCGATTCTGTAGATTTCGAGTCCGCCGCGTTTACCACACTGGGCGCGATTGCCCTGCACGGCTTCCGTCTCGCCGAGCCGCAGTTGGGCGAGAATGTTGCCATCATCGGGATGGGTCTTCTGGGATTATTGGCGGGGCAACTGGCGACTGCGGCCGGGTGCCGTGTGCTAGGAATTGACACCAACCCGCAGCGGGTCTCCCTCGCTTCATCGCTTGGCCTTGACGCCTGCGTCCGCAACCAGGCCGTGGACTCAGCCCAGGCGTTCACCGCCAACCGCGGCTTCGATGTGGTACTCATCTGCGCCGATACCTCCTCCCACGACCCGGTGGAACTGGCGGCGGTCATTGCCCGTGACCGGGCGCGCATCGTTGCCACCGGCGCGGTCGGACTAACCTTCCCCCGGAAAATCTACTACGAGAAGGAACTGTCATTTGTCAACTCGCGTTCCTACGGTCCGGGGCGTTATGACCCGGCTTACGAAGAGGCCGGGCACGATTATCCCATTGGCTACGTCCGCTGGACGGAGGGACGCAACTTCCAGGCGGTGGTGGACTTATTGGCAAGCGGCAAGTTACAGGTCCAGCCGCTGCTCACTCATCGGTTTCCCATCGAAAAAGCGCCGGAAGCGTACGAAGTCATCACCGGGAAGAAGAAACAGCCGTTCCTCGGGGTATTGTTGACTTATCCACAAGATGTTTCAGGTGCTCCGGTAACACGTGTCACGTTCCCTGTCCGCCCGACACGTGACACCGGAAAACATGGCACGATAAAACTTGGGGTCTTGGGCGCGGGTCTGTTCGCCAACGCCACCCTGCTCCCGGCCATCAAGAAAAACGCCGGCGTTGAACTGGTCGGCATCGCCTCCGCGGGCGGGCTGCATGCCCAGGACTCCGCCCGGAAATTTGGCTTTGCTTATGCCACTTCGAGCGATGACGAAATCCTGAACGACCCGAATATCAACACCATTGCCATCCTCACCCGCCACGACCTGCACGCCGACCTGGTGATAAAAGCCCTGCAAGCAGGGAAGAATGTATTTGTTGAGAAGCCGTTGGCAATCAACAACGGGCAATTGGATGCCATCGCAGGGGCGACTCGCGAGTCGCTCCTGCTGACCGTCGGCTTCAACCGCAGGTTTGCCCCGTTGTCCGCTGAACTTTCCAAATTCCTGGCGGATTGCCGCGAACCGCTCTACATGCACTACCGCGTCAACGCAGGTTATATCCCGCTGACCCACTGGACTCACGACCCGGCCCAGGGCGGCGGACGCATCATCGGCGAGGGCTGTCACTTCGTGGACTTCCTGACTTTCCTGGCCGGGGCCGCGCCAATCAGTGTGACCGCACATGCCCTGCCCGACAACGGCAAATACCGAGAGGACAACGTCTCGATGACCTTCACCTTCCCGGACGGCTCGCTCGGCGTGGTGGACTATCTCGCCAACGGCGACAAGTCTTTCCCCAAGGAGCGCGTCGAGGTCTTCTGCGGCGGACGCATCGCCGTGCTGGATGATTTCCGGGCACTGGAAATGGTCCATGATGGACGGCGTACGCTGATCAAGAAGGCGCAGGATAAAGGCTGGCGCGACGAGTGGGCCGCGTTTGCCAGAGCCATCCGCGATGGCGGTCAGCCGCCCATTCCTTATGAGCAATTGGTCGGTGTGACAAGAGCCACATTCGCGGCGATCGAATCGTTGCGCACCGGTGGTCAACCCGTCCATTTGAAATAAACATTCCAAAGAGTAGCCTTGAGCCTGCGCTCTATTTCCCCTCTCACCATTGTCCGCCATCGCCGTCATCGGCAGGAGGGGACGCGCCACAGCGCCCGCCAGCGGACCCGGCGGCTGGCTTTCGGCTTTGGGACCATTGTCAGCACGGCGGCCGTTGTCCTGGTGCTGGCCGCAGCGCTCACCTACGCTTCCCTGACCCGCGGCCTGCCCCCGGTCGAGGAACTGGATGTGCAGTTGAACCCGTCCATCGGCCTCCTGCTCCAGCCAACGCGTCTCTACGACCGTACCGGCCAGCACTTGCTGGCCACACTCGCCCCCACTGATGCGGCGCGCACCTACATCCCGTACGATCAATTCCCGCAATCCTTTATCAGCGCCACGCTGGCCCTGGCCCAGCCCGATTTCTGGGAGTCGCCGGGGTATGTGATTGCAGGCTGGCAGGATGCCGAGTCACACCCTGCCCTGGCCCAGCGGCTGGCCTTTGAGTTCCTGCTGGCCGACGAACCACCCGCTCCCTTG
>JACQYE010000200.1 GCA_016208355.1 Chloroflexota bacterium | reverse complement strand
CCCTCGCATGATGAATACATCAAACAACCCTTATATTGGTATATTCGTAACTTCCAAAAATTCAATGACCCATCAATCGGAAAAAAATCAAGATTGAAGATAATTGATTTTAAAAAAGATCAAAGTGATATTGATAACTTCAAGTTACATTATAAATTTGTTGATCATGACATAACAGATTTCTATTTTGGAGGCTTTTGCGAAGAGTCTCTAGATATTATTTTCTCCGAGCAATGAGACAAATTACCACCAACTGAGTTTTCCAACCTACCAAGATACCTCCCGCCATGTGACGGGAGGTGGTTCTTCAATGGCATTTTCAAGGTTTGTTCTGCTCCCACCAGGCCTGCCACAAGTCAGCGTCTTCTCCAAAGTTCTGCCCGGTGATGGCCGTCAGAGCCCCGGCAACCTTTTCATGCGCGAACCAGACATGCTGATTCCGGAGCGCATCAATCAATGCGGGAACTGCCTGAATGGCCGCCGGTCCCATCTTTCCGAGAGCCTCAACTGCAACGAAGACATCATATTGGTCCTGGAGGTAAGGGAGGATGGCAGGGACCGCTACCGCGGCAGCAGGGCCAATATTTCCAAGGGCTACTATGGCATTATCGGCGCTATTCCCGCCGCCCTCGACAATGAGGATAAGGCTCGGAACAGCAGGAGCAGCCTCGGGGCCGATGCTGCCCAGGGCGTCCACAAGGCGGAATTGCACCGTCCATTCCGTCTCTGTATTCAATGCTTCGATCAAGGCCGGGACTGCAGCGGAGGCCGCCGGTCCAATCAGCCCGAGAGCGTCTGCAGCCGCTTTCCGAACATCCACATCCTCATCTGCCAGAAGAGGAATGAGGTCGGGAACTGCAGGCGCGGCAGCCGCCCCGTACGCACCCAAAGCTTCCGCAGCGGTTTCCCTGACCGCAGCATCTGTATCTTTCAGAGCGCTGACCAGGGTAGGCAAGACAGTTTCTACCGGGCCTATTTTTCCAATTGCGGCAATGATACTTGAATGAGCATAAGAGAGAGACTCATCCTCAAGCAAGCCAATCAAAGCAGGGACTGCCTCTGCCGCCGCCGGACCGATCTGGCGAAGCGCCGTGACCGCCCGTATACGCACCTTGTCTTCCACGTCGCTCAGGGCATTGATCAATTCAGGAACGGCCTCTGCCGCGTCTGGACCGATCTCAGCCAGCGAGTCGGCGGCATTGTCCCGGTCGGACCAGAAGGCGCTCGTCAACGCCTGCCGGAGAATTGCCACCCGTGCCTGGGTACTCAGCGTACCGGCATGCCAAGCAGAGATGGGGTCAACGCCCGCTGCGAATCCCACCAGCAGTTCCAGGGTCCGTTCGATTTCCTCGCCATCATTGCCCAATTTTGAAAAGGGATAAACTGCGAACTGGAAAATCTCCCATTCCGAGGTGGCATTCACCCCGCCCGACCAGGTCGGCAATTCGTCCAGGAGGTAGGTATTCCCTTCCAATTCCACATACAGGCGGGAGCTGATGGCTGTTGCCTGGGTATCGCAGGTGAGTCCCCATAATCCCAGGCAGCTTGTCCGTTCATAAGCATAGGTGATGATTAGTTTTGTGCTGCCTGTCGGGTTTCCGGAAGCATCATCCCCAAAGAGGAGGTATTGAACATAATACCCTCGCTCATCCAGAGGCAGGAAAGTAACCTGCCAATCCGAGGCTGGGGAAAGACTGAAATCATCCGGTGTTTCCGGTGCAATCGCCAGGAGTCCAACTTGCGGCTGAATCTCGTTTTCATAGCGCTGATAAATCTCTTCAACAGAAGGCAAGGGAATCGGGGTAAGGGTAACCGTAGGCTGGGGGATGGGAACCGTTGGCTCCGGGGACACGGGCGCAAAGGTGGGCGCCGCCATCTCAGTAGGGAATCCCGCTTCATCCATCGTTGAAGGCGCGGGAGGCGTTGGAGGAGTCCGGGGCGGCTGGCACGCACTGATGCCGACCACCAGAGACAAAATCAGGAGTAATTTCAAGGTTTTCATTTTGCCTCCATTTCAATATGCCAGAAAAAACGCACATCATCACCCGGGGGACTTCGGGGCTGTGTGAATTTCCGATGTCATTTGTGAATTTCCATTCAAATTATACAAAATATGGAAAGAGAAACCAACACCTAATCCTGTTTCCTTTTCGTTGATATAATTCGTCAGGCCGATTTCATCTTCTGTAAAACATGAGGCGTCATGGACTTCTCCACCTACCAGACCAAATCCCGCAAGACCGCCAAATACCCGGCCATCGGGCACGGCGTCATCTATCCCACCTTGGGGCTGACCAACGAGGCCGGGGAAGTCGCCGGGAAGGTCAAGAAGATATTTCGCGACAAGGGCGGCGTCATCGGCGAGGCCGAGCGGGAGGCGCTCAAGTCCGAGTTGGGCGACGTGCTGTGGTACCTGTCCCAGATTTGCACCGAACTTGAGATCTCTCTGGACGAAGTCGCCGAAGCCAACATAGAGAAATTGTATTCCCGCCTCGAACGCGGCAAGATCGGCGGGGAAGGAGATAATCGCTGATGGCCTGTAAAAATTGCAACACCCTTGCCCAGAAACGCCAGCTCTCCTCCACCGGTGAAGTGACCCGCTTCCTGCGGCGGCTGCGTACGTTCGTGGAAGATGGACGGATCGTCGAATTCCCCTCCTTTACCGACCTGGCAGATGTGGAAGACGATGCCAGCTGGCCGGACGTCATCGAATGCTCTTTCGGCTGCCCGGACTGCGGGCAGGAATTTTCGTTCAAAGCCAATTCCCACAAAAGCAAACCCCCTCAGTGGCTTCCAACGAAAACAACCCATCACCGGCGTTGATTTCTTCAAACTCTAATCTTCTTCATACAAAATCCCCCTCCCTTTTTGGTACAATCAAACCAGATACTTCTTGTCTGATTGCAGGGCGCGATCAATCCCGTCCT
>JACQYE010000199.1 GCA_016208355.1 Chloroflexota bacterium | reverse complement strand
GCATTCACTTCGATGATCTCAACAGGAGTTCACAATGTCTCTCATTCAAACTGATAACCTCACGAAAATCTACGGCTCCGGCGAGACCGCCGTGACCGCTCTCAATCACGTCAACCTGAAAGTAAATCCGGGCGAATTTGTTGCTGTAATGGGCCCCAGCGGCTGCGGCAAGTCCACATTGCTGCACCTGTTGGGCGGCCTGGACCGGCCTAGCGAGGGCGGCGTCAGTATCGAAGGCACAGCCATCGCAGAAATGAAAGACGACGACCTGACCAAGTTGCGCCGCCAGAAGATAGGCTTCGTCTTCCAGTTCTACAACCTTATCCCGGTGTTGACAGCCGTGGAGAACGCCGCCCTGCCGGTTACGCTGGACGGGGTCAAGCCGGCCGAGGCCAAGAAACGCGCCGGCGAGTGGCTGGCCCGCTTTGGGTTGGGCGACCGGCTTGCCAGCCGCCCCGACCAGCTCTCCGGCGGACAGCAACAGCGTGTGGCTGTCGCCCGCGCCCTGGTGGCCGAACCGGCCCTCGTCCTCGCCGATGAACCGACCGGTAACCTGGACACTCGCTCCGGCGACGAGATTGCTGCCCTGCTCCGCCAGGTGACCAAAGAATACGGGCGCACCGTTGTCATGGTGACCCACGACCCGCGCATCGCCGCCTACGCTGACCGCATCGTTTTTCTGAAGGATGGCAAGGTTGTGGACGAAACCAATCTCGAACGCAAGGGCGCGGCGGAGAAAATTGCCAGCAAGATGAAGGAGATTGGAGATTAGGGAACAGAGAACGGAGAATAGAGAACAGTCGCGTAATCAATAACCTGTACTGCTCTCTGATTATCCGCTCTCCACTCTCTATCCCTGAAGGAGAACCTATGAACCTCCAACTTACCCTTGCCTGGCGTTACCTGAACGGGCGCAAATTGCGCACCTTCCTGACCACCCTGGCCGTCATTTTCGGCGTGATGATTATCTTCGGCATGAACATCATCCTGCCGACCATGCTGGCCGCCTTCCAGGCCAATATGATGGCTGCCACCGGAACGGTCGACGCGACCATCACCCACCAGACCGGCGGTGCATTCTCGCCGGAGGTGGCGGACGGGCTGGGCAACATCGTTGGCGTGCGCGCCGTGGCCCTCTCGCTCAACCGGACCGTCAACCTGCCGGCCGACTTCGTTGATGGCGACCCGGCCGCCCCCGACCGCATCTCCGTCATATCCCTGATCGGGATCAATCCCGAAAGCGCCCAGGCCCTGCGTGTCTACCTGGTGCAGGGGAGCGGGCGTTTCCTTGAGCCGGCTGACACCGCTGCAACCGTCATCTCGCAGTCCCTGGCCGACGCCTATGGGGTCGGGCTGGGCGACACGATCGCCCTGCCTTCCGTCAGCGGCATCGTGGACCTGACCGTGGTCGGCATCCTGCCGACGCGTACCACACCCGGCAACGAGGAAGTGCTCGTCACGCTGTCCCAGGCCCAGTCCATGACCGGACAGGCGGACCAGATCAACACCATCGACATCGCCCTGGACACAATGGACGAGGCCGAGCGGGCGGCCATCCTGTCCGAGATCGAAGCAGCTATGGGCGGGAACTATACCATCGGTTCCCTGCAGCCGGGCTCGGAGATGTTCGCCAGCCTGAAGATGGGCCAGATGGCCATGAACATGTTCGGCGTGCTGGCCCTGTTTATGGGCGGGTTCATCATTTTCAACACTTTCCGCACCGTGGTGGCCGAACGCCGGCGCGACATCGGTATGTTGCGCGCCATCGGCGCCAGGCGCCACACCATCACCGCCGTCATCCTGATCGAAGGATTGCTGCAAGGCGTCATCGGCTCTGGCATCGGCCTGGCCCTCGGCTACCTGATGGGGGCCGGGGTCGTCCAGCTAGCGGAACCGGCAATGAACGCCTTCCTGAACATAGACATGGGCGCGCCTGTTGTTTCCCCGACCCTGGTGGTGACTTCGGTCCTGCTGGGCGTGGGCGTGACCATCCTGTCCGGGCTGATCCCGGCCCAGAACGCCAGCAAGGTCACCCCGATGGACGCCCTGCGCCCGTCGGTCGCCGAAGTGGAAACCAAACGCCGCATGGGCGGCGGGGCCATTGCCGGCATCGTCCTGGTTGCCCTGGCCGTAATGGCCCTCGTCAGCGGCGATACGTCTTTCATCGCCCTGGGCAGCATCCTGTTCCTGATCGGGTTGATTCTGGTTGCACCGCTGCTGCTGCGCCCGATCACCTCCGCCTTTGGCAAGCTGACCTCCCTGATCTATGCCCGTCAGGGCATCGGTGAACTGGCCCAGGGTAACCTGACCCGCCAGCCGTCGCGGGTGGTCATCACCGCCAGCGCCACCATGATCGGCCTGGCTATCGTCGTCGCCCTGGGCGGCATGTCCAGCAGCCTGTCAAGCATGATGGACCAGGTCGTCCACAGCAGCCTGGGCAGCGATTACCTGCTTATCCCACCCTCCATCAGCGTCTGGGTCGGCGATATGGGCGCGGGTCCCGAATTCACCGAGCGCCTGCATGCCATCGAAGGCGTCGGCGACATCAGCACGCTGCGTTTCGCCGCCAGCGCGGTGAATGGCCAGCCGATCTCGCTGCTGGGTATTGATCCCGAGACCTACCCGCGCGTCAGCGGCCTGGACTTCCTGGAGGGGGATGAATCGGCCTATGAGGCGCTGGCCGAAGGCCGGGCGGTGATTGTCAACGGCTCGTTCCTGATGGCCTTCCCTCAAATCCAAGCGGGAGACCAGATCGAACTGGCTACCACCGTTGGCAGCCAGACCTACACCATTGTCGCAGTTGGTTCCGATCTGTTGAATGCCAAGGTTGTCACCGCTTTCATCTCGCAGGCCAACCTGGCGGCCGACTTTGGCCGGACGGATGACGTCTTCATTCAATTTAACCTCCTGCCGGGCGTGGAACTCGAAGAGGTGGACTCCCAGATCAGGGACGTCGCCGCAGACTACCCGCAGTTCACGGTCCTCGCCGGTAAGAGTTACATCGACCAGATGCTGGGTCTGCTTAAGGTGGTCTTCGTCGGGATGTATTTCATGCTGGCCTTCCTGGCCCTGCCCTCGCTGATCGCCATGATCAACACCCTGGCCATCAGCGTCATCGAGCGGACGCGTGAGATCGGCATGTTGCGCGCCGTCGGCGCCACCCGCAAGCAGGTCCGGCGGATGGTCGTCGCGGAGGCCCTGCTATTAGCCGCGGTTGGCACCGCCTTCGGTATCCTTTCCGGCATATACCTGGGCTATGTGATCGTCGCCGCGCTGGGGGCCATGTTTCCCGTGGAATACATGTTCCCGCTGGGCGGCATCCTGGGCGGCATTGCAATCGGCCTGATCTTCGGGGCCCTGGCCGCCGTTATCCCGGCGCGGCAGGCAGCGAGGTTGCAGGTAGTGGAAGCGCTGCGGTACGAATAAAACCCAGTCTGGCCGGTGTCGGCGTGAAACCCAAATCCACCCGGAGCCTGGAGGTTTCTCTTACGGAATGTGCAACGATGTAGGTTGCCAAATGCAAGTCTTGTAATAGAATATGTTTTGATGGTCGTGTGAATCGCAAATTCATTTTTTACAAAAGGAGTGACTCTATGAGCATCATCGAAGTGACCAATCTGACCAAGTATTATGGAAAATCGCGCGGCATCGTGGATGTCTCGTTCAAGGAGGAGGAAGGCGAAATCTTCGGTTTCATTGGGCCGAACGGCGCCGGGAAATCCACCACCATCCGCCTGCTGCTATCGCTGATTCATCCCACCAGCGGCAGCGCCAGAGTGTTCGGCAAGGACGTGACCACCCACGGCCCGGAAATTCGCCGCGACATCGGCTACCTGCCCTCGGAGGTCTTCTACTACGAAGGCATGAAGGTCATTGACCTGCTCAAGTATTCCGCCAGTTTCTACGGGAAAGACTGCACCGAACGATTGCACGAACTTTCCGAGTACATGGAACTGGAACTCAACCGCCGCATCAGCGACCTCTCTTACGGCAACAAAAAGAAGGTCGGCATTGTACAGGGACTGCTCCACAGCCCCAAACTGCTTCTCCTGGACGAACCGACCGCCGGTCTCGACCCGCTCATGCAGCGCAAGTTCTTCGACCTGATCCGCAAGGAAAACACCCGGGGCGTGACCGTCTTCTTCTCCTCGCACATCCTGGGTGAAGTACAGCGCCTGTGCACCCGCGTGGGCATCATCCGCGAGGGCAGGATCGTGGAAATCTCCGACATCCGTACCCTGCAGCAGGATAACTACAAAAAGGTGAACGTGACCGCCGCAGGGCTGGACCAGGCAACCTTCGCCTTGCCCGGAGTGACCAATGTCCAGGTCGAGGATGGCACGCTGCATTTCTTCTTCAAGGGCGATATCAACGCCGTGCTGAAGAAACTCAGCAGCCTCAAGCTCTCCGATGTGACCATCGAGGAGCCGACGCTGGAAGAGATTTTTATGCACTACTACGAATAGGCAGGGATCATGAGCGCAACCATCTACCTTCATGAGTTTCGCACCCGGCTGAAATCGGTGCTCATCTGGTCGGGTTCTCTCACGGCGCTGGTGTTCTTCTTCTTTTCCCTGTTCCCCTCCTTCGCCGAGCAGGCCGCGCTGATGCAACAGATGATGGCGAACTTCCCACCGGCGCTGCTGGAAGCCTTCGGGATGACCAAAGTGGACCTTTCCTCTTTGATGGGCTTCTACGGTTTTCTCTTTGCCTTCGTGCAACTGTGCCTGGCGATCCAGGCGGGCAACTACGGCTTCGGGTTGGTTTCGATCGAAGAGAGCGAACTGACCGCCGATTTCCTGCTCAGCAAGCCGGTCAGCCGCCTGCAGGTGCTCATCAGCAAACTGCTGGCCGCTGTGAGCAACCTGTTGCTTACGATGTTGATCGTCACCGTGGTGAGCCTGGTTGCCATCGCCCTCTTCAACGACGGCCACGAGTATGCAGCCTCCACCTTGATCCTCGTCCTGGTCAGCGGGATACTCCTGCAACTCTTCTTCTTGGGCGTCGGGCTGGTCATCTCGTTGCTGGTGAAACGCATCCGCAGCGTGACCCCCTGGTCGCTTGGCCTGGCCTTCGGCGCATACGTGCTGTCTGCGTTCAGCGGTATTTTGGGTGAGATCAAATTGGAATACATCACACCCTTCAAACACCTCGACCCGGCTTACATCGTCCTGAATGCGGGTTTCAACACGCCCCTGGTGCTGCTCAACGTGGCGGTCACCCTGGTGAGCCTGGCAGCCAGCACCTGGTTATACCTCCGCCGCGATATCCCGGCGGTCTCGTAAGGAGGCGCAAGGTGAACATCTTCATCCGTGAATTGAAAGCGAACTTAAAATCCCTGCTGATCTGGAGCGGCGTGATGCTCCTGCTGATCCTGGTCGGCACGGCCAAGTTCTCCGCCTATTACAACAACCCCTCCATGCTCGCCATCCTGGATACATTTCCCAAGGCGATGATAGATGCAATGAGCCTGAAGACCTTCAACCTGACTACCGTGATCGGCTTCTTCGGGTTGATGTTCCTTTACTTTGGGCTGATGGGCGGGATTGCCGCCGCCATGTGGGGAAGCGACATCATCTCCAAAGAAGAGCGCGACCGGACCGTCGAATTTTCCCTGGTCCTGCCTGTTTCGCGCAGCCGGGTCATCACTGCCAAGGCGCTGGCGGCCCTGGTTAACTGTGTCCTCTTCGTGCTGGTCACCTGGGGAGGCTCCCTGGTGGCGGTGCAGTCTTATAAACCCGACCAGGCCTTCTACGACTACCTGACCCTGGAAATGGAAGCCATGTTCGTGCTGGAACTGCTCTTTCTTGCCATCGGCCTGATGCTGGGCTGTGTCATGAAGCAATACAAGCGCTCCGGTTCCACCGCGGTGGCCATCATTCTGACGGCCTACTTCCTGTCCGTCATGTCGGGGATGCAGGAGAAACTGGACTTCCTGAAGTACTTCACCCCCTTCAAGTATTTCGACGCCGGTGAACTCCTGCGCTCCGGGAAAATGGATGCGGTTTACCTGTTCATCTCGGCCGCCATCATCGTTGTCAGTGTCGTTGCTGCCTATTGGGTTTACAACAAACGCGATCTATATATTTAGGGGTTGTCCATAGAATCAAAACGACCGGGAGTCTGTGCTTCCGGTCGTTTTTTTGTATTACCCCTGGCACCTTGGGCAGAAGTAACATGCCCCGCCCAGATACTGCATCTTTTCCACCGTCCGCCCGCACTCGGGACAGGGTTTCCAGGTTGCGCGGCTGTCCATGATACGGACGTAGCCGCCGGGTTTGCCGAACAGGTCGGCTTCGTCGTTCCGCCCGCCTTTCCCGGTCACCTCGCGGACCGTGTCCACGATGGCGGTGAACAGGTCACGCCGCTGACCGGGGGTCAGGTCCGCCAGGGAGCGGCGGGGATGGAGACGCGCATTGAACAGGATGTCCTGCGCGATGGCGTTGCCCAGACCGGGGATGAGTTGGTCCTGGGTGAGCAAACTCTTGACGCTGCGTTTCTCGCCTTGCAGGAGTTCGTCAATCAGGGCGGTGAAATAGCCGAAGGTGAATTCCTGGTCAACCGGGGTCGTCCGCATCCCCTTGATGTACTGGCGCTCCTGTTCCTGCCCGGCCTCGTAGAGTTCCATCGCGCCCCACATGGCGGTCATGGCCGTCAGCGCCGAACCGTCGGCGAAGGCCAGGAACAGGTGGTATTTCTCGGGCAAAGGGACCCTCGGGGCGTGATACAGAACCTTCCCGCCGCACTCGCCCAGCAGCAAACGGTACCCCGGCTCCAGGTCCAGGGTGAGCCAGCGGCCGCGCACGCGCGCCGCGCCGGCGCGTTTCCCGCGCGTCAGGTTCTCGAATTCTTCATGTGTCCGGTTGTACCAGACGAACTTGTGGGGGCTGTTGCCGAGCGTCCCCCGCCGGATGGTTTTCCCTGCCAGCGTTTCGTTCATCTGACGGGCAAGGGTTGTGTATTCAGGCAGTTCAAACATCGTCCACCTCCCGTGGAGACGCCCCAATATTAGAACGTTTATTCTGTTTTGTCAAGCGCCGGGCTTGTTTTTGGCTGGCGGTGCAGGACTCGGAAGGCTACCAGCCCGACTGCCAGCGGGAACCAAAACGTGACGGCGCGGTAGACAAGCGTGATGAGCACTGCCGCCGCCCATGGCACCCGCAGGCTGGACAGCGCCACCGGCAGGATGGTCTCCACAATGCCCACCCCGGCAGGAGTCGGCGAGACGATCAGGAAGAGATACCCGATGCTGAACCCGCCCACCAGCGTCCCCACCGAAAAGGGCGTACCGAGCGCCAGGAACGTAAAGGCCATCACACAGATAAGCAAAGCCTTGTTGTTGAGCGCAAACAGGAACGGCCAGAGCAGTTCCTTGCGCTTGCCGCGGATCATGGCAATCCCTTCGGCGGCCTCCTGGGCAAAGAAATGAGCGCTTTCTTCTTTCAGGTATTCCTTGTGGATGAACGGCCGCGCCGCCCGGTTGACCAGGCGCACCAGCCACGCCAGCACTTTCCCCAGCCGCTCCGAGGACTTGTAGCCCAGGTACAACAGGCTGGACATTGCCAGCGCAATCACCAGCAGGATGGCCGTGGCCGTCAGTTCCCCGGCCGTCAGGTTATTGCGCCGGAAAAGGACCACCAGCCCCAGAGCCAGGACGCACAGGAAGGCGGCATAATCATACAGGGCGAACAACACCCCCACCACTGTCACCCGCCCGGTGGGTTGGCCGCGCCGCCGGGCGGCGTCCAGGAAGACGGCCATCCCGCCGATCCCGGCGCTCGGTGCAATGACGTTGACGAAATTGGCAGCCGTGGTCATCAGGAAAAGTTGCCCCTTGGTCTCCTCCAATTCCACCAAACGGTACAAAGACCCGTAGGTGGTGGCGGCATTGTACAACCAGAGGCACTCGAAGAGAAAAGCAAACGTGAGGAAGATCCAGTTGCTTTTCTCCAATGTTTCGGCAATATTTTGCAGTTCGGAAAAACTAAGGAAGACGAAAACGACTGCCAGGAACAGGATGAGCAGGACGATGAATTTCCGCATGGGCGGATTATACGCTGAAAGGAAAACTCCCGCAGGGATTTTCCCACGGCGGGAGTGCTTCGGTACTTTCGGGACCTGCATCCTGTTCCCGTTAATTGCGCCTGCGGCCCAGGCCGCCCACCAGGCTGACGTAGTAGAGCAATTGTAAAATTGCCGTCACCAGCCCGGCGACGTACGTCAGGGCAGCGGCGTTGAGCACAGTGTTGACGCCGCGCTGCTCGTCCTCGCCCTGGATGAGACCGGTATCGGCCAATAATTGGCGGGCGCGCCGGGAAGCGTTGAACTCCACCGGCAGGGTGGTCAGGGCAAAAAACGCGCCGCCGGCAAAAGCGGCCACACCCAGCCAGGCAACGTCCGCGCCGAACGCCATGCCGGAATAGGACAGGAACAGGCCAACCATGATGAGAATCCAGCCCAGGTTCGAGCCGATGTTGACCATCGGGACGAGCGCGGCGCGGAAGCGCAGGGGCAGGTAGCCTTCCTCGTCCTGCATGGCGTGACCGAGTTCATGGGCAGTGATCGCCAGCGCTGCCACCGAGGGACTTTCGGCCACCCCGCGCGACAGGCGCAGGGTCTTGGAACGCGGGTCGTAGTGGTCAGACAAATTCCCGCTTACGCCCTGGATCTGGATCCCGTACAACCCGGTGCGGGCGACCAGCCTTTGCGCCGCCTCGTAGCCAGTCATCCGGCTGCGGGCCGCGACGCGCGACCAGCGGGAGTACGCTGCTTTGACGTACCAGGAGGTCAGGGCCATCAGGAGGAAGGCCGGGATCATGTACACCAGATAATCAATGCTTAGGAACATTCTTTCTCCTTGCAAAGCGAAGGACGCGGTCACCTTATGGGTTGAGCAGGAAGTTCATTGCCGCGTCCAGTTGCGGGTCCAGACCCGCTTCGTAATCTTCCGGGGTCAACTCCACCACCAGGTCCGGCGTCAGGCCAATCTCGTGGATGGTGCGGCCGTTCGGCGTCAGCCACTTGGCAATCGTGACGCGCACCGTGCCGCCATTGGACAGGGGCACCCAGTTCTGCACCGAGCCTTTGCCGTACGTGACCACGCCGACCAGCGTACCGCGCCCGTAATCCTGGATGGCTCCGGCGACCAGTTCCGAAGCCGAGGCCGTGTATTCGTTCACCAGCACCACCAGCGGGATGTCGCCGGTCGCCAGGCCGCCGGGGATGGTTTCATTTTCGTAGCGGGAACCGTCGCCATATTCCTCGTACCAGATAACGCCTTCCCCGATGAACTCGGAAGCCACTTGGGTGGCCGAAGTGGTATACCCGCCGGTGTTGTTGCGCAGGTCGAGGATGATGCCTTTCGGGTTCTGCGCCAGCAAGTCGGCCAGGAGGGTGTGTAATTCTTCGCCGGTGGTATCTCCAAAGACTGAGATGCTGATATGGGCAATGCCGCTATCGAGCATTTTCCCTTCCACACTGGGGACGACGATGTGAGCGCGCGTCACCGGCACGTCAAAGGGTTCATCCACCCCGTCGCGGACGATGGTCAGGACGACCGTCGTGCCGGCCGGACCGAGGACCTTGAGCCGGACCAGGGTCGGGTCCATGCCCACCACATCCTCGCCATCCACGGCGATGATCTGGTCGCCGGGCAGGAGACCGGCGGCTTCGGCAGGGGAGCCGGGCATCGGGCGGACGATGGTCAACAATTCCGCCTCGGTGTCCACCCAGGCGCCGATGCCGTCGTATTCGCCGGACATGTCAATGTTGGCGTCGCTGGTCTGTTGCGGGTCCATGTAACCTGAATGCTCGTCGGGCAGGGCATCCATCATGCCGCGGATGGCGCCGTCCACGAGGGCCACGTCATCGAGCGGCCGGGTGAAATACTGCTGGTGGACGATGTTCCAGGCTTCCCAGAAGGGCGCAAACAGCGCCTGCAGGTCGGCAGGAGTGCCGGTTTCGCCGGTGTCAACCGGCGTTATTGTCGGAACGTCGGTGGCCGATGTCGAATCCGAGACCGGGAGGAAACGCCCGGTTGCAACCCCCCCGCCAAAAGCGCAGGCCAGCAGCGTCAGCGCCACGAAAGCCAGTAAAACTCCACGCAGTGTTTTATTCATCGTATAGACTCCTTCAAATAGTGCTTTATCCTAACATTCCCGGCTTAAAGCAGAATGAAATTTTGCCCGGGCAGTGTAAATATTCCATCAGAGCCGCCAGTAGCGCATCAGGGACGGCAATTCCGCCAGCCGCAGCAAGGCTTCATCGGCTTCGAAACCGGGGTCGTCTTTTCCCACCAGCACGGTGTACATGCCCAGGGCGCGCGCCGCCCGGGTGATGCGTCCCTGGTCGTCGAGCAGGACGCAGTTTCGAGGCGCCGGGTTGCCCGCCGCGGTCAGCGCCAGCGTAAACGACTCAGGCATCGGCTTGCAGTGCGGGGCGATGACGTGCACGTCAATGCAGCCGTCGAATACCCCGTCCAGGCCGAGGGCCTTTGTCACGCGCCCCGCGTGGGCGCAGTCGGCATTTGTGAAGATGAATTTGCGGGCTGAAATGCTCTCCAGCGCGGTGCGCAGTTCCGGGTCCGGATGGAGGTGCGGCTCCAGCGGGATGTTATGGACAAAGTCCAGGTATTCGTCCATATCCACTTGATGATTCGCCTGCAGGCCGCGCAACGTCGTCCCGTACTCGCGGAAATATTTCTCGCGCACAACTTCGATCTCCTCCCAGGAAAACCCCAGGCGTTCGTGCATGTAGGCGTTGATGCGGGCGCGGATTTCCATCCACAGGCCGCTGGACGAGGGGTAGAGCGTCTCGTCGAGGTCGAAGAAGAAGGTGGTAAAACGCATGGCGCTATTATAAACCGCTACGACGCCAAGCACGCCAGGTTGGAGATAAAGTCGCCAGGAATCTCTTGGCGGCCTATACATTCCCCTGGCGTTCTCCGCGCCTTGGCGGTAAAACCAGTTTTTGAAGTAGAATAAAGCCATGAACATCCGCGTTTTGCCCCCCGAAGTTGCCTCGCAGATCGCTGCCGGGGAAGTGGTGGAACGACCGGCCTCTGTGGTAAAAGAATTGCTGGAAAACGCGCTGGACGCCGGCGCGAAGTCGGTGACGGTGGAAATTGCCGCGGCGGGCCGGACCCTGATCCGGGTCGCCGACGACGGGGCTGGCATCCCCGCTGGTGAGTTGACCCTGGCCGTCGAGCGGCACGCGACCTCGAAACTGGTCTCCGCTGCTGACCTGTTCCGCATCGCCACGCTGGGTTTCCGCGGCGAGGCGCTGGCCTCCATCGGCTCCGTCTCGCGGCTGACGTTGACTTCGCGCACGCCGGAATCTGTTTCTGGGGCGCGCCTGCGCGTGGAGGGCGGGAGTATCGGCAAGGTGGAAAAGGTCGGCGCGCCGGTGGGGACGGTGGTCAGCGTGGAAGACCTGTTCTACAACGTCCCGGCGCGGCTCAAGTTCCTGAAACAGGATGTGACCGAGCGGAGGGCGATAGATGCCCTGCTGACGCGTTACGCCCTGGCTTATCCCCATGTACGCTTCAAGTTATCCGAGGGCAATACCGCCTCTCTCCAAACTTCCGGCGATGGCGACCGGCGCGCGATTTTGGCCGCCCTCTACGGCGTGGACGTGGCGCGCCAGATGCTGGATGTCATCTCAGAAGAGGAAGGGTTGAAATTATCGGGTTTCATTTCCCCTGTCGCGCTGACGCGTTCCAACCGCAAGGAGATCACCTTTTTCATCAATGGCCGTTGGGTGCAGGATACGCCGCTCTCGGCCGCCTTGCTCCAGGCCTATCACACCCTGCTGATGGTGGGACGTTATCCGCTGGCGGCGCTGTTCCTCGATGTCCCGCCCGAGGAAGTGGACGTGAACGTCCACCCGGCGAAGGCCGAGGTGCGCTTCCGCAACCCGGACAAGGTCTTCAGTTTCGTGCAACGTTCGGCGCGGCGCGCGATTTTGGCGTTTACCCCGGTCCCGCAGGTGGCTCCGCAAAATCTCTGGAGCACTCCGGCAAGAAGTTTGGATCCATCCTTGGGTCTGGCGAATGAGGGGCAGTTAGCAACCGGCAGTCAAGAGGTTGTCAGTCAGCAATCCGAAATTATTCGCATCCCGCTCCTGCGCTTGATCGGCCAAATCGGCGCCACCTACCTCGTTGCCGAAGGCCCGGACGGGCTGTATCTGATTGACCAGCATGCCGCCCACGAGCGGGTCTTGTTCGAGAAACTTATGGCGCAGCACGAGCAAAAGAATATTTCATCGCAGGCTTTACTCACACCCGCGGTGGTCGAACTGCCTCCCTCGAGCGCCAAACTGCTCGAAGATCAATTAACCATTCTTCATCATTTCGGTTTCGACGTTGAATCTTTCGGCCAGAATGCTTTTCAAGTCCGCGCCCTGCCGACGCTGTTTGCCAAATCCGACCCCGCCGCGGCCCTGCGCGCGCTGGTGGAAGACTTCGAGGAAGATGAAACCCCGCTCCAGAACGAACTGGAGGCCAAAATCGCCGGGCGCGTTTGCAAGCGGCTGGCGGTCAAGGCGGGACAGGCGCTCAGCCCCGACGAACAGCGCGCCCTGTTGAACGATCTGGAAACCTGCGCCTCGCCGCGCACCTGTCCGCATGGGAGACCGACGATGATCCACCTGTCGGTGGAGTTGCTGGAGCGACAATTTGGGAGGAAGGGTGCTCGATAGAAAGGGATTACTATGACATACAATGCAACTTGGGAATTCGAAACTTTAGCACAGAAAAAAGGAAGTACATTGCCTGCTTTTTTAATGGAATTCAAACTTGATTTAAGCGAAATGATTCAAACCTGCCCAATAGTGAAGTTGAGCATTTCTCGAAGTGGTAACTCTTTTGTTTTGCTTGATAAGAAAAACGTATCTTACACTCCACCTAAAGTGGCCGGATTGTATTGCATATTCACACCGGATTTCATCGTCTATTATGGTGAAGCATCTGATTTGTATAGGCGTCAATTGATTGATCCAGACAATACAGCAGATTCAGGAAAACGCTTTAGTAATCAAGGAAGAGCAATTTTGAAATTAATACTGCATAAAAACTGGCATTCTGCCATTGGCCTTAATACACTATTTATGCAACTATTTCCTGGCAATTGCCGATTATCACGCCATAATCATCAAACGTTTGATGAATGTTATGAACTCAGTGAATACTCAAAATCTCTCGAAGGTGTGATGGGACTTTTCATAAATGGTTTCTATCCCGCATTGAAAGCTCGCCTAATGCAAGATAAATATTCATGAAATCCCTCT
>JACQYE010000194.1 GCA_016208355.1 Chloroflexota bacterium | reverse complement strand
GTGTGACCAGATTGATGGGGACAACCAGTAACATGCCGGGGAAGAGCAGAGTATCCTCGCCATCCTCAAGCACGTCAGGGTTGGCCTTCACGATTGCATCAATGGTCGAATTCCATAGATTGGCAATCAATCCTAAACCATCGCCCGGGAGCACCATGTAAGTGATGCGCGTCCCCGGTGCAAGGCTGGGGGGAGGGGTCGGGGTCGGCAGTTGCATGGCGGCGTTGGGCAGGAGGATCGTCTGGCTTACAAAAATACCTCCGGTGTTCGGATCAATGCCCGGGGCTTGAAGGTTGGTAGGATTATAAGGATTGAGTATGTAGATGAGCAGGAGGGCATAAGGATTTTCGCCAAGCCCGTGTGCTTCGATAATGGAAGTCAGCGTATCCCCTTCCTGCACCACATACGGGAAGGGCGCCGACGCTGTGGTGGTAGGGGTGATGGTCGGCGTTTCAGTAATGGTAGGAGTTTCGGTCGGAGTGAAGGTGTTGGTAGGAGAAGGGGTGATGGTCGGCGTGGGGGTTTTGGTGGCAAACAAACTGAAACCGCCGCCTCCGCTTAGAGAGACGACGACGACAATGATGCCGACAACCACCAGCAAGACCGCCCCTGCGCCCAGGATGAGCGGCATCAATTGCTTGCGGCGTTTGCGGTAGGAATCAATAGTACCTTTGATTGTCATAGAATTCATCCGTTTCCCGACAGGGCAGATGGATGCCCCGCCGAAATCCTTCACCATTCTACCTGAATTTTAGGGATTTTGGGAGTACAAAAGAAAGTAGCGTAAGATGAAGAATAGGGATAGGTTTACCCCTTTTCCCCTCTACTTTTCAGGTGGCTTTTCAGGAATGCCCCGGTATAGGAACCGCGATCTGTCGCGACCTGTTCGGGCGTCCCCTCGGCGACAAGTTCGCCGCCCCGGTCGCCGCCCTCCGGTCCCAGGTCAATGATCCAGTCAGCCACTTTGATGATCTCAAGGTTATGTTCGATGATGAGCACGGAGTTGCCCGCGTCCACCAGGCGTTGCAGCACCTCGATAAGTTTGTGCACGTCCGCGGCATGCAGCCCCACTGAGGGTTCGTCGAGCACGTACAGGGTCCGGCCGGTGGCGCGGCGGGAGAGTTCGCGCGCCAGTTTCACGCGCTGCGCCTCGCCGCCTGAGAGGGTCGTGGCGGGCTGGCCGATCTTGATGTAACCCAGCCCCACTTCCTGCAGCAGTTTCAACTTGCTCATCATCGCAGGCAGGGCTGAGAACTCGGTCAGGGCATGGTCCACAGTCATATTGAGCACGTCGGCGATGCTGTGACCCTTGAACTTGACCTGGAGCGTTTCGCGGTTAAAGCGCGAGCCGTGGCACACGTCGCACGGGACGTAGATATCGGGCAGGAACTGCATCTCGATGCGCAATTCCCCCTGGCCCTGGCAGGCCTCGCAGCGCCCGCCGTGGACATTGAAGGAGAAGCGCCCCGGCTTGTAGCCGCGTACTTTCGACTCGGGCAGTTCGGCGTAGAGTTTGCGAATCTCATCGAACATGCCAGTATATGTACCGGGATTCGAGCGCGGGGTGCGCCCGATGGGCGATTGGTCAATGTTGATGATTTTATCCAGGTGTTCGACGCCCTCGATGCGCTCGTGCTCGCCAGACTGGGTATGCGCCCCGTGCAGGCGGGCGGCCAGGGAGTTATAGAGGATGTCGCTCATCAGCGTGGACTTGCCGCTGCCGCTCACTCCGGTGATGCAAACCAGCTTGCCCAGTGGAATTTCCACGTTGATGTTCTTCAGGTTGTTGGCGCGCGCACCCACGATGGTCAGGTGTTTACCGTTGCCAGTGCGGCGTTTCTTCGGCATGGGCACCTGTTTCCGCCCGGAGAGATACGCCCCGGTCAGCGATTTGGGATGGGCAAGGATGTCCTGCGGCGTGCCCTCGGCGATGATTTTCCCGCCGTGTTCGCCCGCGCCCGGTCCCAGGTCCACGATCCAGTCGGCGGTCAGGATGGTCTCGTCGTCGTGTTCCACCACCAGGACGGTGTTGCCCAGGTCGCGCAGCCCTTTCAGGGTGTTGAGCAGGCGGTTGTTGTCGCGCGGGTGCAAGCCGATGGACGGTTCGTCCAGCACATAGAGCACGCCCACCAGCCGCGAACCGACCTGGGTGGCCAGGCGGATGCGCTGGGCTTCGCCGCCCGAAAGCGACCCGGCGGAGCGGTTCAGGGTCAGGTAGTCCAGGCCGACAGCCACCAGGAAGTTGAGCCTTTCGAAGATTTCCTTCAATACGCGCTCAGCGATGGCGCGCTGGCGGGTATTAAGCGGTGAGTCCTTGCCGGAGAGTTTCCGTGCCCATTCGAGCGTGCGGTTGACCGGCCAGGATGTGCCTTCAATGATGTTCACTCCATCCACCGTAACAGCAATAGCCTCCGGGCGCAGGCGCTGGCCCTTGCAGGTGGGGCAGGGACGGTCACTCATGTATTCAGAAATTTTTTCCCGTATGTACTCGGAGTTGGTTTCGCGATAGCGGCGCATGAAGCCGGGGATGACGCCCTCGAAGGCCGAGTCGAATGTGGCAGTGCGGCCCTCGCGGTTATGGTAGTGGACGCGCACACGCTCACCCTTCGTGCCAAACAGCACCAGGTCTTTTTGCTCCTGCGAGAGTTCACCGAAAGGTTTATTCATATCAATGTGATAATGGCTGGCCACAGCATTCAAGATCTGCCAGTAGTAACCGCCATCCTCTTTGGAATTCCCCCATTCCATCGCCATGATGGCGCCCTCTTCAAGCGATTTCTCCGAGTCCACCACGCGTTCGGGGTCAATTTCCAGTTTGTTGCCCAGTCCCTGGCAATCGGGGCAGGCGCCGTGGGGGGTGTTGAAGGAGAAGGTGCGCGGCTCGATCTCCGGGATGCTGACGCCGTGCTCCGGGCAGGCGAGATGCTCGGAATAATGCAAATCTTTCGTCTGATCATCGCCAGCCTTATTTTCTGTAGAGAGAATCGAAACGGTTAAGTATCCCTCTCCGAATTTCAAGGCGGTTTCCACCGAGTCTGTCAGCCGCGTCCGGTCTTCCGCGGACCCGGAACCTGTCATCACCAACCGGTCCACCACCGCCTCGATGGTGTGGATCTTGTAGCGGTCGAGGTTGATCTCCTCGTCGAGGGAGTGGACTGTCCCGTCCACCCGCGCCCTGACAAAACCAGCCTTGCGGATCTCCTCGAAGACGGCCTGGTACGTGCCTTTGCGGCCGCGCACCACCGGGGCAAGCAGCAGGATGCGGGTCCCGGCAGGCAGCGCTTCGACTGCGTCCACGATTTCCTGGGCCGACTGTTTGACTACCTCCCGCCCGCAAACCGGGCAGTGCGGGATGCCGACGCGGGCAAAGAGGAGGCGCAGGTAGTCATAGATTTCCGTCACCGTGCCGACGGTGGAACGCGGGTTATGGCTGGTGCCTTTCTGGTCAATCGAGACAGCCGGGGAGAGCCCCTCGATGTAGTCCACATCGGGTTTGTTCATCTGGCCGAGGAACTGCCGGGCATAGGCAGAAAGCGACTCCACGTAGCGCCGCTGGCCCTCAGCAAAGATGGTATCGAACGCCAGGGACGATTTTCCGGAGCCGGATAATCCCGTGATGACCACCAGTTTTTCGCGCGGCAGTTCCACGGTGATATTTTTGAGATTGTGTTCACGCGCGCCGACAACGCGGATAACATTGGATGACATACGTGCCTCTTGTATGGGGAAGTGCCTGTATTATAGCACAAATGTTTTATTTATGCGCCTTGGAGCGGCGCAAACAATCATTATACCATTTGGAAAAACTTGCCTCCCCAGCCGCTTTATGCTAGACTGTGGACACGTTCCCGTTCGCGCGAGGTGGTAACATGGCAGAAAAAATCCTGATCATTGACGACGATGTAGACACCCTGAAACTGGTTGGCCTGATGCTCCAGAAGCAGGGCTACCTGATCGTGGCCGCCAACAATGGCCCCCAGGGGCTGACCCAGGCCGAAGCGGAAGACCCGGACCTCGTCCTGCTCGACGTGATGATGCCCGAAATGGACGGTTACGAAGTAGCCAAGCGCCTGCGAGCCAACCCGCTGACCGCGAATACGCCCATCCTGATGTTCACTGCCAAGACTCAACTGGATGACAAAGTCAGCGGCTTCGAAGCCGGCGCGGACGATTACCTGACCAAGCCCACCCACCCGACCGAGTTGAGCGCGCATGTCAAAGCCCTGCTGGCACGCTCCAACAAAGGGAAAAAGGGCACGACACCCTTGCCAACCGAAAAACGCGCTTTCACCATCGGTGTGACAGCGGTGCGCGGCGGCCTGGGCGTCACTACGACCGCCGTCAATCTGGGCGGCGCCATCCGCCTGGCAAACAAGGCCGATGTAGTCGTGGCGGAACTGCGTCCCGGCATGGGCACGCTTGGCCCCGATATGGGGGAACCCCAACCCTTCGCGCTGAAGGACTTGATCTCCGGAAAACTGTCCGACATGACCAGGCAGAACGTCAAGGAACTGTTGTTTACCCATCCAACCGGGCTGCAAATCCTGCCGGGTTCCATCCAGCCGAAAGACGGCCTCCTGCTGAACGCCCTGCCGGCGTTCGAGGCGCTTGTCAACCGGCTGAGTTACCTGGGGAAATACCTCATCCTGGACCTCGGGGCCGGCCTCACTCCCCTGGCGCAGAAACTGCTCCCGGCCTGCAATGCGGTCGTGCTCGTCGTCGAACCCGTGGGGAATTCGGTGGTGCACGCCAAAGCCATGCTCACTGACCTGGCCGAAATGGGCGTGCCGGTCCACAAAACCGTCCCCGTGGTCGTCAACCGCATCCGCTCGGACACCCAGTTGAACTGGGCGCAGGTGGAAGAGCAGTTGGGCAAGCCCCCGGCGGTTGCCATCACCCCGGCCCCCGAATTACTTTACCTGGCGTGCCGTATGAAGACCACTGCCCTGGCGGCGCGTCCCGACAGCCTGACCGCCCAGCAGTTCGCCAAACTGGCCGCCGCCGTACTTGAAATCGAAAAACAAAAGGCGTAGAAGGCATCCTCGCGAAGATTTCCAGGCTTCGCGAGGTTGGCTTACGGAAACAGGGTGAGGGTCCAATGAACGACATGGAAAAACGGGTGGAAGGCTACCGGCGGCTGATAGACATCTCCCGCGACCTGGCTTCCACGCTCGACCTCGACGTTTTGCTCGACCGCATCATCCACGCCGCCGCCGACATCACGGGGGCGGAAGCCGCGTCCATTCTCCTGTACGATGATGCGGCCCGCCAGTTGAACTTCCAGGTGGCCACCAACCTGGACCTGCAGACCATGCGCGGCCTGGTCGTCCCGCTGGAGGGCAGTTTCGCCGGTTGGATCGTCACCAACCGCCGGCCGGTCCGGGTTGCCAACGCCCACGAAGATCCCCGTTTTTACCAGACTGTGGAACAGAAGACGCGCTTCACCACCGAGGCTTTGCTCGGCGTCCCCCTGATCACCAAAGATAAGATTGTGGGTGTGCTGGAGGCGATCAACAAACAGGAGGGTGATTTTACCGATGCCGACGAAGACCTGCTCCTGGTGCTGGGCGCGCAGGCAGCGGTGGCCATCGAAAACACACGCCTGTTCCAGCAATCTGACCTGATTGCCGAGTTCGTCCACGAATTGCGCACTCCCCTGGCTTCGATTGGCACCTCCACCTACCTGCTCCTGCGCCCGGAAATCTCGCAGGAACAGCGCGAGCAGATGATCCACAACATCCATGGCGAGACCCTGCGCCTGAACACCCTGGCCTCCTCGTTCCTTGACCTGGCGCGGTTGGAATCCGGCCGCGTTCAATTCCGCCTGACACAGCTCGACCTCCTGACGCTGCTCAAAGAATGCGCCCAGGTGATGCAGAGCATGGCTGATGAAAACAAGATCACAATCGCGATTGAAGTCCCGGAAGGTTTCCCGCCGGTGGAAGCCGACCGCGATAAACTCAAGCAAGTGGTGCTCAACCTGGTCAGCAATGCCATCAAGTACAACTGCCCCAACGGGACTGTGACCATCAGCGCAGCGCCCGGCAGTGAATGTTGGACGCTCTCTGTGCGCGACACCGGCCTGGGTATCCCGGAGAAATCCCTGCCGCACCTGTTCGAAAAGTTCTTCCGGGTGGGCGCCTACGAAGGCAAGGCTCCAGGCACCGGGTTGGGACTTTCCATCTGCAAGCAAATCGTTTCAGGGCATGGGGGAAGTATTTCCGTCAAATCCAAACTGGGGGAAGGGACAACCTTCACCATCCACATCCCCTCTAAAAAATAGAGCGGGATGTCTCCCGCTCCACGCTTCTTCCCTGACCTGCCTCCTGCCCCTGGTACCAGGGCAGGCTCTTCCCTCTACATCTCCAACAACACCTTCAACGTCCCCGGCTGTTTGGCCGTCTCGTAAGCCTCCAGCGCGGCGGAGAGGGGAAACCGTTTCGCAATCAGCGCGGCCGGGTCCACTTCCTTCTTTTCCAGCATCTGGAGCGCCGGGGCGAACGGCCCGCAGCGCGAGCCGACGATGGTGATCTCATCCACCACGAACGGCGACCAGTTGACGGTCATCCCGCCCCGGTAGGTGGACTTCAGCACCAGCGTCCCGCGCGGACGCAGCGCCCGCCGCGCCAGGTCGAAGCCGGAGGGCGACCCGGTGGCTTCCACCACCACGTCCCAGCGCCGCGGCTGGACTTCGTCCTCGGTGATGAGGCGGATGCCTCGATCCGTGAGCAGTTTCTGCTGGAGCGGGTGACGCGCTGCCACGCGCAAATCACAGCCAGTCAGTGCCAGCGACTGGGCGACCAGTTGTCCCAGCCGCCCCGCGCCGATCAGCAGGACGCGGTCGGTGGGCCGGATATGCACCTGCTCCTGGATCTCCAGCGCAGCGGCCAGCGGCTCGGTAAAGACCGCCGCCTCGTCCGGGACGGAATCGGGGACAAGGTGCAGGTTTTCCAGCGGCAGGGTGGTGAACTCAGCGTGAACGCCGTTCCTGTTGACGATACCCAGCACGGTGCGCTTCTCGCAGTGGGTGGGGCGGCCATTCCGGCACTGCTCGCACTCGCCGCAGACGACGTTGATCTCACCGACGACGCGTTTGCCAATCCATGATTTATCCGGGGATTCAATTACTTCGCCGACGAACTCGTGGCCGGGCACGCCGGTGAACGGATAATAGCCGCGGGCAAGTTCCAGGTCGGTGCCGCAGATGCCCGCCAGCCGGACGCGGATCAGCGCCTCGCCAGGTTTATTCGGGCGGGGAGTGTCGCGCAAGGAGAGGCTTTGGTTTTCAAGCCAGAGAGATTGCATAAGAACCTTTCAACACGACAGGCACGAAGGGAACACGAAGGTAAATAAATCCTTTGTGATCCTTTGTGCCCTTTGTGTTAAATCACCTCGCACCCTTCCTCCCAAATTGCCGCTCGAGCGTATCCACCGACAAATGGATCATCGTCGGCCTGCCATGCGGACAGGTGCGCGGCGAGGCGCAGGTCTCCAGGTCATTCAACAGGGCGCGCTGTTCGTCGGGGCTGAGCACCTGTCCCGCCTTGACCGCCAACCGCTTGCAGACGCGCCCGGCAATTTTGGCCTCGATCTCGTTTTGCAGCGGGGTTTCATCCTCCTCGAAATCTTCCACCAGCGCCCGCAGTGCCGCCGCCGGGTCGGAGTTGGCGAACAGGGTCGGCTGGGAGCGCACCTGGAAGGCATTCACGCCAAAGGATTCCACGTCAAAGCCAAAGTGAAGGAGAATGGTTAATTGGTTTTCGAGTAATTTGGCACTTGAGGGAGAAAGTTCAACCACCGCGGGAGTAAGAAGCGCTTG
>JACQYE010000193.1 GCA_016208355.1 Chloroflexota bacterium | reverse complement strand
GCGCCTTCCCCAAAAACTGGCAGTATTTCGTGATCGCCGCCGTCAATGTCGTCTTCCCATGATCTATGTGCCCCATCGTCCCTACATTCATGTGCGGCTTCGTCCGCTCATACTTCTGCTTCGCCATCTGCTCTCTCCTTCCTCCATCAAAAAAGTTCTTGGTGACGAGAGCCCCCAATGGGATTCGGACCCATGACCTCGCCCTTACCAAGGGCGCGCTCTACCGACTGAGCTATGAGGGCAATCTAGTCACATAGTCCTGTAGTCTTATAGTCTGATTGCTCGTTTGACGCTGAGACTCGCTGACTATTCGACCAGCCAGGTGGGCAGTGAAGGATTCGAACCTCCGAAGGCTATTGCCAACTGATTTACAGTCAGTCCCCTTTGGCCACTTGGGTAACTGCCCATTTTATTTTGTTTTACCAGTCTCTTCGTTCGACTGGTCTGATTAGTCCAACTGGTCATCGGACCACCCGGACTAATCAGACCGTTCGATCATGCTGGAGCCGACGACGGGAATCGAACCCGTAACCTACCACTTACAAGGCGGTTGCTCAGCCGATTGAGCTACGTCGGCGTACAGGCCTTTCCCGGATTAAGCGGGGGAATTATACCAAAGGCATTCCGCCCGTACAAGGTATAACCCGGCTTGCACATTCTCGATTATTAAAGAGAAAAGACTCCCACGCACATGGAGACGGCGCGGGAGTCTATCAGGATTCAGGGATTGAGTCAAGAAAATAGTAACAATTCAGGCAGCCCGGCAGGTTGTCCAAGGATCGTTTTTAGATCTCTTTCTCTTCTTCAGATGGAGAGGGAGGCTGGTTGGTCAGGTTCTGATAAGATCCAGCGGGGGCCCATGGACTTTTGGGAGGCAAGACAAACCAATCCGTGGTGGGATCTTTCCGGCTGTCATTGTCTTTCAAGCCGAAAAATCGCCTGAACCATGACACGTGCTCCTTTTTCTTTTGTGTTCTCATATTTACTCCCTTCGACACATATTATCGCGCAACTCCTGACCGGTTACAACTACGGGCGTGCTTCGGTCAGGAATTCCACCCGGGAAATCTCCGGCCCCATACTGGAGACGAGGAAATCGAAAACCACACTTTCGCCCCCCGCCAGCGGCGCGCCGGCCTCCCAGCGCCGGAAGCCGACCAGGCTCCCGGCCTCGTCGTAGGCCACCGCCAGCACCCACAGTGTATTGGCGAGTCCGTCCAGGGTTGTCAACATCACCCGCCCGGAGACCTGCGCCGAGTGTCCGCCTGCGCCCACACTGACCAGGGTGTTCTCCAGCATGACGGGCAGGTAACGCGCGTCGCCGGGCAGGAGACGGATAGCCGTCAGCACCTGGACTCGCAGCGCGGACTGCGCATCCACCGGAGCGGGGAAGTGCACTCCCAGCGGCATGGACGCGCCCGGTGGCAGGATATTGAGCGGGGCATACGCAATCTGGCTGGCAAGCTCATCCCCATTTTCGTCCAGCAGGGTAAACTGCGCCGAAAGGTTTTCCAACATTTCGGCATATTCATTCTGGATCAGGGAAAAACACCACAACCCGCCGCTGGTCTCCGGCCAACAGTGCGCCTGCCGTACCGGGACAGGAGCGGGAGATGGAGTCGGCTCGGAGGGTTGGGCAGAATCGGTCGGGATCACCAATTGCGTCCCCACCGTGAGCGCCGTCGGCTGGATGTCCGGGTTGGCGGCCATCAGCGCCTCCAGCGAGACGCCAAACCGGTCGGCTATCGCTCCCAGCGTATCACCCAGGGCGACGGTGTAGATGACAACTGTGGGCGTGGGGAGCAGGATTTCCGTCAGTGCAGGGATCAGGGTGGGAGTTAGAGAAGGAGAGGCAGTCTGATAAGGCGCGGCAGGCGCCAGGTCGGGGGTGGTTTCACCGGCGCAGGCCGCCAGGAGCAGGGCGCAGGTTAGGCAAAGAAAAAGTCGGCGCATATCAGAATTATACCCGTTCCACTTGCCCCAACCCCCAGGCTGTGCTAAACTAAATTCATGGCTGAAGACGATGACCTGCTAACCCCCGAGGCCGGGGAAAACACCATGCTGCGGGAAGCCATGGAAGCCCTGCGGCAGGGCGACAGCAGCCGGGCGCGTGACCTGTTGACCCGCCTGCTCAAGACCGACCAGAAAAATGCTGCTTACTGGGTCTGGTTGAGCGCGGTGGTGGACTCGCAGAAGGAGCGTCTGTACTGCCTCCAAACAGCGCTCAAACTGGACCCGGAAAATGCCGCCGCCAAACGCGGCCTGACCCTGCTCGGAGGGCTTCCGCCCGACGACTCGGTGCCGCCCTTCCCGCTCAACCGCCCGCGCTCGTGGGAAGAGGACCTGTCCATTCCCAAGGAGCCGGTGGAAAAAACACGCGGCTGGGCGAATCCGCTGGTGCGCCTGTTCGCCATCCTGGGAATGGCCGTGGTCGCAGTAGGGCTGTTCGTGGGCGGGTATTTTCTATTCACTCCCGGGGGCAACCGCCCGTCAATTTTTGTCACTGCCACCCACCGCCCCACATTTACGCTCAGCCTCACCCCCAGCCTGACGCCGGTGCATCGCACGGCCACACCCACATTCCTCGGACCGACACCGTTGGCTTATTTCCTGCCGGCCACGTATACAAAAACCCCGCTTTACGTTGTCACCGAACATCCCGTCCTGACCGATAGCGCCTTCAAGGCCGGGCTGCGTTTTCTGGCCGCCGGTCAATACGAGGACGCTCGCGTCCAATTCGATCTGGTGCTGGACAACGAACCCAATGCGGTGGATGTTTACTATTATATAGGTGAATCTTATCGCCTGGAGGCGAACTTCGATAATGCCCGTGACGCCTACCAGGAAGCCATCAACCTCGATCCGGGATTTGCACCGGCCTATGTGGGGCGCGCCTTGTCGAACCTGGGGCTGAATCCCGACGCCGCTGTGCAGGCAGATTTTGACAATGCCATCGCCAATGATCCCCAATACCCTGAGGCTTACATCCAGCGCGGCGCTTACTTGATCGCGCAGGGTTACTATGCCGCAGCCGTCTCGGACCTGGAAATTGCCATCGAACTGACCCCGGGTTCAGCTCTGGCCTGGATGTACCTGGCGCAGGCGCAACTGGGGGACGGGGAATACGAGACTGCGTTGGAGTCAGCGCTCAAGGCCAACGAATTGGACCTGACGCTTGTCCCCGTTTACCTGACGCTGGCGCAGGCCTACATCGCCACCGGGCAGACGGCGCAGGCCGTGGCCGTTTTACAGACCTACACGATTTACGAGCCCGACGATGTGGACGCTTTCCTGTCGCTGGGGACAGCCTACAACGCCGCCGGGGAGTATCAGGCTGCCCTGGTAGTCTTGAACCGCTACCTCGACGCGAATCAGCGCGACCCAGAAGCCTACTTCCAGCGCGGTCTGGCATTCCTGAACCTGGACAGTCCCAACCTGGCAGAAGATGATTTCAAAAAGGCTGTTGGCTACGACCCCTACGATTTCGATTCCCACCTTGGGCTGGCACGCGCCTACTTCGACCAGGACCTGCCCGGCAACGCCTACATCCAGGCCGAGACGAACGCCCTGCCGCTGGCAAAATCAGACGGTACCAAAGCCCAGGCTTATTACTGGATGGCGCTCTTCCTGGAAGAAATCGAAGACCCGACTTCCGAACTGGGGGCGCGCAACTACTGGTATAAACTCATCGCCCTGCCCGCTGATGTGATGCCGGAGGAATGGCGCACGACCGCCTACCTGCACCTGGGCATCACCCCCACGTTCACGCCCACACCGCGCCGCACCCGAACGCCAACGATGACGCCAACACCCTGACAGTAAACCACCATAAGTAGAAGGTCGAAGGCTTTCAAACAGCCCTCGACCTTTTTATTTTTTTCCTGCACTCCTCGCACGGACAAAGCGCCCGCAGGTAACTCCAGTGATAGATGCCGTAATCGTGGCCGTCCTCCCAGACCGGGGTGATGGCATACGACCCGACTGGCACGATGGTGCGCAGGCGGGTGGCGGGGGAGTCTGACATGTCGGTGCTGAAGACCGCCGCGTCTGGGGTGTCGCCCATTTTGTCGTGCCCGCCGCGGCATTCGGCGCAGGGACAGCCTGCCCGCAGGAGCGAAAAGGTGTACAGGCTGGTGTGGCCGTCATCCCAGACGACGGTTAACTGTTTTTGTTCACGGTTGGCAGTGAGGGAGGTGGGTTTGATTGTCATGGGGAGGGGATCACAGTCAGGTAATCCTGGGCAGCCCAGCCGGCTCGGGCGGCGTCGTAGGAGGCGGTGAGATACCACCAGGTGAAGTCGTCAGCCTGCCGGGGGCCGTCGGTGATCAGGAATACTTCGGCGTCAAACGCCAGGAAAAGGGGCTCAAAGCTAAGTCCCGGCTGGGAACGAAGGTTCAGGGCGTCGGTGTCCACTCGGACGTAGGCGCCCAGGCCGAATTCGCCCGGGGCAGGGGTGGGCGGCAGGGTTGTCGTGGGCGGGACAGATGTCAGTGTGGGGGGCAGGGTGCGCGGCGTGCCGGTGGGGGCCGGGATGATGGTTAAGGCAGCGGAGGCAGGTCCAGGGTCCGCGGCCGGGACGGCGGGGCGGGCGATGAGAATATAAACCAGGCTGGCGCACAGCAGGGTCGAGGCGATGGCCAGCCCGATCATCAGTACTTTCCGGTTCAAGACTTGTTTGATCATACCGGCAGGAGGAAGAAGGCCAGACCAAGGATAATGTAGATGGCAACCAGCGCCACCCCTTCCAGCCAGGAGGATTCGCCGTCGGCGGAGACCAGCGCGGCGATGAGCACCCCGGCAATCAAGGCCAGGAGTTCAAAGGTATTGAAGATAAGCGTGAGTGGGTGTCCAAGCGCCAGGCTGAGGAAGACCAGCAGGGGGGCCACCAGCAGAGCAATTTGCAGGCTCGAAGAGACGGAAATCTCGACGCTGAGTGACATCTTGTTCTGCCCGGCAAACTGGACCGCGACCAAGTGTTCGGCCACGTTGCCGATGATGGGGATGAGGATGATACCCAGGAAGAATTCGGAAACGCCCATGCTGGCAACGACCGATTCGACCACGCCGCCCAGCGTTTCGGAACGCCAGACGATGCCGGCAGTGGCGAGGGTGAGGATGAGGATGGATTGGGTCAGCGACCAGTGCGGCAGGACAGAGGCCGGGGCCGGTTCGTGGGTGACGGGGGTGTCGCCGGATTTGGCCGCGTCCAGCAAGCCGAGGGCATAGAGGATGATCATAACGGCAGCGACACCCAGGCTCAGGGCTTCGACCCGGGGACTGGTCTCCGGGCCGATGCTATGGGAGAACAGCGACGGGATTAGCATGGCCAGCACGGCCAGGACGAGCAGGATGGCATTGCGGCTGGCTCCGCGCTTGTCGAAGGTCTGGCGGCCATGTTTGACACCGCCGGCGACAAAGGAAAAACCCATCACCAGCAGGAGGTTGCCCAGGATGGAGCCGGTGATGGAAGCCTTGACCAGTTCCAGCAATCCCGCCCGGATGGCGACAATGGTGATGATGAGTTCGGCGGCATTGCCGAGGGTGGCATTGAGCAGACCGCCAATACGCGGACCGGTAAAATGCGCCAGCGCCTCGGTGGCCTCACCGATGTAGGCGGCCATCGGAATGATGGCGATGCAGGCCAGGATGAAAATAGCCAGGGACGGCCAGTGCAGGAGTTCTGCAGCCAGGGTCAGCGGGAGGAAAAGGAGAAAAAAGATAAGAGGATTATGCTTCATGAAATGCAGGATGTTGTTCTTTTTCTTCGGCATCTTTCGGTCTCCACAAAGATGGAAATTAATGTCAGGATGAGGAAGGATTGCACAACCGTTCCCGCGATTGGAACGGCATCAACACGCGCAGGCTGCGCGGCAAGACTTCGATATCCACCTGGGTTGCCCCGAGCATGGGTTCGCCGTCCATCTGGATGGGGAAGGCGATGTCAGACTCGATGTGCGCCGTGTGAAACGGGATGCAGCGCGCCAGGTCCGAGGTCAGGTGGCGGCCGGCGCGCATCTCAAAGAAATGGCGGAAGGCGTCAGCCAGGGTCGAACCGGAGAGCAGCCAGAGGTCCATCTGGCCGTCGTTGATGAACGCGGAGGGGGAAATCTGAGCCACGCCGCCCACGTAGTGGCGGATGTTGCTGGCAACCGCCAGGAGGTAATGTCCTTCCACTTGTTTCTCATCGGCCAGGACGCGCAGGTTCATGCCATGCCAGAGGGTCATGTTCCAGACAGTGGTGGCAAAATATTCCGGCACACCCAAATATTTTTCAAAACGCTCACGCGGCTCCAATTTTTTAACGGTCATGGCGTCCAGCCCTACTCCGGCCCACATGAGGAAAGGTTGACCGTTGCACAGGCCAACGTCCACAGCGCATGGTTCGGATTCGGCCAGGAGGCGGGCGTTCTGACGCAGGGAACGCGCGTGGAAAAGGGTGAAAGCATTGACGCCCAGTTCGCGCGCCCAGACATTGGCCGTCCCGGCTGGCAGCACGCCCAGGGCAGTCTGTGAGCCAATCAACCCGCTGGCGGCCTGGCCGGCTGTGCCATCGCCGCCCACGGCAAAGACAGCGCGGAAGTTTTCCTGGGCGGCCATGCGCGCCAGTTGCGTGGTGTGCCGTCCGTTGACCGACTCGGCCACCTCTACGCGCCAACCGGAATCGTTGAGCGCGCGGATGACCCCGCCGATAAAATACCTGACCGGGATGCGCCCGGCAGCCGGGTTATAGACGAGGAGTGCATCAGCCATGCCCATATTATACATTGGGGCGGCAAAAATGCGCCGTCGGCAGTATAATCTCCCCATCCTATGGCAGAAACGCGTCTTCTCAACAACCGCTACGAAGTGGTCGAGCAAATTGGTAAAGGCGGCATGGCCGTCGTCTACCGGGCGCGCGATCAAATGCTGGAACGCCAGGTGGCGGTCAAAGTGTTGCGCGAGGATTACTCGAGCGATGCCACCTTCCAGGAACGCTTCCGGCAGGAGGCCAGGGCCGCGGCCAACCTGACCCACCCGAACATTGTCACCGTCCACGACTTTGGGCTGGATAATGGTCAGTTGTTCATTGTCATGGAAAACGTCCCGGGCACGGACCTGAAAACGCTGCTGCGCAAACGCGGCCGGTTCTCCCCCGGGGAAGCCCTGCCCCTGATAATCCAGGCCTGCGCGGGCATCGGCTATGCCCACCGCGCCGGACTCGTCCACTGCGATGTGAAACCGCAGAACATGCTCGTCACGCCAGACATGCGCTTGAAGGTGACCGACTTCGGCATCGCGCGCGCACTTTCCACTATAAAGCCCGATGAGCAGAGTGATATCGTCTGGGGTTCACCGCAGTACTTCGCCCCGGAACAGGCTGCCGGGGCCGCCCCCTCCCCGGCCTCGGACGTTTATTCGATAGGGATCATCCTCTATGAGCTCCTGACCGGTTCCCTGCCCTTCCAGGCCACAACTGCCAGCGACCTGGCACATCTGCACCTGGAGGCCGAGCCTCCGCTCCTCAGCGAGATGCTCCCCGAAGTCTCACCAGCGCTGGAACAGATCCTGCTGAAAGTGCTGGCAAAAGAACCTGCCCAGCGTTACCGCACTGCCGACCAGTTGGGACGTGTGTTGATGAACTTTGGCAACACCCGCTCTGCCCCGTCGCTCGCCTTGACCCCGGAGGCGGCTCCATCTATTGAGATAGATACAACTCCCATGCCGAAAATCGAGCCTCCAGTGCGCATTGATTGGCTCTCGGTGGGACTGGGCTTGCTTGCCTTGTTGGCCGTGCTGGGGCTGGTCCCGTTCTGGATGTGGGTCTATTTCGTTTATAATCCGCCCATCCCATAGTTTGGTGGATTCCAGCCTGGCATGAGCCACCCTTTTGTGATCGCCCCCTCCATCCTTTCGGCAGATTTTATCCGCCTAGGCGAGCAGATCGCCGAATGCGAAGCCGCTGGAGCAGACTGGATACATGTGGATGTGATGGACGGGCACTTCGTTCCGAACCTGACCATGGGACCGTTCATCGTGGAACACATCCGGCGGGCGACCTCCCTGCCGCTCGACGTTCACCTGATGGTGGCGAATCCGGAAGACCTGCTGGAGCCGTTTGCCAAGGCTGGAGCCACCACTTTGACCGTCCACGTGGAAACCTGCCCGGAGGCGGCCAGTACCTTGAAAAAAATCAGATCCCTTGGCTGCCAGGCCGGGCTGACGCTGAACCCGGCCACCCCGGCCAGTGCCCTCATCCCTGCCCTGCCGCTGGCTGACTTGGCGCTGGTGATGACCGTCCACCCGGGATATTCGGGGCAGGCGTTCATGCCGGAGATGGTCGCTAAAATTGCCGAAGTCCGCCGGATGCTTGACGACCTCGCTTCGACGGCCTGGCTGGAAGTGGACGGCGGTATCTCTGCGGCGACCATTTCCCGGGTCCGGGAAGCCGGGGCGGATGCTTTTGTGGCGGCGAATGCCATCTTCAAGCATCCAGATGGGATTGCGGCAGGGATAGCGTCCATAAAAAACGCAATCCAAAATATGTAATACAGACTGCATCCCGTTAAACAAAAATCACGGCTTATCGCCGTGACCTTCGTCGAAGAAATTAACAACCTATCAAGCTGTTTTCGCCATCGTGCGGATGCACTTGGCGCACAGCGTCTTCTGCACCTTGCGGCCGTTCTCGATGACCGTCACCTTCTGCAGGTTGGGGCGGAAGGTGCGGTTGGTGTTCCGCTTGGAGAAGGAGATATTATTGCCGAAGACAGTTGTCTTACCACAGTTAGCGCATTTAGCCATTCCAGGACTTCCTTTCTTGCCAGATGATACCGGCCTGTTTTGAGGCAGGCGGCGTATTTTACCATAATTCGCATCCTTGTACAAGACGAGTGTTAATTAACAAGATATGATATAGAGAGAAGGACAAACCTATGGGCGAAGAAACCACCACTCTTGGCAGCATCCACATCTCCCCGAAAGCCGTGGCGACGATTGCCTACCATGCCACTCTGCAATCCTATGGCGTGGTCGGACTGGCGCCGAAGAACCTGGCCGAGGGACTCTCCATCACCAAAGATCCGGCGCGCGGCGTATCGGTGCGCTACGATGGCGAGACGGTGGACATTGACATTCACGTCATCGTCGAATACGGCACTCGCATCACCTCGGTTGCCAACAGCGTCGCCAATGCCGTGCGGTTTAACGTGGAGAAGGCGCTGGGGTTGCCGGTGCACACCGTCAACGTGCACGTTCAGGGCCTGCGCGTCAGCAACGGCTGATCAATTCTCTTGGAGATTTTACAAGTATGAATCCAGACGAACAAATGCAGCCGGAACGCGTCAAGTCCCCGCCGATTGACGGGCAGATGCTTAAAAAACTGGTCGAAGCCAGCCTCACCTGGTTGCGCGCCAACCAGCAGACGGTCAACGCACTGAACGTCTTCCCCGTCCCGGATGGCGATACGGGCACGAACATGGTCCTGACCATGCAATCGGCCTACAACGAGATAGACGATCTCGGCCACCGCGCCGTGGGGCAGATGGCTGCCGCCGTCAGCCAGGGAGCGCTGATGGGAGCACGCGGCAATTCTGGCGTGATCCTCTCCCAGATCTGGCGCGGTTTTGCGCGCGCCCTGCACGACAAAGAGATTCTGGATGGACCGGCGTTGTCGGCAGCTTTCGCCGACGCGCGTGACACCGCCTATAAAGGCGTTGTCCGCCCGGTGGAGGGGACGATCCTGACGGTCGCCAAGGACGTGGCAGCCGCTGCCGAACAAGCCCTCACGGAGACCGGTGACCCGGTGGAGATGCTCGAACGCATCGTCCCGGCCGCCGACGCCTCGGTACAACGTACGCCTGATCTTCTGCCTGTGCTCAAACAGGCTGGAGTGGTCGACTCGGGCGGTAAAGGGTTATATTTCATCCTGGAAGGGATGCTGCGCTTCCTGCACGGCGAACCCCTGGATATACCTGTGGCTGTCGTCCAACCCATCTCGGCTATGAACCTGGAGGACACCATGGACTCCATTGAACCCGGTCAGGATTATGAAGTGGTCGTGGACTTCGTCCCGGCCAAAACGCTGGATCTGCAGGCTTTCTATGGAGAACTGGAAAAAATCGGCACTTCCATCCAAGTGGGCGAGGGGGAAGGGATGTACCGGATGCACATCAATGTTCCGACCGAAAAACGATACGAACCGATTGATTACGTCATGGGCCTGGGCACGATCACCAAAGTAGCCATGGAGAACCTGATCGCCCAGATGGATCAGATTGAACGCAAGACTTCCGGGAAACGCATCGAACTGGCGAACATCGAACCCGGGCAGATTGCGGTGGTGGCCGTTTCGCCGGGGGCCGGGCTGTCGCGTGTCTTTGCCAGCCTGGGCGTGGCTGCCCTCGTAGCCGGTGGGCAGACAATGAACCCGTCCACGAAGGATATCCTTGACGCTTTCGAGAACCTTCCGACCGACAAGGTCATCATCCTGCCCAACAACAAGAATATCATCCTGGCCGCCCAGCAGGCCAAGGAAGTCACTGTCAAGCACGTGCAAATTGTTCCCAGCCGCAACATCCCGCAGGGGCTGGCCGCCATGATGCATTTGAATCCCGATGGCGATCTGGAAGCCATCAGCGGAAAAATGATCCGCGCCATTGATGACATCACAGCCATCGAGATCACCACCGCCACGCGTTCGGTTGAGATTGACGGCGTGGCCGTGGAACAGGGGCAGGTGATTGCGCTCATCAATGGTCAACTGGCCGTCTCAATCAACTCGGTGGAGCAGGCCTGTCTCCAGGCGCTCCAGAAAGCCAACGCGGCCGACTTCGAGCTCATCACACTTTTCTACGGAGAAGATATGCCAGCTGCCGAGGCCAACCGTATCGTGGATGTAATCCGCGCCGCCTACCCATCCCAGGAAATCGAGTTACAGGATGGCGGTCAGCCGCATTATCAGTTCATTATTTCAGTGGAATAAAGGCCGGGGCGGTTACGGACCGCCCGATAACTTATGTCCCGCGTTTGCATCCTGACCGACAGCACAGCACAATTTACGCGGACCGATTTTCCGGGGCGGGAGCATGTTTTCATTGCACCCTTCGACCTGAAACCTGTTGCGCGGCGGGGAGCCGATCCCCTGCCGCGGCGTTTTTCTAACCAATACCTGGCCTCTCCCTCCCCGCAGGACTTCTGGCGCCTATACCAGAAATTGAGCCGCGAATACGATTCGATCCTAGTGCTAACGCTCTCCTCACAGCTCAGCCCGGTGACGGGTCATGCTCTCTCGGCTTCCAGTCGGTTCAGCAACCACGCCGCGGTCGAGGTGCTGGATACGCGGACCACCGCTGCCGGGTTGGGGTGGCTTGTCGAGGAGGCGGCCGGCGCGGCGTCCGCGGGAGAAGCGGCAGGGGCAATCGTCAAACAGGTACGCGCGGTGATTCCCTGCATTTATTCGTTGTTTTTCATCCCTGACCTGAACAGGCTCGCGGAGGCCGGTCATCTCCACCCGGCGCAAGCAGTGGTTGCCGGGATGCTCGGAATGTTCCCCATCTTCACGCTCGAAGACGGGCGGCTGGCGCCGCTGGAAAAAGTTCGTTCCCATCGGGCGGTGCTGGAATGTTTCGAGGAATTCCTGGACGAGTTCGAGTCCCCCTTGCGTGTGGCGCTGGCGCATGGGATTGGCCGTACAACGCTGCAGACGCGCCCCCTGCGCCAGCACATCCGGGAGGCGCACCCGGAAGCACAATTCAGCGAACATGCCTTTCCCTCACACCTGGAGGCGATGCTGGGAACGCAGAGCATCGGCATGGCAATTATGCAAAAAGGATGAATAGACCTCTTGCGAAAGTAAATCATTTGGTGCTCTTGAGTTCGAGGTTGTAGATAGCCGCAATAAGATTGAATCTGAGTGAAAATAGTTTGCGCCTGTTTCTGTATCGTTCACTCAAAATCCGAAAAATCTTCAACCTGCGGATAACGTTCTCTACCAAAATACGCTCACTGGAAAGTTCCCGATTGCTCGCTTTCTGTTCCTTCGTCAAAGGATGTAGCTTCGATC
>JACQYE010000197.1 GCA_016208355.1 Chloroflexota bacterium | reverse complement strand
ACTCTTGCTTGCGCCACGGTTTCAGTTCATTGTCATCTAGCACCTGACGAATGGTTTCATGAGATATGCTGTCAACGATCTTCAACTGTACAACCCGATCTGCCAACAGTCGCAAACTCCAGCGGGCATATCCTTCTGGTGGCGAACTGCATACCAATGCAATCACCCGCGCTTCTTGTTCGCCATCCAACTTGCGGCTGTATAGGCGGTGGATGTGGCGCGGCTTCACGAATGTCTCAAACCCTTCAAACACAAACCGCTTCCTCACCCGTTCAACCGTGGGGATGCTGACATCCCGTGCCTCACAGATCGCTCAATCTTCCCAACCGTCATCTGCCTTCAAAAGGATCCTGGCATATGTTAATGTTCTGGCTTTCGCTGTTCCCGAACCGATCAGTACCAACAGCTTCTCGCGTTCATCGGCTTTCAGGGTGACAATGTATTTCTTGGCCATGGCTTTCCCTTTTCGGGAAAGCATACCGCCTTTCCGTTCACCCATCAATTCATGTTTGACAGAGTACTAGTCACCGGGAGAAAATCAGATAGAGGCTCCGCCCGCGAAAGCCCGAGGAGTAGAACCCCCAAGAGCGCGGTCAGCCGGACACAGGTCCAGGAAGCCAAGCCTTTAGATAAAGATAACGAGCAGGTTGCAAATCCTGCCACTACTGCTATAATGGATTTCAGACGGAACAACCCTGGAGGCCGTTCTGGAAACTCAAAAGATCCCCCCGCCAATGGAAGAAGAACCTGCCAACGATTTTGCCAACATGCAGTTGGAATCTGGGGTCACACTCGTCAACCGCTACGTCATCCAGGACGTGATCGGCGTGGGTGGCATGGGGTCTGTTTACCGGGCGCGCGACCTTCATTTCCCCACAGTAGTTAAGCTGGTAGCAATCAAGGAGATGATCAACCGCGCCCCCGATCCGCAGGTGCGCAAGACGATCGTCCAGAACTTCGAGCGTGAGGCCAATATCCTCGCCACGCTGAACCACCCCTCGATCCCGAGGATCTATGATTATTTCAGCGTGGAAGACCGATCTTACCTGGTCCTGGAATTCATTAATGGCAAGGACCTGGAAGCAGTCATCTCAGAGACACAGGGTTTCCTGACCGAAGAACAAGTGCTGGGGTGGGCCATCGAATTGTGCGACGTTTTGAGTTTCCTGCATACTCATAAGCCCGATCCCATCATCTTCCGCGACATGAAACCATCGAACGTAATGATAAACCCGCAAGGGAATATTATTCTGGTCGATTTCGGCATCGCCAAGCCCTTCCAATCCGGTCAAAAAGGGACAATGATAGGGACAGAAGGGTATTCCCCGCCTGAACAGTATCGCGGAGAAGCCACGCCTCTGGCAGACGTCTACGCCCTGGGCGCCACCCTCCACCATGCCCTTTCCCGCCGTGACCCGCGCCTGGAACCCCCCTTCTCATTTGGGGAACGCCCGGTGCGGAAAATCAACCCGGCTGTCTCAATCGAACTGGAAACGATCATCAATACTGCCCTGCAATACAACGCGGAAGACCGTTTCCAGAGCGCCGAAGCGATGAAAGAAGCCCTCATTACGGCCGGGCGCAAGACCGGGGTGCTGAATCGCATCCCGGCGGCGACAACATCTGTGCAGCCCAGCGGCGGGATCAAGCCCCTCTGGACATTCCAATGTGAAGATGAAATCCGCGGCGCCCCAACCTATTACGAAAACTCGATCCTGATCGGTTCTTATGACCACAACCTCTATTCGCTCCACGCCGGTGACGGGAAACTGAACTGGAAATACGCAACAGATGCCGGGGTGGCTACTCGTCCAGCGGCTTACGAGGGTGACATTTTCATCGGCTCGGAAGACCAGCGTTTGCACGTGGTTAGCAACCGAACAGGGAAAGTTGCGTGGACGTATTACACGGAGGGTCGCGTCCGCTCTTCGCCGCGTATTGCCGAAGGACATGTCTTTTTTGGCTCCGATGACCAGCATCTGCATGCCGTCAACCTGCTCAGCGGCAGGGCTGCCTGGCGATTTGAGACCGCCTCCCCGGTGCGCTCCACACCGTTTATCGCTCATGATATGGTATTTGTGGGCTGTGAGACTGGCGACTTCTACGCACTGGATTTTCGCGGCGAGGTCAAATGGCATTTCAAAGCCAAGATGGGGGTCACTTCCTCTCCCTGGGTGGCAGACAGCGTGGCTTATTTCTGTTCACTGGATACGAGTGTTTACGCTCTGGATGCACGTACCGGTTGGGTAATCTGGCGCTACCGCATGGGAAAAGGTTCAATTTCTTCGCCATACTTGAGCGACGGGATGATCTTTACCGGTTCCGCCGATGGGAATATTTATGCGATTGATGCCCGGACCGCCAAGGAAATCTGGCGTTTCAAGACCGAGCACCAGGTTGGCAGTTCACCGGTTATCTATAAAGATGCCCTCTATTGTGGATCGGCAGATGGCAACATTTACTGTCTGGAACATCGCACCGGCCGCCTGCGTTGGAAATTCTCCACCAAAGGCGCGATCACCGGCGCCCCATTAGTCTACGACGATATTGTCTATGTTGGTTCTACAGACCACATTCTATACGCCCTGCTTGCCTGAACAGGATGCAGAAGGAGAATTTTGTGAAAAGTATCATTGATTGGTTACGCGGTAAAAAGACGAAACCCTTGTCGGCTCAAGAAAACGTAAACACCATTCCGTTAGGCGACGAGCAGATGGCGGATAAGCTGGCGCGTATCCCACGCATTGAACCACAGCAGATCGTTTATGGCTGCGGTCAATCGGTCGGTAAGTCGCGCGACCATAACGAAGATTATATTCTCGCATTCAGTGTCACCGTTGGAGGTGAGGGCAATAATTACCCATTCGGTCTGTTCATTGTAGCAGATGGGATGGGCGGTCACCAATATGGCGAGATCGCCAGTGCGGCCGCTGTGCGGACCCTGGCGGGATACCTGCTCAAACGATTCCATCCGTATCTGATGGATCCATCCAAAGGCATGGATGAGCCGCTTCAAGATTTGATGCGTGCGGCCATTCAAGAGTCCCAACGTGCAGTCACGCAGGCCGCTCCCGGGTCCGGCACGACCTTGACAGCCGCCCTGGTCCTCGGTCAGCAGGTGACAATCGGCCACGTAGGCGACAGCCGCGCCTATGTCATCCGGCCAGACGGGCGCAACGACCCCATCACCCGCGACCACTCGCTCGTCAAGCGGCTGGAAGAACTGGGCCAGATCTCGTCTGATGAGGCCGTGGCCCATCCACAGCGAAACGTCCTCTACCGGGCCGTCGGACAAGGGGAGGTGCTGGAGGCCGATATCTTCACCGCGCCCTTCCCGCAACCGGGTCATCTCCTCCTGTGCAGCGACGGCCTATGGAGTGTTGTCCCCGACGACAACCTTTTCAAGATTGTCAAGGAATCGCCAAACCTTCAAACCGCCTGCCAGGATTTGGTGGCGGCTGCCAACAACGCCGGAGGGCCGGATAACATCAGCGTCATCCTGGTGCAGTTGCTGGGCTAATGGCTAAAAAACAGGACTATTATTCCCAGCTCAGTATTGGGCGCGACGCCACAGCGGAAGAGATCCGCCAGGCTTATTTCGAGGCCGCGCGGCGTTTGCACCCCGATAAGAATGTCGCCCCTGGAGAAACCGAACTCTTTATTGACGTTCAGGAAGCATACGAAGTCCTGTCGAATCCCAAGAAGCGCGCCAGGTATGATGCAATCCTGCCCTCGGAAAAAACGCCCCTCCTGCCGGTCGAACAGCGCATTTTGTTCAGCCGCAGCAACCTCCTTCACCTCGATGAACCGCAATTATTGTATGCACTCCTGGAATTCTCGCCTAAGGCAGATGCGAGCCAGTCCCCTGCTCCTCCGCTGAATATCTGCCTGGTGATAGACCGTTCCACGTCCATGCAGGGGAAGAACATGGACGTGGTTAAATCCACCGCCATTCAGATCGCCCGAAAACTGAAGGCGCATGATTATTTCTCCCTGGTGGCTTTCAGCGACCGGGCGGAGAGTATTCTCCCGGCAGAACGCGGGGCAGATGCCAAAAAGTCGGAAGCGCGCATCCAGATGATCCAATGCTCTGGAGGCACGGAAATCTTTTCCGGACTGGAAATGGGCTATAACGAAGTCCTGCGAAACCAGCGCAATTCTTCCTCCAATCATATCATTCTGCTCACCGACGGACGTACGTACGGCGATGAAGAAAAATGCCTCGACCTGGCGCGCAAAGCAGCCGAAAAAGGCATCAGCATCCGCGGACTGGGTATTGGCTCGGAATGGAATGACGTTTTCCTGGATGAACTCGCCTCTCTAACCGGGGGAAGTAGCATGTATATCTCACGTCCCCAGGACATCCAGCGCATCCTGCTCGAACAGATCAACCAGTTGAATATGAGTGTTGTCGAAGAAACGTGCCTGGAATTTATAATCCCGGAAGGCACCGAACTGCACTACGCCTTCCGCATCGCGCCCAATCCAAGCCTGCTTCCCATGGAAAGTCCCATCCGGCTGGGCCCGGTACTAAAAGACAACAACCTCCAGGTCCTGATGGAATTTGTCGTCCAGTCGGCCGGGGAAAACGAGACGGTAACCCTGCTGGACGGAAAAATATCTGTCACCAGCAATAACCTGGAAACCAAAACGGTTTCTTTCCCATTGAAACTCAAGCGCCCTGTCAAGAATGAACACAGCAAGGAACCGCCGGCGCCCGAAATTGTCAGCGCCCTCTCCAAATTGACTCTGTACCGCATGCAGGAACAGGTTCGCCTGGAAGTTACGGCAGGCGAATATGACCGGGCGGCAGAACATCTCCAGCGCCTGGCTACCCAATTGCTGGCGCGCGGCGAGCGCGGCCTGGCGCGCACTGCTCTATTGGAAGCGGAACAGATCAGCCAGAAGAAATCCTTTTCACAAGAGGGACAAAAAGAGATAAAATATGGGACACGGTCCCTGTTGATCTCGGGTGAGAGGAAACAGTATGGTGATTTGCCCTAATTGCCAGCACAAAGAGATTTCCGGAGCCATATTTTGCAGCAAGTGTGGAGCACAATTGGTTGATATGAACGTTGCCACCCATAAAATCAACACCGCCGAACGCCGCGCCGCCGAAGGTATCACTGGCGGGCTAAAATCATCTCCTCCGAGCACCTTGCAATCCTGGCTCTCCCTGCACATTGTCGAAAGTGGACAAATCCTGCCGCTGGCCGACCGGACCGAATTCACCCTCGGGCGGATGGCCGAAGGGCAGCCAATTGTCCCGGATGTTGATCTTTCCCCTTACAACGCATATGCCAACGGAGTTTCACGCCTTCACTCTGCAATCAAATTGGTCAATAACCAGGTCGTCATCCTCGACCTTGGCTCCTCCAACGGCACATATCTGAACGGTACCCGCCTGTCACCCTACGTCGAAATGCCTGTTCGGGATGGCGACATCGCCTATCTCGGTAAACTAAAGATCCAACTCTTGATCTCCGCTTGAAACACGCGCAAGGTTGACCATGTCTTATACTGTAGTCGTCCACATCACCAACGAAGACCCCATCATGGCGGACCTGGATGAACTCCCGGCCCCCACCGATACAATCGTCATCCTGCACCACCCGCGCCGGCGGGATGGGAAGGATATCCATTACTTGCAAAGCGATGTGGTATCGGTCATCTGGCCAATCAACCAGATCGCGTTTATCGAGGTCATGCCCGGAGAGGGCGAGGAAAAGATCATCGGCTTCGTGCGAGACTAAAACGATGTCCGGCAGGCTTCTGCCGGACAATCCATAGAGAACAGACCATGACAGAAAAAAGCATCAAACGACGCAAGATATTGGTGGTGGATGACGAGGAGCGCATGGTGCGCTT
>JACQYE010000196.1 GCA_016208355.1 Chloroflexota bacterium | reverse complement strand
TTTCCGTCAAGGCCGGGTTTTCGACCCGGCAGCGGTCAAAGGCCAGTTCACAGCGTGGGGCGAAAGGACAGCCGTGCGGCTTGACCAGCAGGTTGGGCGGCGCGCCGGGGATGGATTTCAAGCGGTGGGTGCGGCGCTTGTCCACGCGCGGCAGGGCGGCCAGGACCGCCAGGGTATAAGGGTGGTGCGGGTTGTCGTAGAGTTCGTCCACACCGGCTTCCTCGACGATGTAACCGGCATACATGACGATGACGCGTTCGGCCAGCCCGGCCACCACGCCCAGGTCATGCGTGATCCATATAAGTGATAGTTTTACCTGTTCCCTCAGGCGGATCATCAGTTCCACGATCTGCGCCTGGATGGTGACATCCAGGGCGGTGGTGGGTTCGTCAGCGATGAGCAGGCTGGGTTCGCAGGCCAGGGCCATGGCGATCATGGCGCGTTGGCGCATGCCGCCGGAGAACTGGTGTGGATAAGCGCCCAGCCGCCGGGCTGCATCCGGGATGCCAACCTGGTTGAGCCGGTAGATGGCGCGCTCTTTTGCCTGGTCGTCCTTGATCCCAAAGTGAAATTTGAGCGATTCTTCGATCTGGTAGCCGATGGTCAGGACCGGGTTAAGGGAAGTCATCGGGTCCTGGAAAATCATGCTGATTTCCTTGCCGCGAACGTTGTGCTCCATGTCGTAGTCGCTGGTTTTGAGCAGGTCCCGGCCGCGATAGACGGCGGAACCGTTGGCGATTTCCGCCGGAGGCATGGGCAACAATCTAAGGATGGACATCACCGTGACCGATTTTCCACAGCCGCTTTCGCCCACAACAGCAAGCGTTTCGCCTTCATCAACGTGGAATGAAACGCCGTTGACGGCATAAACCGTTCCTTCGGTGGTGCGAAAGCGGGTTATCAGGTCTTTGACTTCGAGGATGGCTGGCATTCCGGCTCCTATATTGCCCGGCTGCGCGGGTCAAGGGCGTCGCGCAGGCCGTCGCCGACGAAGTTGATGCTCAAGACGATGAGCAGGATGAGCAGTCCGGGGAAAAGCCACAGCCAGTAAATGCCCTGGTCAATGTAGTTGTATGCGCCTTCGAGCATGTTCCCCCATGTGGCCGTTGGCGGACGAACACCCAGGCCGAGGAAACTGATATAAGCCTCCAGGGTGATGGCGTTGGCAATACCAAGCGTGGCGGCGACGACGATGGGGGCGATGCTGTTGGGCAGGATGTGGCGGAAGATGATACCCCAGGTGCTGGTCCCGGTGGCGCGTGCGGCCAGGATGAATTCGTTTTCCTTGAGGGACAGGAACTGGGCGCGCACAATGCGGGCCGTATACGGCCAGGCGGTCAACCCGATAATCAGGATGATGACAACGACGCTGCCACTAAATTCGCGCCCGAAAATGTTGATATTCGACACTGCGCCGCCGAAAAATTTTGCCATCACCAGCAGGAGAAAGATTTGCGGGACGATGAGCACGGCTTCGGTCATGCGCATCAGGAGGCTATCCAGCCAGCCGCCGAAATAGCCAGTGAGGGCGCCGATGACCACTCCGACCATGATTTCCACAATCATGGCGGTCAGTCCGATGAGGAGCGAGATCTGGCCGCCGTAAACAGTGCGCGCCAGGATGTCGCGTCCGATGGTGTCAGTGCCGAAGGGGTGTTCGCTGGAAGGCGGCTGTAATTTGATGCTCAAGTCATTGTAATTGGCAAATTCTTCGGTGAATACAAATGCCCCGCCGATACAATACAAAACCAGCAGGAGGAGTGTGATCGCGCCAGTAACCGCCATCTTGTGCCGTCGGAAACGCCGCCAGGCTAGTTGGCTTAGAGTGAGGACAGGCGTCTCGAGCTCGTCCGGTGAGGAGACAGGCCGCGGGTCAGGGTTGCTGTGTGTTGCCATGCTAAAGTCTCCTAGTTGTAACGGATGCGCGGGTCGAGCCAGGCGTAGAGCACGTCAGTGATGATCTGGAAGGTAATGACGGCAAAGGCGATCAACATCAGGATGCCCATTACAACCGGTGTATCGGCGCGTGAGACGTGGTCGAGGAACAAGCGGCCCATCCCTGGCCAGGCAAAGATGCGTTCGGTCACCACTGCACCGCCCAGCAGGAAGGGTAGGTCGAGGCCGACCACAGTGATGATGGGCAGGGATGCGTTCTTGAGGGCGTGAATGAAGACAATCGAGCGGCGCGGGATGCCTTTAGCTTTGGCGGTGCGGATGTAATCCTGGCCAAGGGCTTCCAGCATGGTGCTGCGCACGTAGCGGCTGTTGGCGGCGAAACTGGTGATGGCAATGGTAATAATTGGGAGGATCATGTGCCAGGCCACCTGCCATAAGGTCTTGCCAACACGCGGATCGAACATTCCCACGGTGGGCAGGTAAGGCAGACCCCAGGCTTTAAAATTTACTGCAAAAATATACATCAATCCCAGAGCTACAAAGAAAATGGGCATGGAGTAACCGATGAAAGATAATGTCGTGACAAGATTATCCGTGAAGGAATATTGCCGCAGGGCAGCATATATACCGATGAGAAGCGATCCAAATACAATGACCACTTCCGCGCTCAACATGAGGAGGATGGTATTTGGCAGTCGCTCCATGATGACTTCCATGGCCGGCTGCCGATTGACGAGGGAATATCCGAAATCGCCGCGCAGGACGCCCTTGCGGATGCCGGAGGTTTCGGCAACGCCATCGCCGTCCAGGTCTATCTTTGCCCAGTCGTTGCCGGCCAGCCAATAAAGATATTGGACAGTGATGGGTTTATCCAACCCCAACTGGCGGGTGAGACGCGCCCGGTCTTCGGAACGGGTCATGGTGCGCCCGCCCATGGTGGCGAGCGGGTCACCCATGTTTTGAAGCATGACGAATAGCAGCAAACTTATCAGGAAGAGGAGGGGGATAGCTTGTAACAAGCGCCGGACGATGTAGCGTGACATGTAGATTAGCCCTCGTTCTAAAAAGGTGGGGTTCCGGCGATATGAGGGTTTCCGGAACCCCACGCTTTTCAGCGAAACGATCAGACCACCGGGATTATGGGATATCCCATTCGGCGATGTTGAAGAAGGGCGTTACGCCTGAAATCTTAACATCGGATAGGCGTGAACTAACCGCCCAGATATCCGGGTCCTGCCAGATGCCGAGGAAATACACCTGCTCATACATGATGCGACTAATTTGGTGGAAGGTCTCGACGCGATCATCGAAAACCATCTGTGTCTTCTGGAGCAGGAACAGGTTATTCAGTTCCTCGTCGCAGATGTACTGCCAGTTCGACCCCTGGGGAGACTCGTCGCTGGGGATTTCCGAGCATAGCCAGTAGGCGCTGTCCGGGTCGGGGAAGCCGCCGGGCAGGTCGGACCACTGGGCAATATCGTAGTTTCCGGTTGCCACCGGTCCTCCATCCCCGTAGGAACCGAACAGGATATCAGAGTCGTAGTTGAATAGTTCGACGCCAACGCCAATTTGGGCAAGTTGCTGCTGGATGACAGCCTGCATATCCATTCGAACATCACGGTCGTTGCAGAGATACCGCAGGACAAGTTCCACCCCATCCTTGTCACGCGTACCATCACCGTTCGAGTCTACCCAGCCGGCCTGATCGAGCAGATCGTTGGCCATATTCGGATCATAGGGATACGGCTCGAGGGTGGGGTCAGTCCACGGGGAGCCATCCCAGAAGGTGGAGGCCGGGACGGTCTTATCGAGCAACAAGTCACGGCTGATGATGAAGCGGTCTGTGCCGTAAGCCAGCGCCTGGCGGACGCGAACATCCAATAATGCAGGATGCGCGTTAGGGCCCATATTCAAGTACCAACCTTCATTGTAGCCCGAGAATACTTTAATAACTGACAGGCCGCCTTCTTCCAAGCTTGGGATGTCCGGGTAGGCAATGAAGATACCGATATCGCCTTCGCCGGAAACAAGTGCAGCGACTTGGGAGGCGTCATCCGGCACGATGCGGACGAAGATCTCGTCCACCAGGGCAGGTTCACCCCAGTATTCCTCGTTGCGGACGAAGCGCAGGAAGGAACCCGATTCCCATTCTGCAAAGCTGAAGGGACCGCTGCCAACGGTGGGGGCGTTATTCCAATCGGCATTGTCAAGCGTGCCTTCTGCATCAAAGACGGGCTGGAGCACGTGCTTGGGCAGGAGGCCGTGGAAGAAGTACAGCCAGGGAGCGAACGGTTCGGCAAAGGTCACGACAACTGTTTGCGGGTCCGGGGCTTCGACGTTGGCGGCTTCACTATAGGGATACGTGGTAGCGACGGTGTTGGTCGGGGCGACAGCCATTTCCCAGGTGAAGACGAAATCATCAGCGGTGATCGGTTCGCCGTCTGACCAGAAGATGTCGTCACGCAGGGTCAGAGTCAGGACGGTGCCGTCAGCGGAGATGCCGCCGTTTTCCATGCTGGGCATTTCGGTGATCAGCACTGGGTAGGGGTTGTTGTTCTCGTCATATTCCCAGGCCCAATGGTTCCAGAGTTGCTGGAGGATGGACGAGAAGTACATGTTGGTATAGTGCAGGTTAAGGGTTTCCGGCTCCTGCGTAAAGATGAAAGTAACCACCTTGTTGCCCCCGCCTCCGGAAGGCGTGCATGCGGACAGCAGCATGACTGCGCTGACCAGCACGGCAACCAAAGCGTAAATCCAGTTGCGTTTCATGCGAATTCTCCTCCTTGAAAATGTGAAAGGGAACAGGTTTTCATGACATAGATTGACTTAACATGGGGGATTAATCCACGCGCCGGACATCACCTCCTTCTGTTTCCGCCCGATGGGGGAGGCTGTATAAGTGAGGGCCGCTCTCAAGCGAGAGTTCCATAACTGAAAAGAATATACACTCGCGGGGAGAGATTGTCAATAGACCTGGGAATGGATTCGAAAATCCCGACCTGGAAGGTCGGGATTTTTATCAGTACGATCCGAACAGCGGGATCTTCGCGCCATTGACCGTGCTGGCTTCATCGGAGAGCAGGTAGAGAATGGCGGCAGACAATTCCTCGGGCGTGGTCCAGGAGGCATTGTCCGGCGATGGGGCGGATACTTTTTCGCGCTTTATATCAATTGTTTTCGCCTGTACCAGGTTGGCGGTAACTCCGGTCCCTTTCAGTTCCTGGGAGAGCGTCAGCATCAGGGACTCCTGCCCGGCCTTGCCGATGGAATAGGTTCCGCCTTTGGCATTGGGACGGGCGGCGTAGGGTGAGGTGACCATGACGATACGCCCCCAGCCGTTCTTGACCAGATGCGGGACGAAGGTCTGAATCACATTGAAACTCGTCCAGACGTGCTGGTTGAGCATGAATTCCAGGTCGGCGCGCGGGACCTCGAGCAGGGTCTTGCCCCCGGTCCAGCCGCCAACAACATGGAGCAAGATATCAATCCGGCCGAATTTCGCCGCGACAGCCTCCGCGGCGGTTTGCGTTTCGAGGGGATCGAGCAGGTTCACTGCCTGCGCCAGGAAGCGGGAGTCGGGCAGTGACAGGTCGTCGGTCAGGGCAGCGAGTCTGGCGGGGTCCATATCCAGCAGGGCCAAATTTGCTTTACGGGCGGCCAGATCCCGGGTCAGGACAGAGCCGAGACCACCTGTCGCGCCGGTGATGACAGCAGTGCGGTTTTCGAGAGACATCGTTTCTCCTTCACGATCTACTTGTAATACTTGCGGATGACGGCCAGCATCTCCTCGTCCATGCCTTCCACGAAAGGCGGGTCGGCCTGTTCGGGCAGGTGTTCTTTGCCGCGCAGGTCTATCAGGTGACCGGATTTGAGCGCTTTCGTCTCGAGGTAGAAACGGTTGTACTGGTTGGTTTCCATGACATGCGGGATGCGCCCGGTGACCTGGATGCCATGCTGTGGCAGGTCTTCGATTTTCTTGGGATTGTTCGTGATGAGGCGGATAGACTTGACATGCAGGGACATGAGCATGTGGGCGGCCACGCTGTACTCGCGCTCATCGTCGCGGAAGCCAAGGGCAAGATTGGCCTCTACTGTGTCGTAACCGTGCTCCTGCAGGCCATAGGCGCGGATCTTATTGATCAGCCCGATGCCGCGTCCTTCCTGGCGCATATAAAGCAGGATGCCTTTATCCATTTTGCCGATCATCCGCAGGGCAGACTCGAGTTGATCGCGGCAGTCGCAGCGCAGCGAGCCGATCACGTCACCGGTGAGACATTCCGAGTGGACGCGCACCGGCACATTCTCAGCGTTGGTTACGTCGCCGCGCACAATGGCAATGTGTTCCTTGTTATCCTTGTTGTTGTAGAAAGCGATAATGTGGAAATCGCCGAAGCGGCTGGGCATTTCGGCAATCGCCGCGATGCGCACGCAGACGTGATCCGGCCCGACGCCTTCGCATTCGTGGAGGCGGTTTTCGTCGAGCAGTTCTTTGATTTTCATGTGGGTAAGACCCATGGTGTTCTCCTGTTTTTCAATATCCTGTGTTGCGTGGATTT
>JACQYE010000195.1 GCA_016208355.1 Chloroflexota bacterium | reverse complement strand
TGGGAGGCAGGTCGAGCGGTTCCTCGCCCAGGTTTTCACGGCTATACCAGCGCAGTTTGCGGAAGCCGCTCACTTGTGTCGTCACTAGAAGTTCGCCCCAACCTTTCGAGTGCGTGATTTCCGACGACTGGGGGGCGAGCAACACTTCCTGCTGGCTGACGGAAAGAACCTGGATTTCGGTCTGTTTGAGCGGCTCGGTGAAGTAGTCGCTCTCGAACGGGCGCAGGCGGACCACTTTCTTCTCCAGGTCGAGGGTTTCGACAAAATATTGCTGCGCCTCGTGCAGGTAGACTGCACCAGGGTGTGCCATCCACAGGGCGCTTTCCCCGTCCACAATCCCAATCGTCCGCGGTCCACTTGTCCCGAGCGGAGACGAGGGATCGTCCATTGTCTGTAATACATAACTTTCGGGCGAGGCGGAGCGCAGGGAAATGTCCGCGGCGGGGTAGGAATCGGCCATCCAGTAGAAGCGGTTGTTCGATAGATGGGATTCGTTATTCGTGACAAGGAACTCGAGATACTCGTCCACCGGGTGGCCGCCGAAGGTTTCTCCCTGCTCGAAGGGCAGTTCGAACATGGCGCAGCGCAGGTGGTTGAGCAGGATGAGCAGATGGTCGGGGTTGACCAGCGCCTGCTCCGGAGAGCGACCGAAGAAATAATCGGGATGGTGGGCCAGGAACTGGTCAATGGGATTGGCGGAGGCGACCAGCACCGCCGCGGCGGGGTCCAGCCCGCGCCCGGCGCGACCCGCTTGCTGGCGCGCGCTGGCGACGGTCCCCGGGTAGCCGACGAGGAGCGCCGCTTCCAGTCCGCCGATGTCTATGCCCAGTTCGAGGGCGTTGGTGGCGACGACGGTGCGCACGCTGCCGTCACGCAGGCCTCTTTCGATCTCGCGGCGCTGGGAGGGGAGGTAGCCGCTTCTATATCCGCGTATTCGAGATTCATTATTTGGCATTCGTGATTTAAGCCCCGGATCACGATTTTCGAATAACGAATTACCAGTCTCGGCTTGCAAGTACGTCAACAGGAGTTCCACACTCCGCCGCGACCGGGCAAAGACGACGTGCTGGAGTCCTTCGACATACAGCTCCTGCGAAAGCCGCACGCTTTCCAGCACAGAACTTTTCCGCAGCCCGATGGACTCGTCCACGACGGGCGGGTTGTAGACCAGAAAATGGCGCGGCCCGCGCGCCGAGCCATCTTGGTCAATCAGGCGGACGGGGGCCTCGATGAGTTTTTCGGCCAGTTCCCGCGGGTTGCTGATGGTGGCGGAAGCCAGGATGAACTTCGGATTCGCTCCATAAAACTTTGCCGCGCGTTTCAGCCGCCGGATGACGTTGGCGACGTGCGAGCCAAACACGCCCCGATAGGTGTGCATTTCGTCAATGACAACGAATCTCAGGTTGCGAAAGAACTCCTCCCAGACAGTATGGTGCGGCAGGATGCCGGTGTGGAGCATGTCGGGGTTGGTGAGGATCACCCGGGCGCGCTCGCGGATGGGTTTGCGGTCGCGCTGGGGGGTATCGCCATCGTAAATGGCCGCTCTCACTTCGGTATGTTGCAGATGGGTCAGGGTTTTGAGTTGATCCTGGGCGAGCGCTTTGGTTGGAAACAGATAAAGCGCCCGATTGTTTTCGCTTTCCAATAACGCCGAAAGGACAGGCAAGTTGTAGGCCAGGGTTTTGCCGGAGGCCGTGCCGGTGGCGATGGCTACGTTTTCCCCGGCCTGGGCGGACGCCCACGCTTCGGCCTGGTGGCTGTACAACGCCTCGATGCCCTGGGCGCGGAGCATGTCGCGGAGGGCGTTCGGCAAATCCGCGGGGACCGGCCGCAGGTCCGCGGGACGGGGCGGGAGGCTCTCCCACGCGACAAAGTTAGGACCCGTTTCCGGGTCCGCGCGCCAGTGGGCGAGGAGCGTGTCAAGCGACATGTGAACTATTATAACCACCAATTCTCTTGACAAAAAATACTAACTCGTTTATTATTTTGCGCTGTTACTAAATAATAACTTGTAGACTAATTATGTCTGTCAGATATGCCATCCTCGGTCTGCTTGCGCAAAAGCCCCGCCATGGATACGAACTCCGGGCGGCGTTCGAGGCCGTTGTCGGCGGGGACGCCAACTGGGAAGTCAAGCCAGCCCAGATCTACACCACCCTCGAACGGCTGGAAGAGGCCGGGCTGGTGGAGCGCTCGTCTGACCTGGGAGAGGGAGATGAACCCTCCCGGCGCGTGTACGCAGTGACCGGGTCCGGGCACGAGGCGCTGAAAGCGTGGTTTGCCAACGGTGTGACTCCCGAGCACCAACGTGACGAGTTCTTCGTCAAACTGATGGTCGGACTGGCGAGCAGTGAAGCCGATCCAGCGCGTCTCATCCAGACCCAGCGGGCGCACCTGTACCAGGAATTACACAGCGTCACCGCGCTGCGTGACAGATACGATAAAAAGAGCGCCATGGCGCAGATCCTTTTGCTTGACAAAGCCATTATGCACCTGGAAGCGGACCTGCGCTGGCTGGACATTACCGAGATGCGGTTGGAGGAAGTCAAGGGCCAGCCGCTGCCCGAGCCGGAGATTCGCCGGCGCGGGCGACCGCCCAAAGGCGACAAAGGTTCAACATATCCGCCTCCCAATGTGGAGAGCAAAAAACAGTAGATGCTTGCTTCCTATCCCATTAGCATTCACTTCGATGATCTCAACAGGAGTTCACAATGTCTCTCATTCAAACTGATAACCTCACGAAAATCTACGGCTCCGGCGAGACCGCCGTGACCGCCCTCAATCACGTCAACTTGAAAGTAAATCCGGGCGAATTTGTTGCTGTAATGGGCCCCAGCGGCTGCGGCAAGTCCACATTGCTGTACCTGTTGGGCGGCCTGGACCGGCCCAGCGAGGGCGGCGTCAGCATCGAAGGCACAGCCATCGCAGAAATGAAAGACGACGACCTGACCAAGTTGCGCCGCCAGAAGATAGGCTTCGTCTTCCAGTTCTACAACCTTATC
>JACQYE010000203.1 GCA_016208355.1 Chloroflexota bacterium | reverse complement strand
GCAGCACGCCCACAACCCCGTGGACTGGTATCCCTGGGGGGAAGAAGCCCTGTCAAAAGCGCGGACCGAAAACAAACCAATCTTCCTCAGCATCGGCTACGCTGCCTGTCACTGGTGCCACGTGATGGCGCACGAGTCGTTCGAAGACCCTGAAACGGCCGCCCTGATGAACGAGCATTTCGTCTGCATTAAAGTGGATCGCGAGGAACGCCCCGATGTTGATAGCCTCTACATGCAGGCCACGACCGCGCTGACCGGGTCGGGCGGCTGGCCGATGTCTGTCTTCCTCACCCCCGATCTGCGTCCGTTCTATGCGGGGACGTACTTTCCTCCCGTCCGTCGTTACAATATGCCGTCCTTCAAGGAACTCCTGGATAGCCTTGCAATGGCATGGCGTGAGCAGCGCGACGAGATCATCCGCGTCGGCAGCCAGGTGCTTCAACATATTCAACGACAGCCACAGGTGAAAGAAAAGAACAACTTCTCGCCCGAAACGCTCGAAGCTGTAACCAAGTCCTTGCTGGACTCCTACGATTGGGAGCACGGCGGTTGGGGCCTGGCCCCCAAATTTCCCCAGCCAATGGTCCTCTCGTTCCTGCTCCGCCGCATCTCGGCACGCTCCTCCCAGAGCGACCTCGCCCTGAAAGCGGTCCGCCATGCCCTCGACGCCATGTCCCGCGGCGGCATGTACGATGTGGTTGGCGGCGGCTTCGCCCGCTACAGTGTGGACAATTCCTGGCGCACCCCCCACTTCGAAAAGATGCTCTACGACAACGCCCAACTCGCCCTAGCCTACCTGCACGGTTTCCTGGTCACGGGCGAGCGCAGGTACCGCCGAGTCTGCGAGCAGACGCTGGATTTCCTCCTGCGCGAGATGGTTCATCCTGATGGCGGCCTTTATAGCAGCCTGGACGCCGATTCAGAGGGAGAAGAGGGCAGATTCTACGTCTGGACACAGGACGAGCTCCAGAGCGCCCTCGGCTACGATTTCGAGTTCTTCCAGGCAGCGTACGGGATCACCGCGTTGGGGAACTGGGAGGGGAAGACGATCCTCCAGCGCGCCTTGGACGACACCACCCTGGCCGCCCGCTTCCCAAACCTATCAACCGGCCCGGGCCAATCGGACCTCGAGCCTGTCACCGCAAAACTGGCCGAATGTCACACCCGGCTGCTGGAAGTCAGGAATGCCCGCGTCCGCCCGGCCACCGACGATAAAATCCTGGTTTCCTGGAACGCACTGGCATTGTCGGCCTTCGCCGAGGCAGGCCGTTACCTGGGAAGGCACGACTACCTGGAGGCCGCGGTCCGCAACGCCAGTTTCCTGCTGGGAAATCTGTATGTGGGGGACCGCCTGTTACGTTCCTGGCGGGAGGGGCAAGCAAAGCACAATGCCTATCTGGATGATTACGCCGGTTTGACCCTGGCGCTGCTTGCGCTGTACCAGTCCGACCCGGACCCGGAATGGTATGCCGCGGCGCTGAAACTGGCTGATGAGATGGAGGCCCATTTTGCTGACCCGGACGGCGGCTTCTTCGACACACGCGACGACCACGAGCCTCTGCCCGTCCGCCCGAAGGATCAACAGGACAATGCCACCCCGTCCGGGAATGCGCTGGCAGCGATGGCTTTGCTGCAATTGGCCGCGTATGGCGACCGTCTCGAATGGCGCGGTTTGGCGGAGGGGATGCTCGCGGGCCTGCCGGAGATGTCCTTGCGTTACCCGACAGCCTTTGCGCAATGGTTGTGCGCGGCTGATTTTGCCGTCAGTCCAACGCATGAAGTCGCCGTGCTGGGTGATCCGAAAGCCCCCGTCACGCAGGCCTTTTTGAAAAGATTATGGAAATCGTACCGTCCCCACTTGGTTGCAGCCATTTCTCCCTACCCGCCTGCGCCGGGATCCCCGGCTTTACTCCAAGACCGTCCGCTGTTCAACGGCCAGCCCACGGTGTTTGTCTGCCAGGGATTTGTCTGTCTCCAACCTGTCAACTCGCCGGATGAACTGGAAGTTCAACTGGCGGGCAGAGCAACCAATTGAATGCGGGGAGTACCCTGGTTGGTGGAATTAACAGCAAACCCCCGAGACTCACGTCCCGGGGGTTCTATTGGTGCACGGTGGAACTAGCTGACAACGACGACGTTGCTGGCCTGCGGGCCCTTGGGACCCTGCTCGACCGAGAATTCGACCTTCTGGCCTTCTTCGAGGTTCTTGAAACCATCGCCTTGAAGGGCAGAGAAGTGGACAAAGACATCCGGCCCGCCTTCGCGGGTGATGAAGCCGAAGCCCTTGCTTCCGTTGAACCATTTGACCGTGCCGGTGATACGTTCTGACATTGTTTGCCTCCTTATGGCAAAAAGAAAAGTGGAGGACCCGTTTATTTCGCCAGAACTGGTAAACAAAGGGCTCATGGATATGATCCCATGAGCCGATGTAGTTTGCACTGCCAAAGCGAACTTCTGGTATCCTTAGGGCACAACTGTACCACGCGCCGGGGGATGTGTCAATGACGACTTTTACGTTTTTTGGGTTCCAGCGTAGACCGGTTTAACGAATCAGCGGTTTCTTGGCCGGTTCGCCTGGGCGGCGGGGGTAATTCTTCGGCGTCGCGGCGACCTTGTCCACCACCACCAGGTAACGGTCGTCGGCCACACCCGGCAGGGTCACCGGGATGAGTTGCCTCAGTCTTCCCCCCAATATCTGCAGCGCTTTTTCGGCTTTGTGCGCCTCTGCTGGTCCGGAGACGCCCTTCTGCGCCAGCATCGTCCCGCCGACCTGCACCAGCGGCAGCAGGTACTCCACCAGCACCGGTAGGTTGGCCACGGCGCGCGCCACGGCCCAGTCGTAGGCCTCCCGGTGAGCGGGCATTTGTCCGATCTCCTCGGCGCGGGCGGTGACCACGTCCACGGCCTCCAGTTTCAGGGTCTCGACCATGTGACGGCAGAAATTGGCTTTCTTGCCCACCGACTCGACCAGCGTGAGTCGCATCGCCGGGTACAGGATCTTCAAAGGGATGCCTGGGAAGCCCGCGCCGGTGCCCACGTCCACCAGCGACCGGGGCGGATTCTCCTTCCAGGCCAGAACGCACGAGAAGGAGTCCAGGAAGTGTTTTGTGCGGATGCCCTCCACGTCACGGATCGCAGTCAGGTTGAACTGTTCGCTCCATGCCAGCAGTTCGCGCTCGTAGGTCATCAGCGCCACCAACTGGCGGCCGGTCAGGTGGACGCTGAATAATTGCTGGGCTTCCTGGACAAGTTTTTCCATAGCCTGATTATACTGAGTACTGCGAAAAGCGCTAACTTAAATTGCCGTTTCTGCCCCGTAGCCCGCTTTAGCGGGCTTTGACTTCCAGCCGGGGACTTGAGTTCCCCGGCCAATGTTTGATGAAATATGTTGTAGAAAAAGGAGTGCGGACTTCAGTCCGCACTCCGGGTATTTTTTGATTTGTTATTTCGCGGCAGCGACTTTCTTTGCTTTGCTCCGTTTGACACCCCGGACGATCAGCCAGACGACCAGGGCCACCGGGCCAAAGACGACGATCAGGATCGGGACGACCAGCAGGATGAAGTACATCAGGAAGTCCACGAACCCTTGCAGGAAGCGGATGAGCGACTGGATGGCGTCGCGCGCCGATTCGCCGGGCGTCCACGGGCCGATCTGGATGGGCTGGATGGTCTCTTCGGCCACCAGGGTGACATTGATGAGCGAGTAGGCCGAAGCCTCCTCGTAGTACTTCATCTGGCCTTTGACCATTTCGATCTGTTCGTTGTAATACTGCAACTGGTTGAAAACGTTGAGCACATCCTCGGTCTTGGTGGCCGCGTCCATGATGGTTTGCAGTTGGTCACGGGCGGCTTCCAGCGCCGTCAGGCGGGACTCGAGGTCGACGTAATCGGCGGTTACGTCCTGGCCGTTGCGGTTCTCGTTGCGCACCTCCACCACATCGGCTTTGATCTGGCTCAGGGCGGTCTCCAGTTTGTCAGACGGGACGCGGATGGAGATGTAGCCCTCCGGGGCGGTGCCGCCATCGTACAGGTAGGTCTGGTACATATTCAGCGAGACGACGAACCCGCCCAGCGACTCAGCCAGGGCTGAGATCTCTTCCATCTTGGCCTGCGGGTCGGGGATGACGATGGTCAAGTCGGCGTTCATGATGACCATGCGTTCCTGGACGTTGTCCGTGCTCCCGGTATCCACCTTGTAAGGGTCGTATGTCACCGCGGTGGGGAGGGGGGCAATGCCCTCATATTGAACCTCCGGCGCTCCGCCGCCAACTCCGCTCTCATCATAAGATGGAACGACAGCATATTCAGGTTCGAGCATCATCGGCGCAGCCGCGCCGCAGGCTGCCAGGCCGAGCATCAGGACAGTAAAAAGGATAACAGTTTTCTTTTTCATGGCTTCTCCTCCTTGAGAAGGTCGGATGGATTTGCCCTTATGACGCCCCTCTTCGAAAAAAGTTCCGCCTGCTTACCAGCCCCCTGCCAGCCTCTCGGCATGACGCGGCGGCAGGCCGACATCTTGGATCTGTTTTTGTACCTTCTGGATGTCATATTCCACCCGGCGCGGCTCCCAGGTCTTTTCCTTCGGGCGGAAGATGGCGTACGCGGCGCGCGGATCACGGTCACGCGGCTGGCCGACCGAGCCGGGGTTCAGGATGGCGCGCTCGGTCAGTTTGTATTTGGTTTCAGCCTTGGGCACTTCGATGGTCAGGTCATCATCCATCGCATGGTACTGGAAGATTGCCTGGAAATGGGAGTGTCCCACCATGCACCACATCGTCCCGAAGTAATCCAGGTTCAGGCGCGCTACCAGCGTGTTCATGATGTATTCCCAGATGGAGTCGCGCGGGCTGCCATGCGCCAGCGTCACCTCGCCGCGCTCCACTGCTTCGGTGGGCAGGGCGCGCAGGAAGGCCAGACTGGCTTCGCCGAGCGCATCACGCTGCCACAGCAATGCTTTGCGTGCATCCGTGTTGAACGTTTCCAGCGTCATGTCGCTGACCGCGGCGTAATCGTGGTTGCCCATCATGCAGGTCAATTTTGGCAGGTTTGCAATACGCTGGATGCATTCGTTGGGTTGCGGGCCGTATCCCACCACGTCGCCCAGGCACCAGGTCTCGTCCACTTTTCCGGCGTCGGCGAGCACAGCCTCCAGCGCCACCAGGTTGGCATGCACGTCGGAGATCACCAGGATTTTCGTCATTTAGTCTCCAGCAATACCGCTAAACGTTTCACAATAACTTCTGCCGCCTCGTCCTTGCCCATCAGCGGCAGGGACTCGCGCCTGCCGTCTGCGTAAAGCAGGGTGATGCGGTTGGTGTCGGCGCCGAAACCCGCGTCCACGGCGGAAATATCGTTGGCTGCGATCATGTCCAGATTCTTGGACTTTAACTTGACCTCGGCATTTTCGAGCAGGTCGCGGCTTTCCGCGGCAAACCCAATCACGATTCGCGGCCTTCCGGACCCTAGTCCTGCCACTGCCAAAAGGACATCCGGTGCGGCTTCAAGTTCGATCTGCGGAATACCGTCCCGTTTTTTGAGTTTGTTCCCGGCAACTTTCTTCGGACGGAAGTCGGCCACGGCTGCCGCCATGACGAGCGCGTCAACCCCGGCGGACTCTGCAAGCACGGCCTCCAGCATCTCCTGCGCCGTGCGCGCTGGGACGACTTTCGCGCCCACCGGCGGGGTGAGGGAAGTCGGCGCGGCCACCAGGCTCACGGTCCCGCCTGCATCGAGGGCGGCCTGGGCCAGGGCGTAGCCCTGTTTGCCGGAGGACTTGTTCGTGACCACGCGCACCGGGTCAATCGGTTCCTGCGTCCCGCCTGCGGTCACAACGATTTTCTTTCCGGCCAATTTCCCGCCAAATCCCAACGCCAGGCGGATGTGGCCGAGCAGTTCCGGCGGTTCGACAAATCGCCCGCGTCCCACCAGCCCGGAGGCCATGCGGCCTTCGTCCGGTCCGGCAAAGTGGACGCCGCGTTCGCGCAGGATGCGGACGTTTTCCTGCGTGGCAGGGTGCTCGAACATGCCCACGTCCATCGCCGGGGCGACAAGGATAGGGCAGCGGGCGGCCAGGGCGGTGATGCTGACCAGGTTATCGGCGATGCCCTGCGCCATTTTGGCCAGGGTGTTGGCGGTGCAGGGGGCCGCCACAAGCAGGTCGGCGCTGTGCCCGAGCCCGACGTGCAGGATATGGGCTTCGCCGCCCCATAGATCCGCGTCGGTGAAAGCCTTTCGCCCGGTTACTGACTGGAACGTCAGCGGGGAGACGAATTTTTCCGCCGCGGGGCTGAGGATCACGTCCACGAGCGCCCCAGCCTGGGTCAGTTTGGAGGCCAGGTCAGCGGCTTTGTAGGCTGCAATCGAGCCGGTGACGGCCAGCAGGATGTGTTTTTCGCTGAAAATGGACATTGGGCTGATTATACTGCCAAAAATCTGAACGCATGTTGGGTGCCGCGATTTTTTCCAAATTTGTGAACATGCTCACTTGACTTACGATGCCGGTGATTGTATGATGGAATTGTCCTGCAATTCTTTTATTTTCCAACGAGGTTCTCGTGACCGCTCTTCTCACTCCTGAAGAAAAACAAATCCTGCTCTGGTTGGCGCGCCAATCCATCGAAACTGCCGTGCGCCGGCAACCTGCCCCGGCGCTCGATGCCACTTTCATGACCGAGACCTTGCACGCTGACGGCGCCAGTTTCGTTACGCTGACGAAGCATGGCGCCCTGCGCGGCTGTATCGGCGCACTGGAGCCATATCACTCCCTGGCCGCCGATGTACGCGAGCACGCCGCGGCCGCGGCCCTGGAAGATTATCGTTTTCCAAACGTCCAGGAATCCGAACTGGTTGAGATAGAGGTTGAAATATCGCGCCTGACCGTCCCTGTGCCGCTGAAATACCGGGATGCCGATGATTTGCTTGCCAAACTCCATCCTGGTGTGGACGGGGTCATTCTGCGCGATGGCTGGCGGCGCGCCACCTTCCTGCCACAGGTCTGGGAGAAGATCCCCGACAAGGCAGAGTTCCTGGCGAACCTGTGCCATAAGATGGGTTCAGCGCCGGATGCCTGGCGCAAGAAGCATTTGGAGGTATTGGTGTATCAAGTGGAAGAATTCCACGAATAGCCAGAAGGAGAATGCCATGTACGATCCTAATTTCTCTGCTCCACCTCCCCCTCCGCCCGAAGTGCGCAAGTACTCCCCGTTGGGCATCATCTCTTTTGTCCTTTCCATCCTGGCACTGGGATTGGTTTGCTTGTTTTTCATCTACGCCTACATCCTTGGCAGCGATGCCAGTACGGTTTCCACGGGAGCCTCGGTTATTGGCTGGGTCTTTATTTGCGGGGTCAGTCTTTTCACCTTGGCGGGACTCGGTCTTGGCATCGCAGCGGTTGTCCAACCGGCCCAGAATAAAGTTTTTGGCATCCTGGGGCTTGTCTTCAACGCCTTGATTTTGATTGGTTTTTGCCTCTTTATGTTGTTTGCGGTCTTTGTCGCTGCCTCTATGCCCGGATACTATTAATCAACTCGCCCCAGTGACGAGCCGAGGCGGGCGTTTTACAAATATTGATTCTCCACATCCTGCCAGGTCTCTTCCGGCAGGTGCATATACTTTGCCAGCAGGGGATGGACGCGGCGGATCTCCTCCGCCACGCGCTGGGCGGCGCGGCGCATCGAAAAGTGGGCGTTTGGCGCTGACCGTAACCGGCAAAAGGCAAACGCTTCCCGTAGATTCATTGTGAACAATATCCGTCGGCTGAACCCATTGGGGACAATGTAAGCCGCCGCGTGCGGATTCCAGCCTGCCAGCGCCTCATACGCTTCGGCCGCCGCGTCCATCGCCGCCCGGTAGCGGACCTCGAATCCGGCCTCCGCCACCCGGCGCGGGACGATGTAACCGAGCCGCGCCGTCAGCATCTGCGGAGTCTGTGTCATCATGCGGTGGCGCTTGAACTCGGCATACCCTCCCTGGTCAATGGTCAGATCGAATGTGTACGACGTGTACTCCAGTTCTCGCAGGGGGGTGTCGTGTTCACCCAGCCGCTCAAGAAGTAGCCTGGCCAGTTTCTCCTGCTCCTCCGGGCCCGCGGCGCGGACGGTCTCCAACGCCTCGGTGTAGCCCATCTCGCTGAAACGATAGAGCGCCGCGGCCAGGACCTTATTCTCCCCGTCGGGATCGTAATCAATCAGCATGCACCAGTCTTCTTTACCTTCGCTCTCCTGCCGATTTTCGTGAGCAATCTCGAGATGCTCAAAATCATTTGCTGTGCCAGCGAGGTAGGGCAGGGGAGCGGCGTACTTCACCAGCGTCGGGACCTCCGCCTGCGCTACGCCCTTGACCTCCTCGCCGATCTGCCGTACTTCGGCCAGCGGGTGCGAGAGCATCTTGCTGATGGCGTGTTCCAGCACGCGGGCGTTGGCGGTCATCCCCAGGTTGGCGAGCGAAGCCGCCGGGAGCAGGAAGCGGCACGAATCCACGTACCGGGAACGGATGCGCCGGTCATGCGCTTCGTCTGACTCATCATCCTTTCGCGGCGATTGCGCCTCCGCTATGGCCTTGATCGGAGCTAAGGATTGCGCGTAGGTATCGAGGAGCAGTTTGCAGGTCCGGGTGTAAGTTTCGAGCAGCGGGTGGCCTCCCAATTCAGGAGGGACGAAGAAGGCATCCGGGTCCCATTTCTGGTACCGGGTGGATTTTTCCGTGTATGAAGCCAGCCGGTTGGACTCGATGCACTCCACCGCCAGCCGCGAAACGTTCTCGATGGCGATGTGCAGGATAGCATGTTCGGCCACCGAGGCGTGCCCGTAGCCGACCACCCACTTTTCGTGGAAACGGGCGGATTTCTCGTCGCTCAGTTCGGCGGCAATCTCGCGGAACGATTCAGGCGAGCGCGAAGTTTTGGCAAAGGCGACGGCGATGGTTTCGGGGGAGAGTTGCTTTGGGGAGAG
>JACQYE010000202.1 GCA_016208355.1 Chloroflexota bacterium | reverse complement strand
TGAAATTGAACGTTTCGAAAAAGACTGTCGCCAGCGTCTCGGTCCGCACCTCGATACCAGCGACCAGCCGTTTGGCCATGCCGATTGCTTCGGCATCCACCACCAGCTTTTCGGCGCTGTGGCAGGCCAGGAAGTCGAGCATGCCTGCCCCGGAGATCATGTTCACGCCCGCCAGCGCCCCCAGGATGGCGCTCACGCCGCTTTCGAGGCCTGCCTGGGCATCTACAACTTTGGCACCAGAGGCACCCAGATCGCAGTGAGTAGGCAGGCCGAGCGACTTGCCGACCTGGGCATACGCGGAGTCAATCATGGCCGTCTCGACCGCGCCCATCGGCGTGGTGCCGTGGCGCATGTCGAAGATGGCCGGCGCCCCGCCCCAGACAATGGGCGCGCCGGGGTTGGCGAGTTGGTGAATGGCAATTCCGCTCAGGCTCTCAGCGGCATGTTGAACGACCGACCCCAGCAGCGTGACCGGCGCGGCGGCCCCGGCCAGCGGCATCGAAATGAGTTCCGCCGGGACGCGCGCCCGCGCCAAGGCAATCAGGTTCTGTGCGCCAAAGTCGCTCCAGATGAGCGGCGGTGAGGGACAGACATCGAAGACGGCTTGCGGTTTGGAGGCCAATCCTTCCTGCCCGCCGCTGAATATCGCCAGCATGTCAATCATGTTTTGCAGGGTTTCGATGGCAAACGCGCCGGTGACGATGGGCTTGCGGGAATATAAAAGGACGAGATACAGCCGATATAAGTCGCCGATGGCTTTCGGGACCTCGTTGCAGACCACCGCCGTGGATTGGGCATCGTAGGCCGGGAGCATCTCAGCCACCTTTACCAGCCGGACGAGGTCGGCGGTTTCGGAGGGTTTGTGCGCGCCCGTTTCCGGGTCGAGCACGTGGACGCCCGACGAGCCCGGATCAAAGTGCACCGCGTCCCCGCCATAGCGGACTTTCGGTTCCCCACCCCGGTCATACAGCCAGAATTCCGCCGGAACGGTTTTCAACGCCATGCGGACGACTTTCTCCGGGATGTGGACGATCTCACCATCCACTCTCGCACCCGCAGCTGAAAGCATGTCACGGGCTTCGACATCCTGCACCTTGATGCCGGGTGTCTGCATCAACTGGAAGGCTTCGTCGAGGATGCGTGTGATCAGTTCGAGGGAAAGAAGTTCAAGTTTGGGTTGCATAGAATCCCTTGCCACGAATAAACACGAATTCCGCGAATTAATTCGTGTTTATTCGTGGAATTCGTGGCTAAACGGATTTTGCGATGATCATTTCCAGTTCTGCGCTCAACTTCGGGTCGAGCGGGTCGGGTTGGTGGGAGGCCAGGGTCTTGCGGGCTTTATCCACTGCCCAATCGCGGGCATCGTCTTTTTTGGATTCCCATTCGTTATACGGACGCCGGTCCATGAACTGCGGCAGGAACACATCGCGCATGTGCTGGCGGGTATGTTTTTGAGTCAGGAAATTGCCACCCGGACCAACCGCCGCGATTGCCTCCAATGCAAGCGTCTCGTCGTCCACGATGATGCCCTGCATTGTTTTATGAATGATCGAGAAGATTTCGCAATCCATCATCATCTGGGCAAACGACCAGATGCGCGAACCGTGCAGGAGGCCAACCCCCAGGAGCATGTCCGACATGACGATGCTCGCCATGAAGGTGGACAGGCTGTTCTCGATGCCCGCCTGCCAGTTGGGCTCCTTCGCGCCGGTGGCAAACGAGCCCATCGAAAGCGGGATGTTGTAGAAATCAGAGAGCACGTTGGTGGCCGCGCCGTAGAGGAAATCCTCCGGGCCGCCGCCGGTGTATGCGCCGCTGCGCAAGTCGGAAGCGGTCTGCGCCGCGGCATAGAAGACCGGCGCGCCGGGATAGGCCAATTGCAGGAGCGCTGTGGCGGCGATCACTTCAGCGTTGCCCACCGCCAGGTTCCCGGCCAGCGTTGCCGGGCCGGTGGTCAGGTTGGCAGCCATGGTCATGAAACCGGTCGGGATGCCAACTTCGGCAGCCAGCAAGGCCGCATCAAGCGAGCCGCCGTCATGTCCGAGCGGCGGGGCGGAGCACTGCATCAGCGATAGCACCGGGCGTTTGCGCAATGCCTCCCGCCCGCCGGCGATGGCCGCGGCCATCTCAATCGCAGCCTTTGCTTCCCGCTCGTTATAGATGCTCTCGGTCTGGACATGCTTGGTGGAGTTCTCCCAGATGGTCTTGATCTCATGCAGGCCACGCGTCTCGGGCGGCATGTCCTGGGCCGAAACCGGCACCCAGTGGAAGGCCACTTCCTCGGTTGCGTCAGCCAGGCGGGCAATATCGGCCACATCGCGCAGGCTGGAGGTCCGGCGCGCGCCGGTCTCGATGTCAAGGACTTCGACTCCGCAGCCATCCGTCCCAACAAAGACATGGTTGCCATCCAGCGGCAGGTCCTGGGACGGGGCGCGCGCACAAAGAGTGTATGCAGGCGGACAGGTTTCCAGCGCCTGTTCGATCAATTCCGGGCGGGCGCGGACCGTCATCCGGTCGCGGTCAACGGATGCGCCGTGCGCGGCCCAGATGTCCAGGGCGCGCCTCGAGGGAAAACGAACGCCAACCTTTTCGATGATCCATAGGGTGGCGTCGTGGATTTTTTGGACTTCCTGCGGCGTGAGGATTTCCAGCCGCAGTTTCGGGTTAGTGATGGATTTGATGGGAGTAGGCATGATTCCGCCTCTCCCCTCTCATGCAGGAGAGGGGACGGGGGTGAGGTCTACGCCGCGCCGACCAACTGCTTCGCAACCGCCACGGCCCCGATGGCATCCTCGGAGTAGCCGTCGGCTTCGATTTTTTGCACCCAGTCGCGGGTCACGGGCGCGCCGCCGACGATCACCTTGACCTTCCGGCGCAGGCCTTCCTTATCCAGGTCTTCGATGACTTCCCGCTGTTTGACCATGGTGGTCGTCAGCAGGGCCGAGAGTCCGACCAGGTCGGCGTCCACTTCCCTGACCTTTGCCAGGATTTTCTCGGAAGGCACATCCACGCCCAGGTCATGGACCTCGAAACCGGAGGCCGAAAGCATCGTCCCGACCAGGGTTTTGCCAATCTCGTGGATGTCGCCCTGGACGGTCGCCAGCACGACCCTGCCGAGAATCTTGCGCTCGGTGCCGCGTTTCTTCATTTCCGGTTCCAGCACGGCAACGGCGGCTTTCATCGCTTCGCCTGCCATGACCAGTTCGGGCAGGAAGGCGTTCCCACAGGCGAAACTTTCGCCCACCTGGTTGACGCCAACCACAAAACCCTGGTTGATGGCCTCCAGCGGGTCTACCCCGGCTGCGACGGCTTGTTTCGCCAGTTCGGCGGCGGCATCCGAGTCGCCGTCGAGGATGCTCTGGGACATTTTCTGGAATAGTTCTGCGCTCATGGGATTCTCCTTTGCAGGGGTGGATAGCCTGTACTCTGAGTTGTTCGGGAGTTATCGAAGTCTCAGGCTTCGGTAAAAATATTCACAAGGGCTCCTGCAATTATACAGCATGGAAAGCGGCGAGGAGTTGCAGTTTCTGGATTCACGCAAGGCGAGGAAGGGATTTCCAATAAACATATTCCTTCGCCTGGAATTGCAGCGCTCAACCTGAAAGTCGAGTAAAATCCAGAAAGAGCCTGTCAATGAACTCTCGCACATAACAAGGAGAATGCCATGTCACAAGCCACGCATGCACCTGTCCGCTTGAGCGGGGGATACAAGGTCATCTGGGGCATCGCCGCCCTGGGGACATCCTTCATCGCCGGCACCTACGGCGCGCTGCTGCCCATCTTTTACCAGGACTACCTGGGACTCACGGCACGCTGGATTGCCATCGCGTCGGCAATCTATGCCATCTGGAACGCCTTGAACGACCCCCTATTCGGCTACATCACTGACAATACCCGCTTCAAGCTTGGGCGTCGCATCCCTTACATGCGTTTCACCGCGCCCTTCCTGGCCCTGACCTTCATCCTGGTCTGGTTCGCCCCCAGCGGAGCCGGGGAGACGGCGCTCTTCGTCTGGATGCTGGTCACCATGCTGCTGTACGATACTGCCTACACCATCATCGGACTGGTTTATTCAGCCCTGCTCCCCGAAGTGACCGAATCGGACGGCGAGCGCAACGGCCTGCAAATCTCGGCCTCCCTCTTCGGCCTGCTCGGTACCCTGCTCGGTTTCATCGTCCCGGACTTCTTCCGTCCGAAAGCCGGGGCCGAACCATCTGTCCTGCCCCTGCAAATGGCGATGATCGCGGTCGGTATCCTGAGTGCAGTCTTCATCGTCATCACCACGCTGAAGGTCAAGGAACGCCCCGAGTTCACAAAGGTGGACAAACCCATCCCGCTGGGGAAAGCGCTGCGCTTCACGTTTACCAGCAAATCGTTCCTCGTCCTGGTGGCGCAGAACTTCATGTCCATCCTGATGTCGTCGTTGGTGCTGGGAGTGTTGTTCTACATGGCTGATTACGTACTCCAGATGAACACGATGATCGTGCTGGCCTGCGTGTTCATCCCGCTGATCGCCGGGGTGCCCATCACTTCGCTCATCCGCAAGCGGTTGGGGCTGGTCGGCGCGCAGCAATTGCTCCTGTTGATCGCCGGGATCGGCTTGATCGCCATTGCCTTTGTTCCCAAACCGCTTATCCTGGTCTGCCTGGCGATGGCCGGATTCGGCCTGTCCGGTCCGCAGACGCTGACCAACGTGCTCTTCGGGCAGGTCGCCGATGAGGACGAACTGCGTTCCGGGGTGCGCCGGGAAGGCGCTTTCTTCGGGGTTAATGCGTTGATCACCAAACCAGCCCAGCCCATCGCCCTGGCTTTGATCCCTTTCATCCTGGAAGCGACCAAATTCGTGACCCGGGATGCCAATAACGGGCAAATCTTCCTCGACCAGCCAGCTGGCGCAATTTTCGGCATCAAGGCGCTGATCGGATTGATCCCCGGCGTGGCGCTTATCATCGGCGCAGGGTTGCTGTTCTGGTATCCCTTAAAAGGGAAATACCTCGACGAGGTCAAGGAAAAAGTGCTGGCGCTCCATGCCGCGAAACATGAGCAGTTGGGCAAATAGTCTGCCATTGATAAATGGATCGGGCGCAGAAAACCATAAATGACCCTCCACGAAGAAATATTCGAACAACCCTCTCGGCTTCGATCTCTGCTCGAGCAGCGCTCACAGGTGGAAAAGATCGCCGGAACCATCCGCAGGCACAGGGTCCGCTACGTATTCCTGGCCGCGCGCGGGACCTCGGATAATGCCGGGCGGTACGCCAATTATCTCTGGGGCGCGCAAAACGGCCTCCCCATGGCGCTTGCCACACCATCCTTATTTACCTACTATCACCAGCCGCCGCACCTGACCGGGGCGCTGGTTGTGGGCGTATCGCAATCAGGGAAGTCGCCGGATATCGTCAGCGTGCTGGAGGAAGGCCGCCGCCAGGAATGCCTGACCCTGGCAGTCACCAACGCCCCCGACTCCCCGCTGGCACAAGCGGCAGATCTGGTGCTGGACGTGCGTGCCGGGGCGGAAAAAGCCGTCGCTGCGACCAAGACATACACCGCTGAACTGATGGCGTTGGCCATGCTCTCGGCGGCGCTGAAAGGCGACGAGGCCATGTGGACCGACCTGCAGCGCCTGCCGGGCTGGGTGGAAGAGGTCCTCAAACAAGATGAGGCGATTGCGCGCCTCTCCCAGCGGTATCGCTACATGCTGCAATGCGTGGTGCTCGGACGAGGCTACAACTACGCCACAGCCTTCGAGTGGGCGCTGAAGTTGAAAGAACTCACCTACATCAGCGCCGAACCGTATTCCTCCGCCGATTTCCAGCACGGACCGATTGCCATGGTGGCTGGCGGGTTCCCGGTTCTGGCGGTGGCAGCCAGCGGCCAGGTATTCGACTCGATGCTCGAAATGCTCACCCGCTTGCGCCGCACCCATCTTGCCGAACTGGTTGTCATCTCGGATAAGACCAAGGCCCTCGCACTGGCGCAATCCCCGATTCCCCTGCCAACCGGGATGCCGGAGTGGCTGACGCCGCTGGTCAGCATCGTCCCCGCCCAACTTTTTGCCTGCCACCTGACCCGCGTCAAGGGCTACGATACAGAGACCCCGCGTAGTATCACAAAAGTAACGGGGACGCACTGAACCTGCGTCTCTGTGAAATCGCTATGGGCATACCGGAACAGCCCTAATCCTTGGGCGTGGTCTCCGCCACCTGGCTGCTATCTTTTTTACCATTTTTGATGGGACCCTGCCCGGATGGTGAGGGGGGTGTCGCTCCCGCCTCCTGGCTGCCTTCAGTTTTGTCGCTTTTTATGGGACTCTGCCCGGACGGCGAGTGATGGTCGGTGGCGTAAAAACCCGAACCCTTAAAGACAATCCCTACCGGCTGATAGACTTTCTTCAACTTGTGTTTACCGCACTCCGGACAGCGGACGAGCGGGTGGTCAGTGAAGGACTGTAGTTTATCGAACTGCACGCCGCAGTTCGTACATTGGTATACGTAAACGGGCATCTTTCTTGTTCCTCTATCTCTTTTTTCCTAGACCGGCGGGTCATTATAGCGCACTCAACAGGCAGGCGCAAGAGGCGCTCATAAAATACAGGACGTGTGGGTCATTGGGGGCGCGCCCACCCCATGATATAGTCCGGCACTATTCAAACACCCTTTCAGTTCATAGTAAAATTACATAACTCAGGTGAATCCATGAAAAAATCCAACTCTGCTCTCCCCATCATCCTTATTGTCATTCTCTTGCTCTGCGGCTGCCTTATCGTAATTCTGGCCGGCATCGCCTACGGTGTGTATGAATTCGGGAAGGACCTCCCAACCTTTGAGCCCCCCCCGTTCAATGACATCACGCCCACTCCCTTTGAGATTACCCGGCAACCCGTGGACGCGGATAGTACCAGCACCCTGCAGTCCCTGGAACTGACCATCGTCCCGCAGCGCGACCTGGCCGCACTGGCCTGCCGTTTCAAGGGAATCTGTAATGTCCCGGAGACTCTCGACCCGCCTGCCATTCCATATGCCATTGGTTCGCAGCGTCAGTTCTGGCTGCTGAACGAAGACAATGGAGGGTACGAGCAAATCAATGCTACCCTCGAATACCTGACCGCCCATGCTTATTTCTGGGTGGAAGATGGGGTTTCTTTCAGCCAGCAAGAGGCCGAGAACCTGATAGACACCTTCGAGGAGCAAATCTACCCCACCGACCGCGCCTTCTTCGGTTCCGAATGGACTCCGGGCGTGGATAACGACCCGCATATCTACATCATTTATGCAAAAAACCTGGGCGCATTCGTCGCCGGCTTCTACGTCAGCATTGACGAATACAACCCGCTCGTAGTGGAACACTCCAATGGCATCGAAGCCTTTTACATCGACTCGTCCCAAGACTTGGGGGACGAATACACGTACAGCACTCTGGCGCATGAATTCCAGCATATGATTCACTGGTACCAGGACGCCAACGAAAGTTCCTTCCTTGACGAAGGGTTTGCCGAACTTGCCACCTTCCTCAACGGTTACGACCCGGGCGGCTTTGACTGGTTCTACACCAGCGACCCCGATATTGCGCTGACCGACTGGCGCGACAGCGGCGAGAACGACGCTCATTATGGCGCCAACTTCCTCTTTGTTGCCTACTTCCTCGACCGCTTCGGCGAACAGGCCACCCAGGCCCTCGTCCATGACCAGCAGAACGAACTGGACAGCGTGGACAATACCCTCGAACAACTGGGCATCACCGACCCGCTTACCAGCCAGCCCATTACCGCTGATGATTATTTCCTGGATTGGGTCATCGCCAATTACGTCCATGATGATACCGTAGCCGACGGGCGCTATTACTACCATAACTATCCAAGCTCGCCCACCGCCAACGACACGGAATGGATCTCCACCTGCCCGCAAACCGGGTTGACGCGCACGGTCAACCAGTACGGCGTGGACTACATCCGCATCACCTGCGCGGGCGACCACACCATCCATTTCGCCGGCACCACCCTGACTCCGCTCCTGCCCGCCGACCCCCATGGCGGGGACTACGCTTTCTGGTCGCATAAATCCAACGACTCCAACACTTCCCTTGAACGCCAGTTCGACCTGACCGGCGTCTCCGGTCCGGTCACGCTCACCTACTGGACATGGTATGACCTGGAGACCAACTACGATTATGTTTACCTCGAAGCCTCCACCGATGGCGAACAATGGGAAATTCTCATCACCCCCTCCGGCACAGCCAATGACCCCAACGACAGCGCCTATGGATGGGGCTACACCGACAAGTCCGGCGGCTGGATTCAGGAAACAATTGACCTTTCGCAATATGCCGGGCAGGTCATTACCCTGCGCTTCGATTACGTAACCGACGCGGCCGTCATCAACGAAGGCTTCCTGCTGGACGACATCTCCATCCCGGAGATCAACTACAGCGAAGACTTCGAGACCGGCGAGGGCGGCTGGGAAGCGGCAGGCTTCGTCCGCATCCAGAATATCCTGCCGCAGACCTTCCGGCTGGCGCTCATCCGTCATACTGGCGGCGACACCACTGTGGAGATCATTCCTGTCAGCGCTGAACAGACCTATGAAATTCCGGTCAGCATCGCCAGCGGTGACGATGTGGTGCTGGTCGTCACAGCCACCACGCGCTTCACGCTAGAACTGGCCCCCTACCAGATCGAGGTCCGGTAAGAACGAACGGAGCCAGACGAGAAAATGGAGAATTAATGTCCACAGCCCCAAAATCCGAAGTTTTGACCATGATCGCCCTGGCTGAATACCAGACCGGCGCCGTCGTTTCCCGCCAGGTTACCAAGGCCGAGGCCGGGAACGTGACCCTGTTCGCCTTCGACGAGGGACAGGAACTCAGCGAACATACCGCCCCATTCGACGCCCTCGTCCATGTGCTGGACGGGGAGGCGGAGATCAAGATTTCAGGCAAACCCTTCCTGCTGAAGGCGGGCGAAGCCATCATCATGCCAGCCAACGAACCGCACGCAGTCCGGGCGGTGAAGAAATTCAAAATGCTGTTGACAATGATCCGGGCGTAACCGCGGCACGGTTACTGCAAAGCGTTCACGAAGCAGAGACCGCCAATCATGACGGTCTCTGCTTGATTCCTCCCTCAATGTAAAGAAACGATCAGGAAATCAGGCTGGTTACTTTATCCCCCTTGTGCTGCACCCTTTAGCGCAATATACTATTTTCGTAGAGAAGGGATGCCGCTATGAGAAAAACCTTGACCAACCTGATTCTATTTTTCCTCCTGCTTGTCGGAACTTCCGCTTGCTCGCTGCCCGGACGCGACGCCGCGACTCCGTTGCCAGAGCCGCCGGGCGCAGACGATAACCTGCCTCCCCCCACAGACGCCGAGCCAGGCCTCCCGACTCCTACATTCACTCTCACATCAATCTCACCCCCCATGCTCACCCTGGATGCAAACTATTTCTGCAATCACGGGCCGGGCGCCAATTACACTGACATTGTTGACTTCCCCGCCGGGACCATCCTCCCGATCATCGGCGCCAACGGCTCGGGATGGTGGCTGGTCGCGATCAATGATGAGCGCACTCATCATACGGAATGCTGGATCGGAGGAGGGATTGTCTCCGGCGATGTTACTGTGCTGCCGTATCCGACCCTTCCGGGTGGATTCGTCCCTGTCCACGACGAATCGAACTGGTCGCATATCATTTACCTGGATTGCACCGAACTGGACCGTTACCGATGGATTTGGAACGAGGCCAGCAGTGGGGAGTACGTATCCACGACGCCGATTCTGGGCATCGCCCGGCCGACCATTATCTACGACGAGTGGATCGCCGTCTGCCCGGGCTGGTTCCCGCCTCCGGTTGTCAAGGTCCACGATGAAGCCACCTGGGCGGTGGTCGGATACCTGACCTGCGGCGAATTGGAAACCTACACCTGGACGTGGAATGGCGCCAGCAGCGGCGAATACGTGACCGATGTGTCACTCTTCGGCAGCGACCGGCCAACCATTTACCTCGGTGAAGTTACTCCCATTTGCCCCGCTTTCAGTCCATAAGTTTTCCAATTCAATCCAACGGTCGTATTGTTTCCACAATACTGGCAATGATAATAAGATAGCCCCGCGCTGTAAATTGCGGGGCTATTTTGGTTTTTGCCTTTTGTTTTTCTAAATATGTATCGCACTCCCCTCCGCAGCGTGCGCGGCTTCCATCAGCGCCTCGCTCAACGACGGGTGTGCATGGACGTTGCGGGCAATCTCCGCCGGGGTCAGTTCCATCATACGCGCCAGGGTCAGTTCGGGCAGCAGTTCGGTCACTTCCGGGCCGACCATCGTCGCGCCCAGGATTTCGCCATATTTTTCATCCACCACCAACTTGACCCAGCCGGCGTAATCCGCCAGGCCGAGCGCCTTGCCGTTGGCCTGGAAGGGGAAGCGTCCCACTTTGATGGCATGGCCGCGTTCCTTCGCCTGCGCCTCGGTCATACCGAAGGAAGCCACCTGCGGCGAGCAGTATGTCGCCCGCGGCATCATCTCGTAGTCCAGCGTGACAGTCTCGTACCCGGCGATGTTCTCGGCGCAGACGATGCCCATCGCCGAGCCGACGTGCGCCAGCATCAGTTTGCCGGTCACGTCGCCGATGGCCCAGATGCCCGGCACATTGGTCGCCATCTTCTCGTCAATCTCGATGAAGCCGCGCTCGGAAATCTTGACGCCCAGTTCTTCCAGTCCCAGCCCTTTCGAGTTGGGTCTGAAACCAATCGCCACCAACGCCTGCCCGGCCTCCAGCGCCTTCGCCTCGCCATTCGCCGAAACGGTCACCTTGACGCCGTTCTTGGACGCTTCCACGGCCTCGACCTTGTGCCCGGCCAAAATCTTGACGCCGCGCTTGGTGAAGGACTTGGACACCTCGGCAGCGGCCTCCTCGTCTTCCAGAGGCAGGACGTGCGGCAGCATCTCCACCACGGTCACCTCCACGCCGTAGGAATTCCATACTGTGGCAAACTCCATCCCGACCGCGCCCGCCCCGATGATGACCGCGCTCTTCGGCAACTTCTCCTGCAGGATGGCTTCTAAATAAGTGACTACCTTTTCGCCGTCCACTTTCCATGCCGCCGGGACCGCCGCGCTGGCGCCCGTGGCGACGATGATATTCTTCGCCTTGAGATCGATCAACTTGCCCTCTTTATCGGTCACAACCACGGTATCTCGCGCCGTCAGTTTCGCCGCGCCCATATGGACGGCAATCCCGTTCTTTTTCATCAAAAAACTGACGCCTTTGACCAAGCGGTCCGATACCTGCCGGGACCGTTTGGCTGCCACCGTAAAATCGAGTTTCAGGTTCTCGAACGAAAAGCCGAACTCTTTGCCGCGCTCACGCAGGGTATGCGCCACTTCGGCATTCTTCAGCAGCGCCTTGGACGGGATGCAGCCCACATTCAGGCACACGCCACCCAACCATTGCTTGTCCACAATGGCGGTCTTCTGTCCGAGTTGGGCAGCGCGAATGGCAGCCACATAGCCCGCCGGTCCCGCGCCGATCACGAGTACATCATAGGTTTCCATGATGGATTCTCCTTGTAAAAGATTGGGGAATTATACCTTGAAGGGATTGCCGAAAGCCAGTTTTTATACAATATTTATCTAAATAATTCACTTTCCTTTTGGGTAGCAGAATCAATCGGGGCGGTTCAAAAACCGCCCCGATGACATCTACCAGGTATTCTCCGGAAGTTACGGTTGACAACTTTGCGTATCCTCGCTCCACCAGCAGCCGCCAATGTGGTTAGGATCTACCAAACACATGTCCTTACTACCGCCATAGTCATGACAGGCTGGCGCTGGAGTAAACGTCGCTGTAGGCGGAACATACGGGATAGGCGTATAAGTAGGAGTGATCGTGGGCAGGCCGATGGGCGGCAACACAACTTGAGGATTGTTGGCAGGCCCAGCTTTTGGCACCTCGACCTTGACGCAGATGTAATCGTAAGCATATGGCCCTTCCACCGCGCCTCCTTCCTGGAGATTCTGAGACATGACCATGACAAGGTATTTGCCGGGTGCTCCCGGAGTCCACTCCTCTAATAATGTCATGAGTGGAGCCTGGAAAGGAGGGATATCTTTTTGAATGATCGGGTTCGGCAGGCCCTGGGCAAGATCCACGACAATCAGTGAAAAGCCCAAAACATACCCACTCGCAGGTCCAGACGAAGTGAAATAGATCTGAATCGGAGCACCAGTTGAGAGAATGCTGCCATCCATTGGGCTGGTTATAGCCAACCCCTCCGGTTTTGGAATGCCGGATTGATAAAGAGGAGCAATGGGGGTTACTAATACATAAGTCTCGCCGTTATACAAACTGGCAATGGCGTCAGCATTGTCTGCACAGAGTTGGTGATCTTCTGCCGTGATGGGCGGCTCCGGTGTAAAAGTCAACCCATCATCGGGGAGCGACACTTCAGGTGGATTAACGACCGCCTGTACCGGTTTTATAAAGACACATACAGACGCGTATGAGATATGCCCATTTGAGCTATTCATTGGAAAAAAACCTTGATTTGTATAACGGAATGCCACTACAACCACATATTTGCCTGCCTTAGAGGGATTCCATTGAACAGAAGAGGTCGTTGTACTGCCTAAGATTCCAATGATTTGTTTTACATATGTTCCCATATTCTCCGGTTGACCCAGCGGAGCAGCGATCAGATCCATTTCGTAGTTCAATTGGAAAAAATCCGGAGGTGCAAAATGGAAAGCGATATCTACCGGGCCGAAAGGAAAGGCGCTGCCATCTGACGGCTGGTCAATCACAGGCGGATCCGGTGCTGGATAAATACCATTTTGATCCACTGGAATGAGGCCCGGATTTGGGTCACCAACGGATGTGCTGTCATACGCTGCGGCCATGATGGCTGCTTGGGTAGCGCATTCTGTCAACTCATTGGTACTAAAAGGTTGCCCTGGCGTTGAACTCTCATCAATTCTTATGCAGGTATAGCTTGTCGAAGTAGGGCCATTCCATATAGATCCGTTCTTATAGGCTTCATATCTCCACCCCACCATGATCAGGTAGATACCTGCACTGGTCGGCGTCCAGTAACTATGTTGATCGGACTCAATGGGAAAAGGAATGATTGTATCGGTCGTATTATTGCCCGCACCGTCAACCCGCATGACATTCACATGAGCGTAGTGATAATCATATTCGTTTGATGGTGTGAAGTTCAGGTGAAACACAATATCCACAATTCCCATTGGCTGCACACTGTTGTTCCCTGGCTGCAAAATTACCGGCGCCGGAGGGGTTGGGACGCTGGCATCAACCGACTTATCTGCAAAGAGAGGATTACTTGCCAAGGCAATCCACCCATCGTATGTGTCCGAGCACAGTTGAGCTTCGGCGGCTGTCAATTCTGTGGTTGACTCAGCGGTTGACAATCCTGGGGTCGGTATGGAGCAACTTGGAACCAGCAGCAGTGAAATAATCAATACGGTGATGACCCCAAATCTGAAATAACTGAATGATTGAGACATCGTCCACCTCCTTTGACAATTCCACTGTACAAATTCGCACAAATTAATACAAGTGGGAAATTTGTCATGGTCAAGAGACGATGATTTCCTCCTCCTGCTCGATTGATTATTTCTTCAAAACGCTATGACCAAGTTTCCAATGCTTCCTTCACCTTCACAAGGAACGCGTCCGCGCTGGCTCCGTCCAGGATGCGGTGATCGAAGACAAAGGAGAGATAGATCATCGGGCGGATGGCAATGGCGTCGTTGTCGTCCGTATCGCTGACGACGACCGCTCGTTTCTGCATTACGCCCACGCCCAGGATGCCGCACTGCGGCTGGTTGATGATCGGCATGGCAAACAGCGACCCGCCGATGCCGTGGTTAGTCAAGGTGAAGGTCCCGTCGCGGACCTCCTCCGGGCGCAGTTTATGGGAGCGGGCGCGTGCCGACAGATCATTGACCGCCCGGGCAATCTCCAGCAGGGACAACTCGTCCGCCCGACGCAGCACCGGGACAATGAGTCCCTCCTCGCCGAGGGAGGTTGCCATCCCGACATTTACTTTGGCATGGACAAGGATGCCCTGCTCGGTCCATGAGGAATTCACCAAGGAGTGTGCCTTCAGCGCGGCGGCGATGGCAGCGATAAAATAGGCCGTGTAAGTCAGGTGGACTCCGTCGGCGGAAAAGGCGGCTTTGTTGGCGAGGCGGTGGGCGACCACCCGGCTCATGTCTGCTTCCATGACAGTCAGCACGTGCGGAGAGATCTGCTTGGATTGCTGCATGCGTTCGGCGATTTGTTTCCGGATGGTAGAGACCGGTATAAGCGTGTCCCGTGTTGCGGCAGTATGTGTCACCGCGGCTGGAAGTTCAGCAGGATGTTCGAGATAGGCAAGAACATCCTGTTTGGTAATGCGCCCATTCAGACCAGTACCGCGGATTTGAGATAAATCCATATTGTGTTCGGCGGCAATCTTGCGTACCACTGGCGATAAAAATCCAGAGCTACTACCGACCATAGACGACAGACCGTGGACTTCGGGTTTCTCAACCGATGTTCGACTTTCAGCTTTCGAAGCAGGTTCACTTGACACGGGAGCGCCTGACACTGGAACACTCTCTCCTGCTTCCCCTATCCACGCCATGACCTCCCCCACCTTGGCGGGAGTATTTTCTGGCATAGCAATCTTCAGGATGACGCCGGTCGCCGGGCTGGGGATTTCGGTCACAACTTTATCGGTCTCGACCTCCAGCAGCGACTCCAGCTCCTGCACCGGGTCGCCTTCGTTCTTCAGCCATTTGACAATGGTCAGTTCGTCTACGCCTTCACCCAATCGGGGGACAAGTACTTTGGTTGCCATAATTTCTCTCCGTACTTCACCACAGGGAGCACAGAATTCTCAGAGTTTTTTCCCTGTGCTCCCCGTGTGCTCCGTGGCTAAATCTTTGGGAAGCGGGCAGGTGCAGCCTCGCTCATCATCTCATATACCGCGTCGAAGATCGCCTCGGCGTTCGGCTTGGACCAATAGTCGCCGTCGGTGCCATAGGCCGGGCGATGAGCCGCGCCAGGCAGGGTGCGCGGGGCCGAGTCCAGCCAGGCATAGCCGCCCTGCACCTCCAGCACTTCGCGCAACATGTAGGCTGTCGTCCCACCAGGGACATCTTCGTCCACGAACAGGATGCGGCTGGTTTTCTTCACCGATTCCACGATCCTCCCGTGGACATCGAACGGCAGCAGCGACTGAACGTCAATCACTTCGACCTCGATGCCCACTGCGGACAGTTTCTCCGCCGCCTCGAATGCAATCCGCACGCACGCGCCATAAGTGACGATGGTTGCATCTTTGCCTGCGCGCAATATCTCGGGCATCCCCGGCACGACGGTCAACTCACCGATGTTCGATGGCATGCGTTCCTTGACCCGGTAACCGTTGAGCACTTCCACCACGATGGCCGGTTCTTCGGCTTTGAGCAAGGTATTGTAGAAACCTGCCGCCCGCGTAAAGTCGCGCGGCACCAGCACGTGCATCCCGCGCACAAGATGGATGATGCCTGCCATCGGCGAACCGGAGTGCCAGATGCCCTCCAGGCGGTGGCCGCGCGTCCGCACGATGACCGGCGCTTTCTGCCCCCCTTTTGTGCGCCACAACAGCGTCGCCAGGTCGTCGGACATGATCTGCAAGGCATATAACAAATAATCCAAATATTGGATCTCTGCCACCGGCCGCAGGCCGCGCATCGCCATGCCGATGGCCTGTCCCAGAATGGTGGCCTCACGGATGCCGGTATCAATCACGCGCAGGGAACCATACTTCTCCTGCAAGCCGCGGAAGCCCTGGTTGACGTCACCCAACTTGCCCACGTCCTCGCCGAAGGCCACCAGGCGAGGCTCACGCGCCAGGGCAGCGTCGAAGGCGGCGTTGACCACCTCGAAGCCCATCACCAAATTGGCGTTTTCCATGTATTCCGGTTTTACTTCCTCGACGCGCAGGACCGAGTCGGCTTGCGGGGAGGTGAGGAACGTGTGATAACGGTCTTCCTGCAACGGGTCGAGTGTGCGTTGCCAGGCCAGCAGTTTTTCGCGAACAGCCGGGGATTCATCACGCGTCAGTACCAGCGCTTCATGGACAGCGGTGACCATATCTTTTCGCACGGGATTGGGAATCACTTCGAGCCGTGCCCGCGCTTGCTCCAACTCGTCAGCGTGGCGCGAGGCATGGGCAGTTTCGGCCAACAGGCCCACAGTCACGGCGCGTTCGCGCAGGAGTGGCGCTTGATATGCTTCCCAGGCCTGTCTGCGCGCCTCTTCCACCGCCTGGCGCTCCTCCTCTTCCACTTGAGCGAGTCCATCCTCGTTTGCCACGTCGTTCTCCGTGATCCATTCCCTGAACTTGCGGATGCAATCCCATTCTGCCTCCCAGGCCAGTCGTTCAGGGGTCTTGTAACGCTCATGGGAACCGGAGGTGGAATGACCGAGCGGCTGGGTCACGTCGGTGACATGCACCAGGGCCGGGACGTGGTACTCGCGGGCGGTTTCAGCGGCGGCCTCGTAGGTGACCAGCAGGGCGCGGTAGTCCCAGGCGCGCACAGAGTACAGGTCGTAGCCGCGGTCGCATTGTTCCGCCGGACAGGGGATGCGCTCGAAACCTTTCAGGATGGCATAGATATTTTCCTTGACCATCTGGAATTGGTTGGGGACCGAGATGCCATAGCCATCATCGAAGATGGTGATGACCGCCGGGGCATGCAGGACGCCGATGGCATTGACCGCTTCCCAAAACATCCCTTCGGCAGTGGAGGCGTTGCCTATGGTTGCCCAGGCAACTTCGTTGCCATTGTGGGAGAACTGGTCGAATCCCTTGAGCGCCTCCGACTGACGGTAGAGCACTGAGGCGTAGGCCAGCCCGACCAGGCGCGGCATCTGCGCGGCCGTCGGCGAGACGTCTGCCGCCACGTTGTACATTTCAGTCTGGTTCTTCCAGGAGCCGTCGGGGTTGATGAAGCGAGAGACGAAATGGCCAACCATCGAGCGACCCGCTGTGGCAGGGTCGGCTTCCAAGTCGGTGTGGGCGTAGAGCTGGGCGAAATAGTCGCGGAATTGGAGCACGCCCAGGGCGTGGACCCAGGTCTGGTCGCGGTAGTAGCCGGAACGCCAGTCACCTTTCTGGAAAGCGCGCGCAATTGCTACTTGAGGCAATTCCTTGCCATCGCCGAAGATGCCAAACTTGGCCTTGCCAGAGAGCACCTCACGCCGTCCGACGATGGAAACCTGCCGAGAACGATAGGCCAAGCGGTAATCGAAAATGATTTCTTCGGGAGAAAGAGGAAAGTAAAGTTTTCTCTTTTTTGCCATCATGCAGCCATTTCAGATAGAGTTGGTCTAATTATAAAGGATGTTTATTGGTTTTGTGTTAAACAATGAGCGGACACTCAAGTCCGCTCATTATGTCAATCTGCAGTCAAGACGTGGATGTTTCTTTATCGGCTCACGTCTTCCACGTACTCTTGCGCACCCCGGCAGGCTGGCGTCAGATGCGAGGAGACGTGCTCCCAATCCAAAGGCTCACCGCTGGCGCTGGTTTCGTTCACCGCCAGACCCAGGCACCCTGCCCCGGCATTGTAATTCACCAGGGTGAACCGCCACAGGTCTTCGTAAGCCGGGATAAAATCATCGTCGGTATAATTCAAATCGAGCACCATGCCGGTCTGGGCGCAATTGGCCAGGAGCATCTCGGCAAAGACTGATACGCTGAATTCGGCCCGCTCCAGGTCTATCCCCAGCGGACAGTCGGAACAATGGGCATTCACGCTGGAAACGAGAGCCGCGCGCAACAGGGAACGCTCGACTTCACTCAACTCCATGTAATCCCATTCTTCTTCCAGATCGGGATACACCTTGTTGGCGCATACTTTTGGATCCAAAACGGTTGGGCAGAATTGCTCGTAAAAGGGGATATTCCAGAGAAACATCGTATCCGCGCCATTCTCGGTCATTTGTCCCAGCCCGGCCTCGGACCTCCCAGAAGTGACTCCCGGCCAAAACTGGCTCTCGCGGCTGAAGATGTTCTTCAGCAATTGCGCCGGGATGCCCGTCTCTTGAGCGGCAGAAATGATCAGGCCATCGAAGCGGTTCTGCCACTCGTCCACCGCGGCGCGGGCAACCTCCAGCCCGCAAACGCTGGCGTAACCATTTTCCAGGAGGCCGCCGTCGGAGCAGACACTGGCGTCCACCACGCTGTGGCTGATGAGGTTCCCGGCCAGGTATTCAAACGGGATGCTGGAAGCCAGTTCAATGGCAGTATCCGGGCTGGCAAGCCAGCCGGTCAGACCGCCTACCGGCGGATATGTGTTCCACGTCTGCATACAGGGCGCTTGCGCGGCGCCGCGCCATTGGGTCGTCAGCACATCCACGTACCAGTAGGGGTCTTGCGGGTCATCCGTATTACGAACACGCACGCGTGCTTCGAAAGTTTCGCTGCTATCGCCGTAACTCGAATAGGCCCAGAAACGGATGAGAAGGCCATCCTCGTCCGTCGGGCCGAGGTCCACCTGGCAGATCGGGTCACAGGTGAATGGGGTATCCTCCACCGTGCCTTCCAACCGAAGGATGGAGTAACCAGACACCGGTTCTTCCCCGGTCAGCACAAGGGTGGGAGAAGCGTCACAACGATGGGTGGAAGCATAAGGAATGCAGCCGTCCAGCGTCACCCAGACGACTGGCGGGGGCAACTGCGCCGGGACCTGGCGGGAAGCAGCCTCGGCCTTGACAAAATGAAGGTAATAACCGGAGCAGGTTCCCGGGTCCGTGGAAGAGGCTTCACAAGATGGGGTTGCGATCCATTCATCGTACAGCGGCTGTCCGCAGGCATCGTAGACTTCCCCGTCACGCGGCAGCCCGTCATGTTCAATCTCAATTTGGCAGGCAATGTAACTAGCCGACCAGCGCGCCAGCCACCAGGCGTATTTCATAAACTCTTGGGAGATAACCGCGTATCGGTCCGGACCCGGAGGCTGCTCTCCCGCGGCGGACACGTCCCGACCACCGACGAGGGATGCCGGGAAAATCAGCACAAGCGAGATGGCCGCCAATCCGGCCCGGATAGGGAATCGCATAGCCCCTGCTAATAAAAGAGTCCGCTCTGATTATAGCGGACTCTGGTCGGTTTGGCTATTTCTTTTCGATCTCCTGCAAGGCCTGCAGGTCGCGTTTGAGATTCTTCCAGCGCACCAGCAGGCAGACGAGATAGATCGCCAGTACCGTCAAGATGATGGTATACCCGGCTAGCATGTACTTGATTGAAACTTCGTATGGGATCATGGAGGCCTCTATTCGGTAACTTTAAGTTTCAGATCTTCAACCTGGCTGGCCAACTGCCCGATGCGGATGCGGTGCCACAGCAGGGTGATAAAGATGACCGAGAAGGTGATCAGGCTGAAGAACATGGTGAAGAGCATGGCAGATGTCATGCCAAAGCCGCCCTGGGCTTCGGCGCTCTGCGCGCCGATGATGGCCGGGTGGATGGTCTGCCACAGGCGGATGGACAGGAATGTGACCGGGACACTCAATCCGCCG
>JACQYE010000201.1 GCA_016208355.1 Chloroflexota bacterium | reverse complement strand
TAGAATTTTGACGCGACCTGGAGGCGCGCGAGAAGGCAGGAATGGACCTCGTACCTGTTTTTGGTATTTTCGAACATTGTGTGCCTCCTTTCGCAAACAAACAAAAATCCCTTCATCCACTCAGGGACGAAGGGTTTATTCTCCGCGGTACCACCCGATTTGTAGGGCGAGATTTCATCTCACCTTACCACTCTTTCGCTATAACGGGCTTACCCGGCGCTGACTACCTTTCACCACAGGGTTCACGGAGTGCGCAGAGTTTTTCTCTTTGTTCACAGAGAATCTCAGTGATCTCTGTATGCTCCGTGGTGGATTTTCACCAGCGCAGTCTCTCTTGCGAGGGCAGGCGAGTTCGGTCTTATTGGCATTCCCGCGGATACCGCTGAAGGGCTTCCACCTCGCTCTCCCTTCTCGCTGACGGGATGACCTACTACTCCTGTCAAGACTTTCGATATTTTGCCGATTATAGCACAATCGCAACCAGTTCCCTGATTGCGATTGCAGTGGACCCAGCGAGATTCGAACTCGCGACCTTCTCAATGCCATTGAGACGCGCTCCCAACTGCGCTATGGGCCCATTCTTGATTGTTGATTGCCGATTGAGGATTGTAGATTGCCTGGGATGCCAATCAGCAATTGTAAATCGGCAATCAACAATCCTGGTGGACCTGAGGGGATTCGAACCCCTGACCTCCTCAGTGCGATTGAGGCGCGCTCCCAACTGCGCTACAGGCCCGCTTGCAGGGCGAACGGTATTCTACCTGAGGGAATGTCGAATGTCAAGCAACCGCGGAAAGGAGTTTGGCTGTAAAATAGGACATCCATTTTGTGAGGGATACTTATGACCGAGACCGCACCCCGACCCATTTACCGCATTACCGATCTTTCAGCGGATGACCGTCCACGCGAGCGGCTGGAGAAACTGGGCGCGCAATCTCTGGCGAATGCCGAGTTGATCGCAATTTTGCTTCGGGTGGGCGTCCCGGGAGAAAACGCTGTCCAGGTGGGGCAGCGCCTGCTGCAAAAATTTGGCGGGATTTCCGGCCTGCACCGCGCCCCTTTCGAAGAACTGCTCAACGAACATGGCATTGGCGAGGCCAAGGCTGCCCAGGTCAAGGCGGCCATCGAGTTGGGACGCCGATTGGCGCTCGAAGCCCCGGAGGAGCGTCCCACCATCAACAGCCCGGCTGACGCGGCCGCGCTGGTCTCCTATGAGATGTCCGGGCTGGAGCAGGAACACCTGCGCGTTTTGCTGCTCGATACTCGAAACCATGTCCTGGATATCGTCGAAGTCTATAAGGGATCGGTCAACTCCTCCCAGGTCCATGTGGGGGAGTTGTTCAAGCCTGCCATTCGGCGCAATGCCTCGGCCATTATCGTTGCTCATAACCATCCCAGCGGCGATCCGACCCCCAGCCCCGACGATGTGGCTGTCACCCGCGCCATCGTCCAGGCAGGGAAACTCCTCAGCGTGGATGTGCTTGACCATATCGTTATTGGACAAGGCCGGTGGGTCTCACTAAAAGAACGCGGCCTTGGGTTTATCTAGGCTTTTAAAATTCCTGCTATAAAATAGTTGACTTTGCCCTCGATTTTCGTTATAATTATCGTTTGCATATCCGCCGTGGATGCCGCCGTCAGCGGGGTGGCACACGCGGCAGTGTTTTCCATTAAGGTACCTAAAAAACCAGGAGTAAGCAATGGCATCTGTCCTGCCCGAGAAGAATTATGCTCGCATCCCGGTCACGCTTAACTTGCCTGACCTCATCGAAGTCCAACTGGATTCATTCGAACGATTGAAGAAAGAAGGCTTGGGGGATCTCTTCCACGAAATCTCGCCAATCGAATCATACAACAAGGGGATGAAACTTTTCTTCCCCAGCCGCAGCCCCGAGTCGGAACAATGGGGGCTGAGTTATTGGTTTGGCGAACCCAAACATTCCATTGAAGAATGTGTGGAACGTGACCTGACCTACGCCAGCCCGCTGTATGTATCCGTCCTGCTGGCCGGACCCGATGTCCCCGAACCCATCAAACAGGACATCTTCCTGGGTGACTTTCCCGAGATGACCGAGAAGGGGACGTTCATCATCAACGGCACCGAACGCGTTGTCGTCTCGCAGTTGATCCGCTCCCCGGGCGTCTACTTCGAAGCGCCCACGGACCGGGCAACGGGTCGCGCCTTGGCGATGGCAAAACTCATCCCCGACCGCGGCGCCTGGATGGAGTTTGAAACCCGCAAGAGTGATTACATCATCCTGAAATTCAATCGCAAGCGCACGGTCCCGATTACGGTATTCCTGCGGGCGCTGGCAGTTGTCAACGATGGCAACGGTGGCGACCAGATCCTGGTATCCGGCAGCGATGAGGAAATCGTCAGCCTCTTTAAGGATGTGGATACCAACCCGGAGCGCATGTTCATCCCGTCTACCATGAAGCAGGAACCCGAATGGGATCTCTCTGCGAAAATGAGCATTGCCGAACTTGCCATCATTGAATTCTTCAAGCGTATGCGACCCGGCGACCCGGCCACGCTTGACAATGCCCGTGCTTTCCTCGAGGAACAACTTTTTGACCAACGCCATTATGACCTGGAGCGGGTAGGTCGCTACAAGCTGGATCAAAAACTCGACCTGCACATTCCCATCCCGCATCGTACGATTACCAAGATAGATATTGTTAATCTCCTGCGGCGGATGATCCTCATCAACAATGGTGTTGAGCCGCCGGACGATATTGACCACCTGGGAAACCGGCGAGTCAAGACGGTTGGCGAACTCATCCAGAACAAACTGCGCATCGGCCTGCGCCGCATGGAACGCGTTATTAAAGAGCGCATGTCCATCCGCGACCAGGAGCAACTTTCACCGGTAACGCTTGTCAATATTCGTCCGGTCGTGGCGGCTTTGCGTGAGTTCTTTGGTTCCTCCCAGTTGTCGCAGTTCATGGACCAGACCAATCCTCTCGCCGAGTTGCGCCATAAACGCACACTCTCGGCCCTCGGTCCGGGAGGTCTGCGGCGTGAACGCGCCGGGTTTGACGTGCGCGATGTTCATCACTCTCACTATGGCCGCATCTGCCCGATCGAAACGCCGGAAGGCCCGAACATTGGCTTGATTGGCCGCCTGGCTTCATTCGCCCGTGTCAACGAATACGGCTTTATCGAGACGCCATACCGCAAGGTAGTGAAGCAACTACGCTGCGATGACCCGGCCCTGGAAGGCCGCGTCCTGCGCGAGAACCTGGTTGACGCGAAAAGCGGCAATGTGCTTGTCCCCTCCGGGGAACGCATTACAGCCAAGATGCTGAAACCAATTGCGAAGGCCAAACGAGACGTGGCGATTGTCCCGTTTGTTTCGGAAGATTACGAATACCTCTCCGCCGATGCGGAAGATAAATATGTAATTGCCCAGGCCAATGCGCTTCTCAATGACAACCGTGAATTCGTCAACCCCCGCATTGCCTGCCGCTACCATGCCGGTTATCCCTTCACCGCGCCGGAAAATATTGATTATATGGACATCGCCCCGCACCAGGTTGTGGGTATCAGCGCAGCGCTCATCCCGTTCCTGGAGCACGACGACGCCAACCGCGCTCTAATGGGTTCGAACATGCAGGCCCAGGCCGTGCCGCTGGTCCGCCCGGAAATCCCATTGGTATCCACTGGCATGGAACGCCATGCCGCGCTGGATTCCGGTCAGGTGATTGTGGCCGAAGATGACGGTGACGTTGTCTCGGTCACCGGCTCCTCCATCGTTTTGCGCGAAAAAGAGGGCAAGTTACGCACTTATCACCTGCGCAAGTACCAACGTTCCAACCAGTCCACCTGCATTGACCAACGTCCGGCGGTCATCAAGGGACAGGTGGTCAAACGGGGTGACATTATTGCCGACTCGTCCTCTACGAACAACGGCGAGCTGGCGCTCGGCCAGAATGTCACCGTGGCGTTCATGTCGTGGGAAGGCGCAAACTTCGAGGATGCTATTGTCATCTCCGAGCGCCTTGTCCAACAAGACCGCTTTACCTCGGTACATATTGAGAAATACGAAGTCGAAGCCCGCGATACCAAACTCGGCCCCGAAGAAATCACCCGCGATATTCCCAATGTAGGCGAGGATGCCATCAAGGACCTTGATGAGAGCGGCATCATCCGCATTGGCGCGGAGGTAGGACCGAACGATATCCTCGTTGGCAAGATTACGCCGAAGGGTGAAAAGGAATTGACGCCCGAGGAAAGGCTGCTACGCGCGATCTTTGGGGAGAAGTCCCGCGATGTGAAAGACACTTCCCTGCGCATGCCGCATGGCGAGCGCGGAAAAGTGGTGGACGTGAAAGTCTTCACCCGTGAAGACAACGCTGACCTTTCTGCTGGCGTGGATATGATGGTACGCGTCTCTGTGGCGCAACGCCGCAAGATCACCGCTGGCGACAAGATGGCCGGTCGGCATGGGAACAAAGGCGTCGTCTCGCGTGTGATCCGGGCTGAGGATATGCCCTTCCTAGACGACGGTACCCCTGTGGATATCATCCTCAATCCAACCGGTGTCCCCGGGCGTATGAACCTCGGTCAGGTGCTGGAAGTACATCTCGGCTGGGCTGCCCAGAAGCTCGGTTTCCGCGCCCTCACGCCCGTCTTTGATGGAGCGAAGGAAGAAGAAATCGAAGCCGAATTGGCGCGTTCCTGGATCGTGGATTTTGCCTGGGAGAAGACAGCCCAGACTGCCTGGGATTGGCTCAAACAACAGGAATATAGCTCGGAAATGATCGAAGATGACGACGAAGTCCGGCGTTTGTACCTTGAACAATGGCTGGGCGAACGCGGCTACGACGTTTACCGGTTGAATGAACTGACCTTTGCCCGCCATGCTACGGCTTTCGAGTGGCTGCGAGACAACGGTTTTGAACCGGAGACCATCCTTACTGAGGGCGTCCCTGTTCCATCCATGCGGACTACGTATGATGACAATGCTGTCCGCGCCTGCCTGAAGCTCTGGCTCGGCACGTACGGCCACGAGAATGTCTCGGACAAGAAGTTGTTTGAACTAACAAAGTCCATTATGCTGGAACACAGCGTCCCTGCGCCCACCCTGGGCAAGCAGGTGCTACGCGATGGCAAAACCGGCATTCCTTACGACCAGCCTGTGACAGTCGGCGTGATGACCATCTTGAAGCTACACCACTTGGTCGAGGACAAAGTCCACGCCCGCTCCACCGGACCTTACAGCCTGGACACACAGCAGCCGCTGGGAGGCAAGGCCCAGTTCGGTGGACAACGCTTTGGCGAAATGGAAGTGTGGGCGCTGGAAGCTTATGGCGCGGCTTACACTCTCCAGGAAATGCTCACGGTGAAGTCTGATGACGTGCAAGGCCGCGTAAATACATACGAGGCTATCGTCAAGGGCGAACCGATTGAAGAACCCAGCATCCCGGCATCATTCCGTGTTCTCGTCAAGGAATTGCAAAGCCTTGGCTTGGCTGTGGAGGCAGTGACTGATACCGGTGAAGTGATCAAATTTGGCAAAGATGAGGAGAAAATTCATCCGCCTAAATATTCCACCGGCCTGATCGATATCGGCACCCCCATGGTCAAAAAGGCTATTGGGGAGGAGGAACTTGAAGTTTCTTCTTGACGGTCTTTCGACCATTATGATAGAATTGCCCTTCGTTGCCTAACAAGGGCTGTTGCGTTGCACTGCCCACTGCGTAGTTTGTATGGGTGAGGCCATCAGGCAGGTCAGACGATGGCCTCATTCCTTGAGAAAAATCAGTCATACTGTAAGGAAATTTGTTTCGGAGGCGAACGTGCCCACAATTAATCAACTGATCCGTAAGGGACGCCAGACCAAGAAAGTTAAGAGCAAGGCGCCGGCGTTGCAATATACGCTGAATACAAAACGCCAGCGCCGCGTGCGCCAGGATAAAGGCGCGCCGCAGAAGCGCGGCGTGTGTACTGTGGTCCGCACCACTACACCCAAGAAGCCAAATTCGGCCCTGCGCAAAATTGCACGCGTGCGCCTGACCAACGGCATCGAAGTGACTGCCTATATTCCAGGCGAAGGTCACCAGCTGCAGGAGCACTCTGTGGTGTTGGTGCGTGGCGGCCGCGTGAAAGACCTGCCGGGCGTGCGCTACCACATTGTACGTGGTTCCCTCGACACAACTGGCGTTGCCAACCGGAAACAAGGCCGTTCAAAATATGGCGCGAAGCGCCCTAAAGAAACTGCGTAACAGGATGGAGTAAGAGATGCGTCGAGCGAAACCTGAAAATCGCAACACCCCCCCGGATGTGCGTTATAACAATGTGACCATTCAAACCATGATCCATCATATGTTTACGCGTGGCAAGAAGAGTACGGCCACGCGGGTCATGTACGATGCCATGGATATCATCCGTGAACGCGGCGGTGGAAAGGAGCCGGTGGAAGTTTTTGAAACCGCGCTCAAGAACGTCGCGCCTGTCATGGAAGTTCGGCCGCGCCGCGTTGGCGGCGCCACCTACCAGGTCCCAATGGAAGTTCCGCCGTTCCGCCGCACCACTCTTGCCATACGCTGGGTGCTCGATGCAGCCACGGCGCGCGCCGGTAAATCGTTTGCTGAGAAACTGGCCGACGAACTAATGGACGCGTTCAAGAACGAGGGCGCCTCCATCCGCAAGCGTGAAGAAACCCACAAAATGGCGGAGGCCAACCGAGCCTTCTCTCATTACCGCATGTAGTATGCGACTCTGAACCTTACCAGGCAGTATTCTTATTATGGCACGCGCGTTCCCGCTCGAAAAGTACCGCAATATCGGCATCATTGCACACATTGACGCCGGGAAAACGACAACTACCGAGCGTATCCTGTTTTATACGGGCAAAACGCACCGCATCGGTTCGGTGGATGACGGCACGACGGTCACCGACTGGATGGTGCAGGAGCGTGAACGCGGCATCACCATCGTCTCCGCAGCAGTGACGGCAGAATGGAAGGATTATCAGGTAAACATCATTGATACGCCCGGCCACATTGACTTCACTGCTGAAGTCCAGCGTTCCCTGCGTGTCCTGGACGGCGGGGTGGTGGTCTTCGATGCAGTCCAGGGTGTTGAGCCCCAGAGTGAGACAGTCTGGCGGCAGGCTGACCGTTATGGCGTACCCCGCATCTGTTTTGCGAACAAGATGGATCGTGTGGGCGCTTCTTACGAGCGCACCATCGAGACCATCAAGCAGCGTCTCGGTGCCCGCCCGATCGCCATGCAGATGCCAATCGGGGCTGAGTCTTCTTTTCAGGGTGTGATCGACCTGATGACGATGAAGGCGATTTATTGGGACGACGAACTGGGCCGTGAACCGCGCGAAGCCGATATCCCTCCGGACCTCAAGCCTGAAGCCGAAGAACGGCGTCATGCCATGGTCGAGCGAATCGCAGAACTCGATGATTCCCTGACGGTTAAATACCTGGAAGGCAAGCAGATCAGTGTAGAGGAACTAAAAGCAGCTTTACGGAAAGGCGTCATCGCAAGCATAGCCACCCCGATCTTCTGCGGCAGTTCCCTGCGTAACAAAGGCGTCCAGCCTGTGCTGGATGCAGTCATAGACTACCTCCCTTCTCCCATGGACGTACCGCCAGTCCGCGGCATGGACCCGCGAACTGATGAGACAGTCGAACTACCTCCACAGGATGACGCGCCATTAAGCGCACTGGTCTTTAAAATCGTAACAGACCCCTACGTGGGGCGCCTGGCTTACTTCCGGGTTTATTCAGGGACGCTCAGCCAGGGACAGATGGTGACCAACGCTATCAAGGGTAAGCGGGAGCGCATTGGGCGTCTCCTGCGGATGTATGCCGATCACCGTGAAGATGTTACCGAGGTGCGCGCCGGAGATATTGCCGCAGTCCTCGGCTTCAAGGACACGTTCACGGGCGATACTCTGTGCGACAATCGCGTGGTTGTATTAGAAAGCATCACCTTCCCGGAGCCGGTCATCTCTGTTGCCATTGAACCGAAGACGACCGCTGATCAGGACAAGATGGGAGAGGCCTTGCGGAAACTTTCCGAAGAAGACCCCACATTCCGGGTCCGCTCTGACGAAACGACCGGGCAAACCATCATCTCCGGGATGGGCGAACTGCACTTAGACGTGATCGTGGACCGGATGCTGCGCGAGTTTCGTGTGCAGGCCAATGTGGGCAAGCCGCGCGTGGCCTACCATGAGTCCATCACGAAGGCAGTCCCTGAGGTCAACCAGCGCTTTGTCAAACAATCAGGCGGGCGCGGCATGTATGCCCACGTAGTCATTTCGCTGGAGCCGGGGGAGCGCGGCAGCGGAGTCGTCTTTGAAGAGAAAATTGTTGGCGGTTCTGTGCCGCGCGAGTTCATTCCCGCGGTCCAGAAGGGCGTCAAGGAAGCCGCAGAAAGCGGCGTACTGGCCGGATATCCGGTGACTGATTTGAAAGTCACCCTTTTCGATGGTTCGTTCCACGAAGTAGACTCGAACGATATGGCTTTCAAAATGGCTGGTTCGATGGCCTTCAAGGAAGGTGTCCAGAAGGGTAAGCCCGTCCTGCTTGAACCTGTGATGAAGGTGGAAGTGGTTGCTCCCGAGGAATTCCTCGGTGATATTCTTGGCAGCCTGAACAGCCGGCGGGCGAATATTCATGGTATGGAAGTGCGCCCGGGCAATGCCCAGGCAGTTAATGCGACCGCCCCACTTGGAGAAATGTTTGGATATGCAACTGAATTACGCTCTGCCACCCAAGGCCGGGGCGTGTTCTCGATGGAATTTGATCATTACGCGCCGGTACCTGAATCTGTGGCGCACGAAATCTTAAACTCTTAGTTCTCATAAATACTCTAGAAGGAGAGAGCAGATGGCGAAGCAGAAGTATGAGCGGACGAAGCCGCACATGAATGTAGGGACGATGGGGCACATAGATCATGGGAAGACGACATTGACGGCGGCGATCACGAAATACTGCCAGTTTTTGGGGAAGGCGC
>JACQYE010000040.1 GCA_016208355.1 Chloroflexota bacterium | reverse complement strand
GAACACTGGAATGGGAAAAGATGCAAAGATTAAATCAGCATCCTATAATCATAAACGATATTCTACCTATGATTGGGAAGAAGAATGGGATGGGTTGTTTACGGAAGAAAATCCAGATATGAATATTAAGTCTGCATATCAACATTTAATGGCACAATTTGCTTTGGAAATAGGGGTTGGACTGAATCCGCTGAAAGATATAAAAACATCTGTGAAACGACAAAAGAAAATTCGTAGGCAACTCTAGGTAAGGCAATCTCTATGCAATTTATGTCAGCATGATCACTTCAGCGCAGAATCCTAAACTCAAGCGCGTCCGCGCCCTTCTGGGTCGCTCGAAGGAACGCCGCGATGCTGGCGCTTTCGTAGCCGAGGGCGTGCGGCTGGTGGAAGAAGCCCTGGCCGCAAACTGGCCGTTCCGGTTTGTGCTATACGCCGAGGAGTTAAGCGAGCGGGGCAGGGCATTGAACAACGGACTGATAGTTGCTGGCGTGGAAACCGAAGATGTCTCCAGCCACCTGCTGGATGCCCTGAGCAACACGGGTAATACACAGGGCATCCTGGCCGTGCTCGACCTTTCCTCGCTTCCCATTCCTGATGAACTATCTTTCATCCTGATCCCCGACCAGATCCGCGATCCCGGCAACCTGGGGACGCTGCTGCGCAGCGCGGCGGCCGCCGGGGTGCAGGCCGTCTTCCTGGGGGCGCACTTCCGCCTGCCCATCCATGCTTTAGACTGGGGCGAAATCCGGGCGCGGACCTCAGGCCTGCAAATCCATTTGGCTGACATGGACGGCGCCTCCTGCTGGGAGACTGACTTCCGCCCCCCGCTGGCGCTTATCGTGGGTGGCGAGGCCGAGGGCGCCAGCGCCCCGGCATGCGGGATGGCAACTGGCATGGTCAGCATCCCGATGCCGGGCAGGGTCGAGTCGCTCAATGCGGGAGTGGCCGGGGCCATCCTGATGTTCGAGATCGTCAGGCAAAGACGGACAAATCACAAATAATGAATTTCGAATAACAATAATTCCATGAAAATCCGCTCCATCACCTACTTCTGCAACCCCGGCTGGCCGCTGGAAGAGAAAAAACTGCGGACAGCAGGCGCGTTCCTGGCCGAGGCCAAATCTGCTTTCGAGGCCGAAGGCTACGAGGTCCAGACGACGCGGCTGGCGACGATCCCGTTCCCGCGCCTGTTGGCCGGGAAAGCGGATGAAACCCCGCTCCTTGCCCAAACTTTGAGCCAGCTCCTGCCCGAAATGGGCATCGCCGACGCCGCGCTAGGACCGGCGCTGCCCGAGTCGGCGGCGAGTTACGCGGTCATCCCGGAGGCCATTGCCGGGTCGAAGAACATTTTCTTCGCCGGGGTGATGGCAGATAGGAAACGCGGCATTTCGTTGAATGCTGTGCGCCTCTGCGCCGAAGTCATCGTACGTACTGCTCCGCTCGACCCCAACGGATTCGCCAACCTGAACTTTGCCGCGCTGGCCAACGTCCCGCCCGGCGCACCCTTCTTCCCGGCCGCCTACCACGAAGGCGGGGAACCGGCCTTTGCGCTTGCCATGGAAGCCGCAGACGTGGCTGTCCAGGCCTTCGAGATCGCCCGGACCATCGAAGACGGGCGGCAGGTGATGGTGGACATCCTGGAGGAAAACGCCCATACCCTGACCCGGGTGGCGGACTACTTGAAATTCAAGCATCTCATCCACTTTGGCGGGATTGACTATTCACTGGCGCCTTTCCCGGAGGAAGCCCGGTCGCTGGGCGCGGCGGTGGAACGCATGGGTGTGCCGCGCGTGGGGCTGCACGGGTCGCTGGCTGCGGCTGCCATCCTGACCGAGGCCATCGAACGGTCGAATTTCCCGCGGGCCGGATTCAGCGGCTTCATGCAGCCGGTGTTGGAAGACCCGATCCTGGCCCGCCGCGCCGCCGAAGGGACGTTGACGGTGAAAGACCTGCTGCTCTATTCTGCCGTGTGCGGCACCGGGCTGGACACCGTCCCGCTGCCGGGGGATGTGAGCGTTGATCAAATTGCGGCTTTACTGCTGGATATTTCCGCCCTGGCCCTGCGGCTGGACAAACCGCTCACAGCGCGGCTGATGCCGGTCCCCGGCAAGAAGGCCGGGGAGGCGACAACCTTCGATTTTGGCTTCTTTGCCAATAGCCGCGTCATGGCGCTGGAGGCGGAACCGCTGGGGAAGGCGCTGGGGGGAGAGGAGAATTTTCTACTGGAAAAGCGCGGGCATTAACCACGAAAGAAAAGGGCGGACACGCAGGTCCGCCCTTACTGTTCTCTGCTCTCTACTCTCTGTTCTCCACCCTCCAATACTCTCCCCCTCCGCCCTCGCGTTCCATCAACCTGGCTCCCACCAGTTCGCGCCGCAGGGAGGCGGTATCGGCATGGTAGCGGGACAGGATTTCATTGACCTGCTTCTCGCTGTAGCGAGTCCCTGGTTCGAAGGCCCTAACCACATAACGCAGGATGGCTTCCAGTTTCTTGCGCTGGGCCGGGATTTCTTTCAGCGAGCCATCGGGACGGGTGAAATCGCCGATCACCTTGCGGTCGTAGGCATCCGCGTCGATGTCGGCGACCACAGAAACCAGGTCGTCTTTTGAAAAGAGCAGGCGCGTTTTTTGCAACGTGGCTTCTTCCAACCGGTAAACGCTGTAATAGCCTTCGGCGCGCGCCGAGACCAGTCCCACCTCAGCCAGTTTGGTGAGGTGGTGTGAGACGGTGGATGGTTTCAGGTCGAGCAGGGCGGCCAGTTCCTCGCCGCTGTAGGGACGTTGAGCCAGCAGGCCGACGATCTTGAGCCGGTTGGCGTCTGCCAGGGCTTTGAAAAAGGCGACGAGTTCTTCGTTCATATCGCCGCCTCTACATTCGTTCGCCAATATCTAGAGCCGTCGCGTTCGCGGGATAGCATTTTTTCGTCCACCAGATCACGTCGCAGACCGGAGACGTCTTCATTAAAACGGCGGAGGATGCTGTTGACTTCCTTCTCAGTGTACGTCACGCCCGGTTCGAACGCAGCCAGGATATATTCCAGCACGATGCGGAACCGGTCAGGATGGGTGCGCGAGTTTGGCACCTGCTGGATGGTCCCGTCTGGTTTCAGGAACTTTGCCAGGACCTTGAGCTGGTCGGTCTCCATATCCGGTTTGATGGCGTAGGCTGGACGTTTTCC
>JACQYE010000198.1 GCA_016208355.1 Chloroflexota bacterium | reverse complement strand
TCCAATAGGGCCACGTCGCATGATGCGCCGGGACAGGAGAAGCTTGCCCCGTTGTGAGTCCCTTCGATCACCGTGATGCTTTGACCACCGAGCGGCTCGCTGGCCGAGAGCGACAGACTGGCCGTTCCCACGCACCAGCCATTGTCCCCTGTCTGGGAACAATTGACCGAGCCGGACACAGTTGCGGGTGGATAGGTGGTGGTGTGCTCGGTGCTGGTGCAGCCGGTCTCGCCCGAAGAGCAGCCGCCCACGCTGTCGCCGGTCAGGCTGATGCTGCAAGAGAAGTCCACCCCACAGGTGCCACCCCAGGCCGCGCCGCACGCAGTTGGGCTGTTGTTGAAAAATCCGGCTGTGAGGGACGCGGCGACGCAGCCATGTGGAGGATAGTACAGGGTCAGGGAGCAGGATCCGCCCGATTTGGTGGCGAGATAGGTGCAGGTAGACCGCTCCCAGATATACGTTGTCACCGTGCGGTTGGGTCCCAGGTAGTCGGCAAGGACGGAAGAGGCGAGGCCGGCAACGAGAAACAAGAGACCGAGCCAGAGGATTGCTTTCCAGATGGAGAGGTTTGGATTCCAAGGATTCTTGCACATGGGGTGTCCCCCTTAGGAATGGTTATTTCTTAGTTAGTATACAAGAAATTAATGGTCTAGACTATGTGACAAAGGTCATATAACGGATAACCTTGGGTCTTGCCTTGAGCCCGTATTTATTGCCACTGGGTTTCCAATAAGATTTATTTCCGCCCCTTTGAACGAAACTGCCTCATGGTTTTTCCCCCGCGCTGATGATCACCCGCTCCCCTAGTCCCGCCCACTCATACAGCCACTTCGCGTCCGCCGGAGAGAGGTTGACGCAGCCATGCGAGACCGGCGAGCCGAAGTCGTCGTGCCAGTACGCTCCGTGGAAACCCAGGTCCCCCCAGTAGGTCATGAAGTTCGGCACGCCCTCCTGGTAATACACGCTGATTGACCACCAGGGAGGCGTCAGCAGAAGATGGGGGAACTTGACCAGGATGGAAAACCGTCCCGTCACCGTCCAGCCCGCTTGCTTCCCGGTCGAGACCAGGGAGGCAAAGACCAGTTTGCACTGGTCATAGACGCGCAGGGTCTGCTCGGCGAGGTCAACATAGATAAAGCGGCAGGTATCCGCTCCTGCATCTTCCGGGACCCGGGGGCTGGTCAGCGCGACGGAATCCTCGGGCAGCCACTCGTCCGGGCCGACGGCCACGTAACCGGGATTCTCCGTCAGCGCCGGGATTTCGTGCACAATCTGGTAGCGGCTGTAGGTGCGGACCGGCGTCCCGGCTGCGTTGACACTCTGCGTATCCGCCAGCACCCAACCGAAGCGGAAGTCCACGTCACGCGTCAGCAGGATGCCGCGATATGACGATGGCGTTAAAAGTTGCACGTCAGCGGAGTCCATCCAACCGTAGTTGAACTGGTAGTAGATGCGCCCGTCGCGGCTCTCTTCGCCCACGATGGCGACATAAGCCGGAATGGCGGGAAGATAGTCAAAGTTGCCGGTCTTGTTGACCGCATCTTCCAGGGAGGTATACCTCCTGGCATCCGGCCTGTCCACCAGCCCGTAGCGGTATTCAAGAGCAGCATAGGAAGCGTCAATTTGCTCGTACCAGGCCGGTTCGGGCGTCAGGGTTGGAGTGAGTGTCAGCGTGGGGGTGGATGTTATGGATGCCGTGGCTGTCGGCGTGGGAGTTTCGGTTGGCGCGGGGGCAGGCGTCGGGTCCGGGCTGCAGGCGGATAAGATGATGATGGGGAGCAAGAGAAGGTATTTCACCACAGAGTTCACGGAGAGCACAGGGGTTTTTATCTGTTTTTCTCTGTGCGCTCTGTTATCTCCGTGGTGGGAAAATAAAACGGACTTGTTCATGAAACGCCAGGCCAATCCAGCAACGTGACCTCCGCCAGCAGGCGGGCGTTGACATTCATCTCCAGCCGCTCGATGGCAGACTCCGTCCCGGCCACGACCTGGCGGGCTTCGCCCAGCCCAAGCTTTCCTGCCAGCGCCTCGATCTCTGCGGCGCGATCCACGTTCACCAGCGGGGCGGAAGACCCGGAAGCGGACACCATGACGTCGCGCCAGTAGGCCAGCCACAGGAAGAGCACGTTGCGGAAGGTTTCCTTATCTTTGGCCAGTTTCTCGGCGTAGGCGAACTTCTCCACCCGCGTTGCCGGGAGCAGTCTCTGCAGATCGTCCAGCCGCTCGCGGCGGAAATCGAGCGCGGACGGGTCGTCCTGCATCCGAAACGCGGCCCCGGGGCGCCCGCCGGAGAGATGCGCCAGCAGGCGGGCAGAGTCAGCCCCCGCGCCGCGGGACTTCAGGGCGGCTTCCACCGTCTCCACGGGCAGGGGGCGCAGGCGCAGGATTTCACATCGCGATGTGATCGTTGGCAGGAGACCATCCGCATTGTCCGCGGTCAGGAGCAGGATGACGTGCGCCGGGGCTTCCTCCAGCGTTTTGAGCAGGGCGTTGGCGGCATTGGCATTGGCCTCCTGGAAGCGCAGGAAAAGCGCCACGCGATACCTGCCCTGGTAGGGTTTGAGCACCAGCGTCTGGCGCACCTCGCGTACCTGCTCCACCTTTAGCACCCCGCCTTCCTTCTCGGATTGGACAACCGTCAGGTCGGCGTATTGCATGGCTTCGATCTGTTTGCAGGTACGGCATACGCCGCAGGGCTCCCCCGCGACGGCCGGACTGGGACAGTTCAATGCCTGCGCCAGGCGCAGCGCCAGGGTGCGGCGTCCCAGTCCGGGAGGTCCGGCGAAGAGATAGGCGTGGCGGAGGGCGTCGTGGGCGATATGCTGTTTGAGCATGTCCACCGCCCATTCGCGGCCGAGCAGGCCCCAATCGTCCGTAGTAGTCCTGGTTTCAGCATGGGGCATCGTCTGTGGTCTATCGTCCATAGTCATTCCTCGCCTGCTCTCAAACGCAAATACGAATCATA
>JACQYE010000191.1 GCA_016208355.1 Chloroflexota bacterium | reverse complement strand
TTCTTCTCGACCAGCACGATACGGTGTTGAAAGGGCAGGAGCCGCCGTAATTCGTTGGCGGCGACCAATCCGCCGATACCGCCGCCCAGGATCAGTACAATCTTACCTGCCATGATCTCACCTCTGAGTTTCAAATAATAGTATTGACCGATAACAGAATAGTGCCTACAACACGAAGCACGTCTAGGGGACAAGTGGGGATGCACAAAAGGCAGTGATAGCGACGCTCGATGTCATATGGAAGCTCATCATCGTCGCTCCGCACGATGGCACGCACATTGCATATCTCGGCCTCCAGACTGCGGCGGCAGGCGCGGTAGTTTTCAGTCTAAAGTTGGATGCGAATCTCATGCGCCACAGAGTCCTCGCGTTAGAATACTAGCACCTTGTCCGCCGCGACGGTCCACTCGCCCGCCAGATCCATGTTGCCGGATCGCACATCTTCCACAAATCGCTCAGGCTCGAGCCCGCGAGCCTCTACGCATGTCCCTCAGGTTGCAACCTCGCCGCGGTGTGCCAGCGACTTCAGCATACGTTCAACGTTGAAGTACCCTTCGCGCGTCTTTTGTCCCGCGATATCGCAGTTGACACCGTCACCCATCAGAAACACGCGCACACTGGCGTCGGGGCGCTTGACCAAATTCAATGCCAAGCGCAGCATGTTGAAGGGTCGTTCGTTTCCATAGGGTGAATCATTGATGATGAACAAGTAATTTGTCTTTATAGGCTCAGTCATGAAATGGGTTCCTTTTCTGTCACTTTCCTCGGGCCAGTTCAGCGGCAGTTTCTAAATGTTCCAACAGTACTTGCCGCATTAAGTCGCAAGCTTGGATGATCTTGGGATTGCTCAACTTGTAAAAAACGTTTAACCCCTCACGGCGCGTTGTGACAATACCTTTCTGACGCATGATCGCCAGATGCTGTGACAGATTAGACTGGCTGATTCCCAGGGCTTTTGCCAATTCAGTCACCGACATTTTCCCACTGCGTAATTGGTCGATAATTTCCAGCCGCTTGGGATTGGCAAGTGTGTGGCAGATGCTGGCATGTAGTTTATACAATTGAGGGTCGGTCATTTGACATCCGTTCTATATTAGCACTTTCGAATATTGTAATGTTCTAATCCAAATTCGTCAACTTTAATAATATACGCCAAATTGCCTATTATTAATCCGCAGAATGACGCTCATGGTCTAAGATCGGCAGGCAAAGAAGTAACCTGAGAAAAAGCCATGATGCCTGGAGGTTTGTTGATGCTTGGATTTGGGTTGATTGCGATGTTGTTGGTACTCGGCCGGCCGGTGAGATTGATCTTCACCCGCCAGGAAGGTTCAACCTGCTCCGAAGAAGTACTATTCCCGGATTTCAAAAAAGTGTTCGTTCCTGCCTGAAGGCCAGCCGGTGACCCTGAAACTTATCCCCGAAAAACCCGGTGAATATGGTTTCCAGTGCAAGGTGGGGATACTGCGGGGGAAATTAATCGTTGGATAATTACAAATTTTTCATGAAGTGATTTTGCATTCTGCTGGGCAGTAAACCAACCTCCCTCGCCCCTGCCCGGATTTGGTTCCGGCTAGGGCTAATTATGCTTCTGCAGCCTACCCGGGAGAGAAAACATACTTGGTAAGAAGTAGGCAAAATTGCGTATTGCCTTCGATGTCCATATCGGATTTAATAAGACATAATTTGTCCAATTTCTGACCCTTATGGAGAAACGATGTTTAATAAACCGATTTATTTCTTACTGACCTTGCCATTACTTTTAGCGGCCTGCACCCCGAGACAAGTTGTATCTACTCCAGAAAACATACCAGCAGGCACTGGCATGCCGATGGACAATACAAGCATGATCAACACGCCCATCCCTGGATCAATGATGCCATCCGATCCTGCGGCCGCACATATGATGGAACCTATCACCGGTTCCAACATCCGGCCAGCTGCTGCAGATGTTGGAGGACAACCACTCTCCTACACCCTGGACAACGGCGTCAAGGTTTTCGAACTTACCACAGAGATGGTGTATTGGACGCTCACCGATGGCGTTACTGTTACAGCCATGACCTACAACGGCACTGTCCCCGGCCCCATGATTCGAGTCACCGAAGGCGACCAAGTCCGAATCATCGTCACGAACGAACTCGACGAGCCCACTACTATCCACTGGCACGGGGTCGAAGTTCCCAATATCATGGACGGTGTGCCCGGCATGACCCAGGACCCCATCCAGCCCGGCGAGACTTTCACGTATGAGTTTATTGCCAAACCGACCGGCACTTTCATGTACCACTCGCACTATGAAGGCGACCGCCAAGTCTCCGCTGGTCTCTACGCCCCTTTTATTATTGACCCAAAGACGCCTGAAGCCAACCCGCCCGACGTGGATGTGACCTTGATGCTCTCCGAGTGGCTGTTGCGTGACGGCGTCACCTATGCCGCCATGCCGATGGCTGGCATGGAGCCTAACTATTTCACCATCAACGGGAAATCCTTCCCTTCCACTGAAACAATCAATGTCCAGGTCGGCCAGCGCGTGCGGTTGAGATTTATCGGTATCGGGCAATTCATCCATCCCATGCACCTTCACGGCATGCCCTTCAAAATTATCGCCACCGACGGGCATCCTGTCCCCGAAGTAGCTCAATTGACCAAGGACACCATCTCGGTTGCACCTGGCGAGCGCTACGACGTTGAATTCGTCGCCACCGAACCAGGTCTGTGGATGCTGCACTGCCATATCCTGCACCATACCACGAATGACAATGTGGAACCCGGCGGGCTGATGCTCGTCGTGAATGTCACACCTTAGTCTTTTTTAGGAGAACTGAAACATGCGCACCCCTACTCTAATTTCTGTGCTGCTAGTGTTGCCCTTGCTGTTGGCGGCCTGCATCGGATCTGCCGGTCCTGAGCCTGCTCCCGTTTCGAGCAGTATCGTTGTCACTGCCGAGACCAACCCCAATCCTGCCACGATGGGCAATGTGGAAATCATCCTGACCATCACGGACGAGGCGGGCAATCCGGTCACCGGCGCGACTGTTATGGTGACCGCTGACCACACCGACATGTCCGGAATGAGCATGACCGGGCAAGCAACCGAGCAAAGTAATGGCGCCTATGCCATTCAGGCTAACTTCGTCATGAGCGGCAATTGGATGCTCAAAGTGGAGGTAAAGCAAGGCAGCCAATCGGTGATCCAGGAAATTCCACTCGTTATCAAATAGGTTCCATCAAGAAAACACCACCGGAAATTCTTCGAAGAGGGGGCTACTCTGAACATTTAGCGGGGAGCAACGGGTGCAAACCTGTTGCTCCCTTTTTACGTACGCCATTTTGCCTATATTATTATCCGCCTTATGACGCTCATCTCAGGGCTAATAGCGGGATAGAATTTAATCGGAAAGCGGGCTTGCTGACTGGTTGAACAGATCGTACTCGATGTGGCGCCCTGGCTTGAAGGAAGAAGGAGAATATGAACACAACTTTTGATGTTCTCTACCCATATGAGTACCAACGAAGCCCCGATTGGCCGGTGGATATCGGGATCGCTGCCGGCTGTATCCTGGGCTATGTTTTCGCCTGGATTGGGTTGGTCAGCTACTTCCACCCAAACCATTGGGTGGCGGGAGTGGCCGGGGCGTTGGCCGGGTGTTTCGTGGGCTGGCTGTGTTTCCGGCTGGTGCTGAAGAATGGTTCAAATGCCAATTTTGCAGGATAAAAAAGCCCTTTCCGCCTGTGGCGGGGAGATTAAAGACTCGGAGTGCTTCGCCAGCGTCATTTACCGGGGCGAACGAGTCTATTTTTGCACACAAGCCTGTCTGCGGGCGTTCGAGGCCGACCCGGAGCGTTTCATGGCAGGAGAGATCGAACATCCCCTTGAAGAAGAATGATCCCGTTTTGAAAGGATAGCCGATGACCTTGAGATCCCATAAGTTGCTCTTTTTTTCCTTGTTTTCCATTCTCCTCCTGGCTACCTTACCTGCATGTTCCGGTCAGACAGAGCACCAGTTGACAATGATGCCGCTTGACCTACTCCCTGCTGAAATGCAATCAGCGCCAGTCTCGGTCCAACAGGCATACCAGTTTGCAGCCGTCAACCCGGATATCCTGCAACAGATTCCCTGCTACTGCGGCTGTGGGGCAATGGGTCACACCTCGAATTACTCCTGCTATGTTCAGAGCGTGGATACCAATGGAACGATCACTTTCGACAACCACGCACTGGGCTGCTCGATCTGCGTGGATATCACCCAGGATGTGATGAGACTGCAACAGGAAGGCAAGGGCACCCAGGAAATCAGGACTTATATTGACAGCACGTACAGCCAGTACGGCCCATCCAACATGCCATAGGAAGTGTCCTTGTCCATGAAACCGTGGTTTTTCGTTGCACTTTTCATACTTGCAGGAGCAGTAATTACCTTTGCGCCCCTGCCGGTCACCGCGGCCGCGCCTGCCCGGCGCACCTTTCGGGTCGAAGCAAACCAGTTTGCCTATGCCCCAGCGGTTCTCGAGGTGAATCCCGGCGACACAGTGACAATTGAATTGGTCAGCACGGACGTCGTCCACGGGATGTTCCTGGATGGGTACGGCCTCTCGGTCACCGCCGACCCGGGTCAGACCACCCGCATGACCTTTACCGCCAACAGGTCCGGGTCCTTTCGCTTCCGCTGCAACGTCACCTGCGGCGCGTTGCACCCGTTCATGGTTGGCAAGCTCCAGGTGGGCAAGAACCGCTGGCTCTGGCGCGCCATCGGCCTGACCGTCCTTGCAACGCTTGCCATTCTGATACTGCCTCCCAACTTTCCCAAGGCCGAGACCGGCTGATGCGTTCCGAACTGACCCGTTTCCCGCTTATCAAATCCCTGCTCAAGAACCGCTGGCCGCAGATGGTGGTGTTGTTTGTGATGCTGGCCGGATTCCTTTTCGCCATTCTGTCCGGTTTTATCGGGACGCCGGTCGGGAACCGCAACTTTGGCATTATCTTCGTCTGGATCGCTTGGTGGGCGGTCCTGATCCTGGTTGCTGTGCCGTTATTTGGGCGCGGTTGGTGCGCGGTCTGCCCCATCCCGCTGCCCGGGGAATGGCTCCAGCGCGGCGCGATCATGGACCCTCCAATGAAAAAGCCGCGCTGGTTCAACCTGCGCTGGCCAAACAGGCTGCGCAACATCTGGCTGCAAAACCTGACCTTCACCCTGGTGGCGCTCTTCAGCAGCGTCATTCTGACGGCACCCAAAGTGACTGCTGTCGTCCTGGCGGCGATGTTATTTATCGCCATTGGAATGAGCATCATCTTCGAGCGGCGTACCTTTTGCCGCTATATCTGCCCGGTGGGCGGGTTCGTCGGCCTGTATGCCCAGGCCGCGCCGTTGGAGCTGCGTGTCAAAGACAGGCAGATCTGCCTCGCCTGCAAAGACAAGCCCTGCTACAACGGCTCGGCAGTTGGTTATGGCTGCCCGTGGGACGTTTTTCCCGGCGGTCTGACGAAGAACACATATTGCGGCCTGTGCATGGAATGCCTGCGCACCTGCCCTTACGACAATATCGCCATCAACACCCGCCCCTTCTCGGCTGACCTGTCAAAACCGCCCATACGGATGGACGAGGCCTTCAAGGCCTTTATTATGCTGGGCGCGGCGATGATCTACGCCGGCGTGTTCCTCGGCCCCTGGGGCACAATGAAATTGGCGGCTTATTCAGTCGGTTCGTTGGCGTGGTTCGGTTACGCTGCCGCATTCCTGGCATTCATCTTCGGCTTACTGCCAGCCCTGTTCCTGGGGGCAGTCGGGACCGGAAAAGCGCTCACGAAGGCCACGACAACCCTCAAAAAAATCTTCACGGCCTTCGCCACGGCGCTCGTCCCGCTCGGTCTGATGTTTTGGGTAGCTTTCAGCATGTCCTTTGTCCTGACCAATGCCGCCTACATCCTTTCCTCCCTGTCCGACCCGTTCGGCTGGGGCTGGAACCTGTTCGGCACCGCCGCCATCCCCTGGCAGCCTTATCTGACCACCCTGCTCCTCCCCCTTCAAACGCTCACACTCATTGGCGGCTTGCTTTGGACGGCGCGCACGGCCCAGAAGGTCGGTTCTGAAGTGAAGGTCACTCCCGCTCCGGTCATCCTCTTTTCCACACTTGTCACGATCTTCATGTTAGGACTACTGCTATGAAACGTACGGAATTACTAAGCAGGATACTGGTTATCACCGGTATATTGATCGTCCTTGCAGCCCCAATCGCGGCGCGAGCAATTGGGGCACAGGGAGTCATCGAAGTCCATGGGCGGATTGCCGAATCCGGGGGCTGGACACCCAGCACCATCCGGGTGCAGGCCGGCATGCCGATCCACCTGCGCCTGACCTCGGATGATGTGATGCACGGCTTTGCCATCGGGCAAAGCGATACCCCGGCCGTGGATGTTCTCCCGGGCCAGGTGACCGAGATAACGCTCACCTTCGACAAGCCCGGAACGTATGCCTATTACTGCACACGCTGGTGCGGCCCCAACCACTGGCGCATGCGCGGCATAATCGAGGTCACAGGCGAGGAGCCGGTTTCTCCGCAAGTGACAACTCCCCCTTTATATCTAATGCTCAACTTGGACATCGACGCCCCCCACCCGGCATCCGTGACTCTTGATCGAATCCCCGATGCCCAATACGGGGAGCAGTTTTCCGCCTTGCTGCCGGCCGCGTACTTGACTCCCGATTACTACCGCAGCCATTCCCCGGCGCAGATCTACCTGGACCTGCGCGCGGATCCGGCGCTGGTTTCTTTGGCCGGTTCTGACATCTGGGACCTGGTCGCCTATATTTGGCTATCCAATACAACCCCGGAAGGGCTGGCCGAAGGACAACGTCTGTTCGCCCAGAACTGCGCCGCCTGCCACGGCGAGACGGGGGGTGGAAACGGCGTTTTCTCTGCGAATATAACCGCGCTGGCTGGTAAAACTCCGGCCAACTTTTCCGACCCGGCGATCACACTGGGAGCAAGCCCCGCCCTCCTGCAGGGAAAAATCCTGCGCGGCGGGATGGGAACGGGCATGCCCTCCTGGGGGCCGCTCTTCACTGACCAGCAGACTTGGGACCTGGTCGGCTTTCTCTACACATTCCAATTCAAATAGGTAAGAGAGAAAACAGAGAACAATTCCGAACGGGCTATCTGGAAAATTAGCAAAAAAAGAGGACGGGTTTGCCCGTCCTCTTTTCTCTTGTATTAGTACTCCAGCTCCTCAATGAATGTCCCGTGCCAGGTATGCAGGAAGACTTGGCCGCTAAACCCATTGACACTCAACATGCCGACGACTACACCATCCCGCTCGAAATCAAGCGTATAATAGCCATAGAATTTCACCGGATCGGCCGCGGCAGTTGCGCCGGCGAGGTTGGCGTCCAGGTACGCCTGGGCATACTCAATTGCCTTTTCAGGGCTGACTGTCATGTCGGAAGAGATATCGGCGGGGATGGCGCTGGACAAGCCATTGCCTCCCATCATAACATTCATCATGCCGCCTTGGCCGCCCATCATATACTCGTGGTTCAGGCCGCCGTACTTGAGATTCCACATAATATTGGGACCGTGTTCGGGATAAGCAACCTGCGACAACGGGTCTACCAGCAGTTCAAAGGCTCCCAGTCCGGTGCTTTCCTCGGTCACAACCACGTAGGCATTGTTGTCGAAGATCATGATCTCTGATATCTTGAAATCGGGGTTGTCCAGAGCGGTCAGGTAGATCTCGGCAGCGGCTTTCGCATCGGCAAGCGTGAGAGCGGTGACACTGGCGTTGCTGTAACCGTATCCACCCATCCTGCCGGGGCCCATACCGTAGCCGCCCTGTCCGCTCATCATACCGGGGCCGTATCCAGTATTACCGCCAGAGTTCCAGCCATAGCCGCCCATCATACCAGTGGAGCCAAACGCGGTTGTGCGGGCATACATGTTACCGGAAAAAAATACCCCACCAGCCAGGACCAGGACAGCGATCACAATCAGCGTGTTACGAATTATTCTGTTCATTTACTATCTCCTTTAAAAATTTGGATACACCATTAAGTGTGTACTGATGTTTAGATTTTAAACCAGTCAAGTAAAGCACCAATAAAGAGAATACAAAGTTTTTGTAAAGGCATCCTTTCAGGATTAATTCCAGGCGCTCCCGGCATCCCAGGAATCACCTCATTGCATTGGTTATTCTTTAATAAGTGTACAGAGAAGCTCTTCAAAGGTACAGGGCCATCTTCCTTATCCCCCCATAGGCAACCTTGCCTATATCGGTTTTGCGCTGGGTAAAATTGCTTGCAGCGGAGAAGGGCCTATGAGGCGAGAGACGCAACCGTAGGGAGAAGGTTCCGTGAAGATGATTAACCGCATGTTGTGCAGGTGTTATCTGCCTCCCTTCGCCCGGCGCTGCCGCGCCCAGAAGTGCATATGTAACCTTGGCCTCTTCCATGATCAGATCACATCCCCTTTCCACTTATACCAAAGCCATCCAACCAAAAAACCAAACACGGCGCCTCCCGCACCGGAGGCCCAATGGACAGGGTGGGGATACACGTCCAAGGCGATTTCGGCAATGACATAACCCAGAAAGCCCAGCCCTAACGTCCAGAGCCAAACCACCAGAGGTGTTTCCTTGTGGACCTTTCTCTCGCTTTTCCGTGCTTTCTTTTTGGGCATTTAGATGTCTCCGTATATTCTAGATAAAATGGGCAGGGGCTGGGCTGAAACAGCGTCCGGGTCCGACCTCGCTGCTTGGTGCAGGTGAAGCACTTGCTCGTAAGGCTGATTTGTTTCCACCATGCTAACGATGATGCTTAAATGGCCTTCAGAAACCCGCAGCCGCCTCAGGATTTCACTTCGTTCTTCAAGCAGCATGAGGTTGTTCCATTTGACCCACAGGCAGCGGGACCGCAAGGATTTTCCTGATCAGTGCTTCCAGGCGCGCATCCGCCGGCTGCTGGGGGGAGTTGACCATCGAGAGCCAGGTCCTGCCATCGTACCCATGGGCGAGCAGGGTCACCGGTTCGGAACCGGTTTTGTAGACGAGCAGTACATTCAATTGGCAGTCGCACCGGTCAGTCCCGTGATGAGGACAGGGACAATCGGTATGGGCAATCCGGGCAATCCGCAGATCAAAGGTATTCACAACCCGCAGCCCGAGAGATTCCATCCGGTGGGTGACCCACGCGATGGCTTCCTCGCAAGGCTGTTCCAATACCTGGAATGGGGGGAAACTGATCATCCATTTACTCCATCCTCCCCAGTATACGAATTTGCGTCCCGGAGACCCAGCGCCATCCCACGTATGTTCCTCATAAGCAGTTTTGCCTATGCCGGTATTCCATAAGCAAGATTGCTTACGAAGGGAAACGCCACGTGGCGCATGACAGGCAGGTGTCACGGGGGTAATATGCCAGTATGGAAAGAAACCACTTCAACGTGACACGAACAAAGCGTATTCTCATTCCCCTTGGCGCCGGTCTGGCGGGGATTCTTTTCCTGGCCGGCCTATACTTCGGGGTGATGTCCTGGGCAGAAGGCTTCCAGGCCGCATGGAGGCTGTTCTGGAATGACCGCTGGATTATCATCCCAATCATCCTTGGCTTTGGCTTCCAGACTGCGCTTTATGCCATCTTGAAGTTCCGCCTCTTCGTTCCTATCCATACGACCAGTTCCAGCAGTGCGCTCATGGGAGCCAGTGGAACCACTTCCACCGTAACCATGCTCGCATGCTGCGCGCACCATGTCACCGATGTGCTGCCCATTATGGGCCTGACCGCCGCGGCCACGTTTCTGGGCCGTTACCGTCTGGCATTCATGTGGGCAGGCCTGGGAATGACCCTGATAGGCATCCTCGTGATGCTCGCCATACTTCTCAATGAGCGCCGGAGAGCCACGCAGATCGCGGCTCGTATCCGAGCGACGGAGACCCCATGAAGACCATTCTTCTATCAATATCTATCCTATTCATTTTAACATTGCCGGCCTGCGGCTCGGCAGTGACAACGCAGCCGGTCGTTCCTTTACCAACGGAAACCGTCCCGGCCCCCATGCAGGCAACCACCGAAGAGATAACTCGTGCCGATCAGCAGGGAGCCGTGATTGTGGAGGTGACGCCCTTGAACCTCGATCAACCCGGACAGACATTGGACTTTCAGGTTTCCATGAACACTCATTCGGTTGACTTGAGCATGGACCTGGCAACGCTGGCCACGCTTGCGACCGATGCCGGCCTCCAAGTCCAGGCAATTTCTTGGGACAGCCCGCTGGGTGGCCACCATGTCTCGGGAATACTGTCTTTCCCAGCCACAACAGAAGGGAAATCGCTACTTGAGGGTACATCTGAATTGACGCTGACCATCCGGTCCGTGGACGCGGAGGCCAGGATTTTTATCTGGAGCATGAATCGGTAAGGGTTTTCTAATTTGGCCCATACGGAGGCGATTATGGATAAATCATCTTCCAATCACATCAGCCGGCGCGATTTTGTCAAGATGATGACCGCGGCGGTTGGAGGGGTGATCGGAGTGATTATCGGACTACCAGTGATCAGCTACCTGGTTTCCCCGGCACTCCGGGCGCAGGAACCCGATACCTGGATCCGTTTAGGTCTCTTGGAAGAGATCCCCATCGGAATCCCGACGCTTTTCCAGTTTAACCGTTCGATTATTAATGGCTGGGAAAAAACAGTCACCAGCCACGGCGTATTTGCCATCCGGAAGGATGCCACGAATATCCTTGTCCTTTCCAATATTTGTACGCACCTGGGTTGCCGTGTTTCCTGGCATCCGGATATTCAGGAATATGTCAGCCCCTGCCACGACGGGCATTTCGATACGGTTGGGAACGTAACGTTTGGCCCTCCCCCGCGTCCCCTGGATGAATACCAAACCAAGGTCGAGGAAGGCATTCTCTACATCCTGTTTCCGCCCTACAAAAGGAGCAACTCATGAATAAAAAACATATGCTGATCATGCTGGCTTGCTGCCTGATCCCGCTGGCCGGTGTGGCGGCTATCTTTCTCTTCAAGATCCCGCTCAGCACGGTCTTGCTGGTTGGGCTGGCGCTGTTTTGTCCACTCTCGCACGTGCTCATGATGGCGTTTATGGAACACGATCATGAAAAAAGCCAACCAACCGGAACCCATGTCCACACAGAAAATCAATAAGGCGGCCTCCCTCCTGACGCGCCGCGATTTCCTGAAGCTGGCCGGATTAAGCTTGGGAGGACTTGCCTTTCATCCGTGGGAAGGCAGTTCTCCTGCAACCGCCGATTTCCCGCAAGCAGATCAACTCGGACGTGTCACCGTCGGTAAGACCGAGTTGAAATCCCGCCCCGATGCGGACAGCCAGACGGTCGGCGATGTCTACGAAGACATGGTGGTCATTTGGCTGAGGGAAAACGCCGGATGGAATCCGTTGCGTATCAATCAGCGCTGGGTTGAGACGCCGGATGGTTATATCTGGGCACCCTACCTGCAACCGGTTCGCAATTCTCTCAACGTCCCGCTCACTACCCTGCCTGCCTCTACCGGAATGTGGGTGGAGGTCACGATCCCCTACATCGACTTGACCCTGGATAATCCTCCGGCGCACTCGCCCGGACTGGGTGACCGGGTTGCCCTCGGGCTTCCGCCGCGCCTGTATTACAGCCAGGTGGTTTGGGTAGATCAGGTGAAGACGGATGATCTGGGGCAGGCCTGGTACCGTATCAACGAACGTTACGGCTCCTACGGTGATATTCTGTGGGCTGCCGCGGACGCTTTTCGTCCCGTTACCCTCGAGGAGATTGCCCCGATCCACCCGGAGACCGAAGACAAGCGCGTGGTTGTAAACATCGTCTATCAAACCCTTTCCTGTTATGAAGGCCAAAAGGAAGTCTATTTTGCGCGTGTCTCCACAGGCATCCTTTCTGGCGAATCAGCCACCCCGGTTGGAGAATTTCCGATCTGGCGAAAGCTGGTCTCCGTGCATATGAGCGGAGGTTCGACCGGCGGCGGCTGGGACCTGCCCGGTGTGGGCTGGACTTCGCTCTTCGTCGGCAACGGAGTCGCCATTCACGCCACGTATTGGCACAACAATTATGGAGAACCCATGTCACGCGGCTGCGTCAATGCGCGTCCCGAAGATTCCAAATGGATTTTCCGCTGGACCCAGCCGGTCGTTCCCTACGAACCTGGAGATGTCACAGTGCAAATGCCCGGAGGGACGAGAGTTCAGGTCGTTGAGATATGACCATGAACGAAGAAATCTCACCCATTCTCAACACGTAAAAGAAGCAAGTTCGGGAGGAGTAGTCGGCGGCGGATTGGTGTAAGTGCGCTGGGCGGTCAGCAACCTGCGGATCTTGCAGGAGGATAGTTGAACCTGCGACTTGAGAAATTCAAGACTTGAGATCGGTGGTTCATGAAAAAGTCTCCTTGGTTGGAGACTCCCGGAAACGAAGACCGCAAGGCTGGCCGATTTTCGGTAGCCTTGCGGTCTAAGATTGCCGTAAAGTTGCGGGGGGTGGACTCGAACCACCGACCTCCAGGTTATGAGCCTGACGAGCTGCCACTGCTCTACCCCGCGCCGGGTTGAACGAGCCGTGATTGTATCACCCCCAGGGAGGCAAGTCAAGGATTTAGGATAATTTCCTGGCTGTACAGGTACATCGTTCCTCCAATACGGTCGTCGGACTGGCGCACTGTCAGCAAAACAGGGGTGGAGACCGTAACTGTATATATCATGTCTACGCGAAACGAAAGATAAGCCCCTTCCTGGCCGGGAGAGACGGAGACGAGTTGTGAGCCGAGGCTGGACCCGTCACGCGCTACCAGTTCGACGATCAGCGGCAGGCTGTTGAATGGCAGCATCTCCCCGGACACCGACACTGTCCCGCCGGTGATGCGCTTCCCGGCCTCCGGGGATTCGATCACGCAGCGTTCCGCCAGGCTGCCGGGGGGATTGATGATCTCCAGCCCATCAGGGAGTAAAAGCAGATGCACTGACTGGATGGCTGTCAACCGCCCGTACTGGTCGCGCGTGCTGAGGGTGAGACGTCCCAACTCTCCCGCCCCGCGTACATCGAAGGGCAGGCTCCACGAAAAGAAAGCCCATTTGTAATCTGTATTCAATTGCAGGATTTCGGAGGCCAGGAGGCTGCCGTCTTCCCCGTAGAGTTCGATGAGTCCTTTGTCGTCGTAACCGGGCACCGCATATCCATAGAAATGCACTGGCGAGGTGACCTGCGACATCGGTCCCGGAGTAAACAACTGGATCACGCCAGATTGCGTCTCGGGTTGTGGTATGGAAGTTGCCTGCATGGTTGGGTTGGCAAGGGTCGGCAGGGTTGGCATTGTGGGTTCGGTCGGGAGCAGTTCGGCCGTCGGCGAGGGGGATAGGTCAACAGACGGCGGGGCTGGAGAGGGTAGTTCCGGAGTAATGGTGGCAGTTTCCGCCTGGGTAACGGTGGGCAGGCCCAAGGATGCAGTGGGCGCGGGCGGGGTACTCACAGCCGGGACACAGGCAGTCAGCGCGGCGAGCAGGAGACAGGTCAGGGAGGTTCGGCTTTGCATGTCGCTATTATAAACAAGAGATGCCCCTTGCGGGGCGTCCGGTTGGATCACAGTCCGTAGATCTCGCTGTATTTTTTCTTCAAGTAGTGCATGTACGGCGCCGGGTCTATCTTGGAGCCGGTGATCTTTTGCACCAGTTCCTGCGGCATGAACTTGCGCCCGTGGACATGAATGTTGGTGCGCAACCAGGCAAGCAGGGCGTCGAATTTTCCCTGGCGAATCTGCTCGGGCAGATCGGGGATCTCCTGGTTGATTTTTTCCCACAGCTGGGCCGAGATGAGGTTGCCGAGGGCGTAGGTGGAAAAGTAGCCAAACAATCCCCACGACCAATGGATGTCTTGGAGGACGCCTTTGGCGTCATCCGGCGGGGTGACGCCGAGATATTCCTGCATTTTGGCGTTCCAGGCTTCAGGCAGGTCTTTGACGGCCAGTTTACCTTCAATGATGGCAATTTCGATTTCCAGGCGCAGCATGATGTGCAGGTTGTAAGTGGCTTCGTCGGCTTCCACACGGATAAGCGAGGGCTGGACCTTGTTGATCCCCTTGTAGAACTTGTCCAGGCTGACGCCTTTGAGTTGCGGGAATTGTTTCTGGAGACGGGGGTAGAAATGCTGCCAGAAGGGCAGGGAACGCCCGACCAGGTTCTCCCACATGCGGCTCTGAGACTCGTGTACTCCCAGGGAGGCGCCATTGGCAAGGTTTGTGCGTTCCAGGTTTATGCCATGGCCCTGGCCGTACATGGCATGACCGGTCTCGTGCATGGTGCCAAAGAGCATGGAATTGAGGAAATCTGGGGCAACGCGGGTAGTGATGCGCACGTCATTAATGCTGGAGCCGTTGGTGAATGGGTGCGGCGATTTGTCCTGCCGGCCGCGCTGCCAATCGTAGCCGAAGGCAGTAATGACCTCCACGCCAAAATCCCACTGCTTCTGCTCATCGAAGGGCTGGTGCAGGAAGGAGTCGTCCACCTGCGACTTCCCGGCAATGGCCTTAATGAGTTCCACCTGCTGGGGACGCAAGGCAGTGAAAATGGCCTTCACGTCAGCCGTTTTCATCTCCGGCTCGAAGTTGTCGAGCAGGGTATCGTAGGGATGGTCGGCGGGCGGGAAGAAGCCGATGAAACGATGGGTCAGCTCGATGATCTTTTCCAGGTGCGGCCGGAAGTGGGCGAAATCCGACTTGGCGCGCTGCTCGGCGCAGGCCTGGTTCGCCAGCGCGGTGACCTCGGCCTGCTCCACCACAAACTCAGCCGGTACGCGCGTGGCCTGTTCGTAGTCACGAATAGCGAATTTGATCATCCGGGCGTCGTCGGAATCAGGATCGAGGCTGGCGGCATAGGGCTTAAGTTCGTCAAGCAGTTTGCCGAAATCCGGCGAAGTACCGATTTCGTGGGCAAGGCGGCCCAGTGTCCCGCTCTGCTGGCCACGAGATTCGGCGCCCATGGACGGCATGTACGTCTGCTGGTCCCAGCCCAGGATGGCCAAGGCACCACCGATGTCGGCCAGGGTGGCAAGGGTTTCTTTGAGTTGCTTCATTTTCTCTTGCATGGAATTCTCCTCAGGGGTTAGGGAATCAGGATGGGAGGAATGCCTTTTTCGTTCTCCACGGTAGGATTATACACCGGGCAGGTTTGGAATGGAACACGCCGCAGAGGGGTTCTGCGGCATGTTCGTTTCATCTTTGCAGTATGGCTTTATCGCATTCCTAGGTACGTGTAGTAAAAGAAATTAACGTTCGCAGAGCCGCCGTTA
>JACQYE010000190.1 GCA_016208355.1 Chloroflexota bacterium | reverse complement strand
TATAGCACCCACAGGGCCGGCAAATATGAGAAAACCACCCAATCAAATACCCGGGAGCATAGCCACCGGGCATTTTTGTTCAATGTAAAATGTAATATCACCGTTTCACGGGTGGGTTAACGCAATACGCACAGCGCCTGGCGGATCTCGCCCAGATGGTAGGCTGTGTGAACCACAATGGACAGCGCCCCGCCGATGGCGGCTTCGTTCCAAATTGGGTTTTCGTGGAAGAGTTTGTCCATGCGCTGGTAGGCTTTTTTGAGATCGGCTTTGAGCGTTTCCCATTCGCCTCCCCTTGCCATACATTCAATAATTCCTCCCTTTTTCCAGTTGCGCGAATGGTTGGATGGTTTTATAGTTGCATGGTTCGATAATCAGGCAACTGCGAAACGATTTGATAACAGGAGACTAACATGTTCCATGGCGGCGGTTGGTTTGCATACATGCGTTCGGGCGATGAAAGGCCCAAAGTCACGCGCGCATTACTGGTACGCGTCCTCCAATATGCCAGACCGTATTGGGGACATATCACCGGTATGCTGGTGATGATCCTGCTCAGCACGGGGGTCGGCCTGGTCTCCCCGCTCATCTTCCGCACGATGATTGACAAGGTTTTACCTTCCAAGGATCTCAACCAATTGGTGATACTGGCGCTTGGTCTGTTGCTCCTGCCCATTCTCAACGGTTTCATCTCCGTTGTCCAACGCAGGCTCAACTCCACTGTCGGCGAAGGCGTCATCTATGACCTGCGCGTGGCGCTCTTCGGCAAACTGCAGCGGATGAGTCTGCGCTTCTTCACGAATACCAAGGTCGGGGAGTTGATGTCCCGACTCAACAACGACGTGGTCGGGGCGCAGAACGCCATCAGCAATACCATCGTCGGCATCATCACCAACCTGATCGAAGCGGTGGCGATCCTGGCCGTCATGCTTTCCCTCGAATGGAAACTGACCCTCGTCAGCGTGCTCATCCTGCCGCTGTTCATCTTCTTCGCGCAACGGCTCGGCAACATCCTGCGCGACATCGCCCGCCATTCCATGGACCTCAATGCCAAGATGAACGCGCACATGAACGAGACCCTCAATATCGGCGGCGCGTTGCTCGTCAAACTATTCGGGCGCGCCAACCAGGAAACCGATCGCTTCCGCGACCGCGCCGCCAGCGTACGCGACATCGGCATCCGCCGCGCGGTGCTCGGCTCGGGCTTTTTCGTCATGCTCGGCCTGGTCGGCGCGGTGGGCACGGCGCTCGTCTACGGCCTCGGCGGCTGGTATGTCATTCAAGAGACTTTCACCATCGGCACCATCGTCGCGTTCGGCTCGTACCTCGGTCAACTCTACGGCGCGCTTCAGGGACTGGCGGGCGCACCCGTTGAGTTCTCAACCTCCATGGTCAGTTTCGAGCGCGTCTTCGAGGTCGTTGACCTGCCGCAGGACATCGCCGAGAAAGAAAATGCAATCGCTTTGCAAAACGCGCGTGGCAATCTCGAATTCGACAATGTTACCTTCAACTATCGCATTGACGAATCCAAACTGCTCAAGGATGTCAAACGCTACGGACGACATGAAGACGTGGCGGCGGTCTTGTCTCTAACGGAAAAAACCAACGGGAAGAAAAAGGTGGAACATCCCGCCGAAGGCGGGGCTGAAGAGTCCGCATCCGACCCAGGGGAAGCCGAATCCACCTCCCAGGCCCGCGATGAGGCCCTCGAGGGCATCTCGTTTCGCGCATCCGCCGGACAGTTGGTCGCGTTGGTCGGCCCCTCAGGCGCTGGCAAGACCACGCTGACGTATCTCATCCCGCGCCTGTATGACCCCACGGAAGGCGTCATCCGCATTGACGGGCATGATGTGAAGGATGTGACGCTCGATTCGCTTGCCAACGCCATCGGCATGGTGACGCAGGAGACGTACCTCTTCCACGACACCATCCGCACCAACCTGACGTATGCCCGCCCCGACGCCTCGCCCGCCGAAGTGGAAGCCGCGGCGCGCGCCGCCAATATTCACCAGTTCATCGTTGACCTGCCCGACGGCTACGACACGATTGTCGGCGAGCGCGGCTACCGGTTGAGCGGCGGTGAAAAACAACGCATCGCCCTGGCGCGCGTTATTCTCAAAGACCCAAGGATTCTTGTGCTCGATGAGGCCACCAGCCACCTCGACAGCGAATCCGAAGCCCTGATCCAGGAGGCGTTGAAGCGCGTCATGGCCGGACGGACGAGCATCGTCATCGCTCACCGACTGTCCACGATTCTGGCGGCGGACCTGATCCTGGTCATGGATCGAGGCAAGATCGTCGAACGCGGCACGCATGAACAATTGCTCGCGCTCAATGGGCTGTATGCTCAACTTTATGAGACACAGTTCAAACGGGAGAGGGTGTAGCGCCAGGCAGCCAGGACAGCATCCGAGTGGGAGCAGGGGTGATAAAATACCTGCATGGGTACCCTCTATATTGGTCGCGACCCCAATCGGCAACCTGGAAGACCTGAGTCCGCGCGCTGTGCGGGCTTTGGGTTTCGGTTCAATAACGAAAATCAAAATGTTGGCATCCTACAGGCGTGACCAAACAACGTAAAATCGGTACAATGAAATCATGACAGACATAGATGACAACGAGCTGATTGCACGAGTGGCTCAAAGCGATGAGCGCGCCTTTCTTGTGCTCTATGACCGTTATGCCAGCCGCGTCCATGCGCTGACACTTCGCATCCTGCGCGACCCCATGCAGGCCGAAGAAGCCACGCAGGATGCGTTCTTCAAGTTGTGGAACCACGCCAGCCAGTATCTTGCTGAACGCGGCAACCTGCTCGTCTGGTTGTTGACTATCGCGCGTCGCACCGCGCTCGACCGACTGCGCCTGGAATCCCGCCGACCCGTTATCAATGATGCGGACCGTCCCGAAGACATTCTTCAATCCATCCCCGACTTTCATACCCTTCCCGAAGAGTCCCGCTGGCGCAGTCTTCATTTTTCGGTCCAGTCTCTGCAACCCAATCAACGCCAGGTCATTGAACTGGCCTACTATCAGGGTTTGAGCCAGAGCGAGATTGCCGATGTGCTGGGCTGGCCGCTGGGTACCGTCAAGACTCGTCTGCGTGCCGCGATGGAATATCTGCGACACGAATGGATTGAAAAGTAAATCCAAATCCATTGCCGGTGACGTATACCTATTGGGAGTAAGATTACATGTCCCACGATGAACATACTCCTTTTCGCGAGAATATTCCCGCCTACGCGCTCGGCGCATTGGACGCGCAGGATGCCGCCGCTCTGGAATCCCACTTGCAGACCTGCGCTTCCTGCCGGACCGATCTGGCAGGGTACCGCGCGGTAGGCGATCACCTGCTGACGGCGCTCCCGCCGCGGAATCCGCCTGCCGCGCTTCGCCGAAGATTGCAGTCGCGGTTGCCGAGCGCACAAAAAGCCATCCGTCCGCGCCTGAATTGGTCCATAAGCCGGGTGGCAGTGGGAGCAATGTTTACGTTGTTATTAGCGTTAAATGTGAATTCAGTATTGCAGGTAAGCGCCCTGCAACTCCAACAGGCTGAACTAACCCGCCAGATCCAAACCAGTCAGACAGTGCTTGCGCTGTTATCGTATCCAAATACGCAAAATCTGCCCATCCATGCAAATGATGCGAATGTGGCTGGCACGCTGTTGCTGGATATGGATCGCAACATCGCCACGCTCATCGTTTGGAACATGCCGCAGCTGCAGGAAGATCAGACCTATCAGATCTGGCTCATTGATCCGCATGGAAACCGCACCAACGCCGGGATTTTCCGCCCGGATCTGGGTCAGCCTTTCACAACTGCATCCATACTTTCCACCGGTAATCTATCCGACTATATTGGCATCGGCGTGACCGTTGAACCGACCGGCGGGAGTGACCAGCCAACAGGTCCGCGTATCGTTAGTGTGGATTTCTAACCTCAATCCCCGTCACATCTTGATGACGGGGATTTTTCTAATCAAATATTAAGACAAAGTCAATCCAAATTCGTTTGACAAGGCGTACTCCTTTTTGAAGACCCACTCAAATTCAAAAGGAGAGAAAAATGAAGATCAACCGTTTTATTTTTAGCACGCTGGCAGGGCTGCTATTGCTGGTTACTGCATGCAGCCCACAGGCCACTCCCACCGCTGCGCCGCCTAGCGAACCGCCCGCGGCTGGAACAACTGTCCAAGTTGGACAGAATGATGCGCTCGGCTCGTTCCTCGTTGACGATAAAGGCATGACCCTTTATCTCTTCACCAACGATTCGCCCAATACAACCACCTGTTACGATCAATGCGCGACGAACTGGCCTCCGCTGCTCACCACTGGCGCCCCGGCAGCAGGCGAAGGTGTGGACGCTTCCAAACTCGGCACACTCACGCGCACGGATGGCGCCATTCAAGTTACATATAACGGTTGGCCGCTATACTACTACGCCTATGACGCGTCGCCCGGTGATGTTGTTGGACAGGATGTAGGCGGTGTGTGGTTTGTCGTTTCACCTGCCGGTGATCAAGTCACAACCCCCTAGCACTTTACCGGTACTGCGTGATAAATGCCATGTACTCATACGGGTACATGGCATTTATCTTCTATGCACTCCATGCTAGCTTCGCTCCAATCGCCTCATAAAAACTCGCTCGCAGGGTAGGTTCTGCCGGGCAGGGATGATAAAATACCTGCATGGGCACACTCTATCTGGTCGCGACCCCGATTGGCAACCTGGAAGACCTGAGTCCGCGCGCCGTGCGGACGCTGCGCGAAGCCCGTCTCATCGCCGCCGAGGATACGCGCGTGACCCGCAAACTGCTCACGCACTTCGACATTCACACTTCCCTGACGAGTTACTTCGAGCACAACAAGCTGACCAAACTCGACTCCATCCTGGCCGCGCTGGCGGCGGGCGACGTGGCCCTTGTCTCCGACGCCGGGACGCCCGCCATCAACGACCCGGGCTACGAACTGGTCAAGGCCGCGCTCGAAGCGGGGTATAACGTCTGTCCCATCCCCGGGCCGTCCGCGCCGCTGGCGGCGCTGGCTGCCTCCGGCCTGCCCACCGCTGCGTTCCTGTACCTCGGCTACCTGCCGCGCAAATCGTCCGAGCGACAGGCGTTAATCAGTCAGGTAGCAAACCTGACCTACACACTCATCTTCCTCGAATCCCCGCACCGCCTGCTGGGTGCGCTGGCAGACCTTCGGTCCGTCCTCGGCGACCGGAAAATAGCCATCGCCCGCGAGTTGACTAAAGTCCACGAGGAAATCTGGCGCGGGACGATTGCCGGGGCGCGGGAATATTTCACAAAAAACGAGCCACGCGGCGAATTCACGCTCGTGTTGGAGGGGAAAACGAAAGAAGAAAAGCCGAAGTGGACGAAAGATAGAGTGCTGATCGCCATCAAATTCGGCTTGAAGTTTGGCGAATCCCCGTCCGAGCTGGCAAAGCGGGTGGCGGATGAATCCGGCTGGAACCGCAAAGAAATTTATCCCCTCATCACGGAAACCAAAAAGAAATGAACCTCGACGACCTTTCAACCATCAAACAACTCGATACCCTGAACATGCTCGGCGAGATTGACAACCTCCCGGCTCAACTGGAAAAAGCCTGGAAATTGGGACAACACCAGGACGCAGGTCACGCTTCGAGCGTGACTTGTGAACGCGTCCTCATCTCCGGCATGGGCGGGTCGGCCATCGGCGCGGACCTGGTAGCTGCGTATGTCTCGAAAGTATGTCCCGTCCCAGTGGTCGTCCATCGCGATTACAACCTGCCAGCCTGGGCGCGCGGACCCGAGACCTTGTTCATCGCCTCATCTCATTCAGGTAACACCGAGGAGACGCTGGATTCGTTCGACGCGGCGCTCAAAGCCGGGTGCCGCGTGCTGGCCATTTGCACCGGCGGCGAACTGGAAAAGAGAGCTCATTCGGCAGGCGTGCCGGTCTGGAAGTTCGAGCACACCGGCCAGCCGCGCGCCGCAGTCGGGTATTCGTTTGGGCTGTTGCTGGCAGCATTCGCCCGGCTTGGCTTAATTGTCGATCCGGAGGAAGAACTCCTCGAGGCAGTGGCAGGTATGAGGTCCCAGCAGGAGAGGCTGCGCGCTGACGTGCCGGTGGTGCAAAACCCGGCCAAGCGCATGGCGGGCCAACTCGTCGAGCGCTGGGTCAACGTCTATGGGTCGGGCATCCTGGCCCCGGTGGCGCGCCGCTGGAAGGGTCAGGTCAACGAAATCGCCAAAGCAGGAGCCGGGTTCGAGGTCCTGCCCGAAGCGGACCACAACGCCCTGGCCGGGACGCTGAAACCGTCCGAGGTCCTGTCCCGCACCTTCAGCCTGTTCCTGCGCGCCCCGTCGGACCACCCGCGCAACCGGCTGCGCTCTGATCTGACCCGAAAAACAATGATGCTGGAAGGCTTGAGCACTGACTTTTATGATGCACAGGGGAACTCGCCGCTGGCGCAGATGTGGACGGCGATCCATTTTGGCGACTATATGGCCTTTTACCTGGCGCTGGCCTATGGGGTGGACCCGACGCCGGTGACAGCGTTGCAAGATTTCAAGGCAGAAATGAAAGCATCGAAATAAGAAAGCGGCGGCCAGATGGCCGCCACAACTTTTTGTTAGCAGATCACATGGCTGAGTCCCGTTTTATAGCAACGCCTGGATTTGCAGCGCGGCGACCCCGGCCACGATTCCCAGGATTCCCCCGGCGACAATATCTGATACGTAATGCACGCCCATTGCGACCCGCGCCAGCGCCACCAGCGGCGCCCACAGGCATAACGCTACCGCCAGCCAGGCCGGTCCAAGGCCGATAGCCAGGACGGCAATCAAAACCGCCCGCGCGGCGTGTCCGGAAGGGAACGAATGCGGGTCTGTGGAGCGATAGAATCCACCCCACTCACCCTCCGGCCGGCGGCGTCGGATGGTGAACTTGACAGCCAGCACAATCACCGCCAGGGCGACAATGCTGACCAGCACGGTCAGCGCCCACGGACGCCAAAAAGCATTCCCCAGCCAGGCCAGCAGGGCCAGCCCTGCCCACCAGAACCATGAGTCTCCCGAGTGGGCCAGGAAGATGCACAGGTTGCGTAATAACCCCGGACGCTCGGCCACCCGCATCCGTGCGGAGAGTCGAGCGTCCAGGTCAAGAATAGGCTTCAGGTTCACTTTTTTGCAGATTTCTTTGCTGCCAGTCTCTTCACGGCAGGTTTCTTTCCCTTCGATTTGACCTTTGTCTTCCCGCCAGACAGTTTCTCGTCTTTCTTCAAGCGTTTCTTGAAATCCTTGCGTATGATTTCCAATTGGTGGGGCTTGTCCACGTCCATGCCCACTTCGGCGTAGGGACAAACGATAACCTGCCCGGTGATATTCAATTTTTTGGTGATCTTCTCAGCGGCCATTTCCAGCGTCAACTGGCGGAAAAGCAGGAGGAAGAGCGTGTCGAATCCGATCAGCGCAGCCTGTTTGAGCGGGCTTTTGCGGGAATTGGAGATTTTCTCCCATAGCCCGCTCTCGTCCTCGGCAACTACCAGTTTTGCACGCGCCACGTTCATGTCTCCGCCGCAAACTTCCATACCCTTGAGCCGGGTATATGTTCGTTTCGATTCAGGGAAACGTTTCTCCATTACCTCACGTTGAATCACGTTGTAGTATATGTCGTCGTCGGTTTTCATCGCCGTGTTGACCACCCAGTCCACCATCTCCCCATTGATGGCGGGGATGTCTGCCGAGACAAAGAGCACGTGCTTGCCCTTCTTGCCCAAGTCCAGCGACTTGCGCACGCCAGCGCGGAAGTTGTCCAGCATCCGCCCCTGGTTGGAAATGTAATGGACAGGCTTTTTGCAGGCCAGGCCGGCTTTCTCGGTCAGACCGACAACAATCACATTGTCAATCGTTTTGGCTGCCGCAAGAGCGTCCAGCACCCATTGGACCATAGGTTTCCCAGCTACCTCCAGCAGGGCTTTATTGTGGCCTTTTGTTTCGGAATATAAAGGTTCTTCCGGTAGTGGAATCCCACCCGCAGTGACAATAGCATCCATAAATTCTCCTTATATTTTACCGGGACAGCAGTTCAACCGCCGTCCCAACCGCCAGGATTAATTGAGTTCCTGCAGGGTCGGCTCAAAGCCGAGTTTATTCAGCATTTCTTCGTATTCGGGATGGGTCAGCACGCGGCCTTTACCTGAGACGGCGATCAGCGCCGATTCCATCATATTCGTGCCGAACGAACGTCCTTCCAGCACAGGGGTGGTCGTAAGGAGATATTTTACCCCGCATTTGCGGAAGAGTTCGGTATCTTCAACGGTCGTGGTATTGGTGACAACCACCTTACCCCGCATGTCATCCGGCATGTAGCGTTTGATGTAGTGGCAGTCCCCTGCCACCACCGTGGCCCACTGGAACCACTTGGGATACTTGGGCTTGCGCTCCTCCTGCTTCTCGCCAGTGGGATAGACCCAGGCAAAAGGCAGGCGTCCGGCCACAGGCATCAACAATGCGGCCAGGGTTTTGAGCTGTTTCTCGGTATGGATGGGGATGGGAATGCCAAGGGAGAACATCATATCCCCGAAGGTGCAGGCATACCCGGCATCCAGAAAGCATTTCGTCATTCCCCAACGGTCGGCTCCAGTCATGACAAACGCCTTGCGGCCGCGGGAGTCAATGTAATCTTTGAAGTGTTCGTCCAGGAAAGAGGCGGCTTTCTTCTCCAGCGTGATCTTCAAGCCGGTGCCATCCACGATGGGCGTCTGCTTGACGAAGCGCACCATCTTGTTGACCGAGTACAGTGGATACCACTTGGTATCCACCAGGAGGCCCAGGTCCGCGCCGCCGACGCCGAACGCGTCCACCTTGCCATCCAGTTCCTTGTATTTCTGCGCCGCGAGTTCCATATCGCCGTCTGTGCCGATGCGCTCGATGCTGACTTCCTCCCCCAGCAACTTCACAGTGACGGCCTTGTTGCGCTTGGACGAACCCAGGCTGATGCTGACTGCTCGTTTCATGACTGGCTCCTGTTTTGGGATTAACGCCGCGAGTATACACCCAACTCCCGGTTCTGAATATATGTAATTCGCCGACCGCCACTACCGGGCTCAAGAGGAAAAACACGAGGGGCGATCAATTGATCGCCCCTGCGTTTTCAGCTAAAGCATCCCTTTGGCTGCTGCTGGGTGATGCAGTGGATATTTCCCCCACCGAGCAGGATCTCACGGGCAGGCACACCAATCACTTTCCTGTCTGGCATGGCCTTTTGCAGGGCATCCATCGCCAGCCTGTCATGGGGATCGTCGAAGATCGGCATGACGATCCCGCCGTTGCAGATGTAGAAATTGATGTAGGAGGCGGCCATCCGGCCGCCAGTCTCGCGCGGGTAGGTGCCTTCCACCGGGAGGACACCTGCGGCTTCTTCGAAGGTAATTAGGATCGGGTCTGGCTGGTGGATTCTGAGCACATTTAGTCCGCGGCCCTTCGCGTCGGTGAACTTCCCCAACCGGTCACAGGCGTCTTTCGAGATCGGGTACTGCGGGTCGTTGCGGTCATCTGTCCAGGTGAGAGCCACCAGGCCTGGACGCAGGAAGCAGGCGATGTTGTCCACGTGGCCGCTGGTCTCATCATTGTAGACGCCCGCTCCCAGCCACAGGACCTTTTCTGCCCTGGTATAGTCGCGCAAGTAGCTCTCGATCTGGTCGCGGGTCAGGCCTGGATTGCGGTTCTCATTGAGCAGGCACTCCTCGGTGGTCAGGAGCGTGCCTTCGCCGTCCACGTGGATGGAGCCGCCTTCCAGGATGAGCGGGGCGCGGTAGTAATCCACGCCCTCGAGTTCGGCCACCTTCTGCGGGACAATCTCGTCTAGGCTCCAGTCGGTGTAGAGACCGCCCCAGGCGTTGAACTGCCAGTCCACGAGGCGGACATCGCCCTTGCCGTTGACAACGAAGGTCGGACCGCAGTCGCGCATCCAGGCGTCGTTGGCGGGCAGTTCCACCACGCGGACGGATTGGGGCAGCATGGCGCGGGCATTCCGGTACTGCTTTGGGGTGGCGCACATGGTCAGCGGTTCGAGCTGGCTGATGGCGTCCGCCACGGCAGCGAACGCCTTTTGCGCGGGCCCTGCGTCCAGCCGCCAGTTATCCGGTCGTTCGGGCCACAGCATCCAGGTCCTGGCATGAGGCGCCCATTCGGGGGGCATGTAGAAGCCGTCAGTGCGGGGAATCGAGGAGGGTATCCGGGTCATGCGATCCTGTTCAGCAGATCTTCGATCTGACCTTTGTGAAAGGACTTGAGTCCTTCCGAAGGCCGCTTCAAGCGTGAGGAAACAAAGTAGGCCAGCAAGCCTTTCTCGGTATGCAGGCGGTTTTCGGATTGGGCGAAAATGATGGAACGCGGATGGTCCATGACCTCATCGGTCGCTTCGACGCCGCGCGAGGCGGGCAGGCAGTGCATGAACTTGCAATGCGAGGGGGCTTTCCCAAACAGCGCCTTATTGACCTGGTAATCAGGCATGAATGCGGCGCGGCGCTCCGGGATCTGGTCTTCCTGGCCGACCCACCACCACAGATCGGTATAGATAAAATCGGCCTCGCGGACGGCTGCCACCGGGTCTTCCGTGACCGTGAGCCGGCTGCCTGATTCCAGGCAGTTTTCCTGCGCCCAGGCCTGCCATTCCGCCGGAGCCTGGTACTTCTTCGGAGCAGCGTGTGTGAAGTTCATGCCCATTTTGGTGCAGATGAGCATCAGAGACGAAAGGACGTTGGTGGCGTCGCCGATGAAGGTGACATTCAGGTCTTCGAGTTTCTTCCCGGTGGGCATGTATTCCATCATAGTGGTCACATCACAGACC
>JACQYE010000192.1 GCA_016208355.1 Chloroflexota bacterium | reverse complement strand
TTACTCCTTCGGCGGTCAGACCATCCTGCGCGACGCGGACGGGTTGAAGTACATGCTCACCGACCATCTCGGCTCAATAGTGGCGGTAACTGATTCATCTGGCGCGGTGCTCTCGCAGACGCGTTACCTCCCCTTCGGCCTTGTGCGTGATGACGTGGGGTCCATTTCACAGACCGATTTGGGTTACACAGGGCAGAGGGATAACAGTTACATTAAGTTGTACGACTACGGCTCAAGGTGGTACGATCCCTTGTTGGGACGCTTCCTCCAACCCGACGTCATTATACCCGATGCCGCTAACCCCCAGGCCTGGAATCACTTCGCCTATGTCTACAACAATCCGATAAATTACAATGATCCAAGTGGCTACTTGACCTGTAGCGATGATGGATACTGTGGCGACTTCGGGGATACAAGCTATCAAAAGCATATAATGATAGACTTTATTGAGGCGATCTACGAATGGACAGTGAGTTTCAGTTTTACTTTGAAAGATATAGATAACATCTATCAGACGGGTAAAGATATAGAAGAGTATGTAGATAAGTTGACAGACGGCAAAGGTCTTGAATGGATGAATGAATATTTGGGTGGGGTTGATATTAGAAAAACAAGTGGTAGAGGTAGCGCAATTCCTGATCTTGACCCCCACTCGTCAGGCACGATTTATCTGCCCAGTGGTTTTGCGGAAACCTATTTCGCCCATGAGTTGGGCCATATTTGGGATATTAATACTGGTGTTTTCCTGATTGACTATTCGGTCGTTGATGGTCTTGCAGGTTACAGCGAAGATAGAAATTGGTTAGGAGGAGTAAAGTGGGGTATTGTAGGAGGCGTCGCGGATATGTTAAATCTGCATATTGGTGGTTCTATAATGTTTACCTCAAATTGTAGATGGTGCGATTTGTCAGGAAGCGATTTCATTCCCCTTGAGTATCGGTGGAAGGATCCGTTTGGCTATGGTAATAATTCTACAGCTGATTATCTTGCAAATTCCTTTGCCTATTCGATATATGATCCTGCACATGTTCCAAGTCCAGGAGTAACATTATGGGTAAATGGAGCCATTATGGCACAAGCTTTTTCGATACCATAAATAACGAGGAGCGATGTTATGAAACCAATCAAGGTTTTATGCATGTTGACATTTATGGCGGCAGGCTGTCAGGCAATATTTCATCGGACTTCTTCATTGGATTTTTCAGTATGCCCCCCTCCCTGTTGGCAGAATATCACTCCGGGTTTAACCAGCGAAGAAAAAATGTTAGAGATTCTCCCAACAATCAAATATATCGAACCAGATTCTATCTATTTCACTGATCTGCCTTGGCAAGGATTTGATAGCCAAGTTGGTTGCGCGATAGATGATGGCAGAGACATTATCTCTTTTCAGGCTCTCTTTCTTGACGATAGAGTAGCATGGATGGCATTTGATGGTGAAACTGGAATGACGATAGATCAAGCAATTCAAATATTTGGTGAACCGGAGTTTATTACAATTGTTCATTTCAATGATCTGTTTGTGTATATATCTAATCCAGACAAAGGGATCGCGTTTGGGTATAGCACAATTGGAAAACCGGACACATGGCTTTTAGAGATACAACCAGAAATGGAGATAGGTGGAGTTATTTTATTTGACCCAAATGCATACCAGCAAATCCTAGAAGCTGGCTTAATGTCGTCTGGAGTATATGATGCAGAACAAACCTTGCAGGTGACGTATCCGTGGAAAGGATTTGGAGATATCAACACTTTATATCCTGGGGCATTTCCTTGAGTGAATGAGCCAAAGCCTGCAGGTCTCCAGATAATGATATACCTAGCTCTTCCCAAACAAAAAGACGAACGGGCTGGATGAACCAGCCTGCTCGTCTTGGGTGGGGGTGTCCGGATTATACCGCTACCGCGGCACACGTACCGCGCTCGTTTCGCAGCACAGCACTTTGACATCGTTTATAGTCGCCATTCGATCGGCCAGGAGAGCCAGCCCGGAGCGCAGCGCCCAGACAATCTCGGTCTGGGCCGGGTTGAGGGTGCCGTTGCGCAGGGCATCCACCAGCGCCAGGAGTTCGCCTGGCGAGGGCGGCTGCGCCAGGCGGTCTTCGGGCAGGGCCAATTGCCGTTCCACCAGGTTCATGGCCTGGTAGTAGTCCGCTGCCACTGTCCCGTCATACAGGCGGGCATATCCCATTGTGGTATCCACATTCTTGTGACCCAGGATGGTCTGGACGGTTACCACTGGTGCACCGGCGTTCAACAGCAAGGTGGCGCAGGAGTGGCGCAGGTGGTGAGGGGCGGCATGAACCCCGCAGCGTCTGCCATAGGTGCGCATGCGCATGAAAAGATATGTTTTGGACAGCGGACGATGGCGGTAGATGAATACATTCTCGGGCAGAGCCTCCGCCGGGCCGCGCACTTCCAGGTATTCCCGCAGGGCAGACAGGGAAGCCTGGCTGAGATAAACCAGGCGGTCTTTCATGCCCTTGGCCTGCACGATGCGCAGCCTGCGCGCCTCCCACTCGATGTCTTTCATCTTTAGGTTGCGGATTTCGGCAGAGCGCAGGCCGCTGTGAAGCATGAGCAGGAACCAGGCCAGGTCCATGCGCCCGTTCCTGCGCCTCCCGGGGTATGGGAAGGCGGCTTCCGCCTGAACAGCCCGAATAAGGTGACGCAGTTGCTCCACGGGGACATCCTTCGGCAGGGGCTTGCTCTTTTTCAAATATCCCATCAGCAGGAAACGTTCACACACCTTGCGCTCCTGTTCCTGCTGGTAGAAGATCAGGTGTTTCAAGCCTGAGAGTTCGCCGTTCAACGTGCTGGGGCTGATCCCGGCAGAGATGCGATGGTCCAGATAGGCCAGCCAGGCCTGGGGAGTCAGGTCGGCGATCTCCCGCAGCCCTGTATGTTCAGCCATCCAGCGCAGCGACAAGGTCAGGTGGCCGAGGACGCTGGTCGCCAGCTCGAATTTCTGCTCTGTCTTCCAGAAACACTGGCGGTACTGCATGAACTCACGCACATCTGTTTGCAGGCAGGCGGGCAGCGAACCGATGTAATGCTCCCAATGCAGTTCTTTTGGCTTTTCCGGACAACGGTTGCGCAGGCGGATATACTCGGCAAGCTTGCACAACCCTTTCTGGTAACCGGAACATGTCGCCGGGCTGGAATGCCGCTGCCGGAGGTGCTCATACGCCAGGGCAAGATCGCTTTCCGGGTTGATCCGCCAGTACGGTTTGCGCAGGAAGCCGATGGCCGTCCGGGCTGCTGAGCCATAGATGCCGAGCGCCGAGTCGCTGTAACTGCTCTCTTTGAGCCAGCGCCGGAAACCGGCATAGAACTCCCGATTGGCAGGCAGCCAGTCACCGAAGCGCTGCACGGCTGGGTCGGGGGGCAGGGTGTTCGTGAAATGAAAAGGCAGTTTCCCCGTTGATTTAGTCATGGCCGCCCCCCTTCCTGAAGAGACAGGGTCCGGATGATCTCCTGCATGGCGGTATCGTAATCTTCCTGGACCTGTGCATTTGAGATGTGCAGATAGACCTCGGTGGAGCGCAGGCGGGTGTGACCGAGCAACCGCTGGAGGGTGGTGACCGGGACGCGCGCCTCGGTGAGATGACGCCCGAAGGTGTGCCGAAACTGGTGGCAGGTCACCCACAGCCCGGCCTTGCGGCAGTACCTGGCCAGCCGGTCCTGGATGCCGGTGATGGTGAGCCGTCGCCCGAAGCGGTTGAGGAACACCGCATCATCGTCCACGATCGGGCGGATGGACAGCCAGGTTTGCAAGGCAGCCAGCGGCTGCGACGAGAGATAGACCACCCGCTGCCCGCCGCCCTTCCCGTTCAGCCACAGCCGGGGCAGGCTTCCGAACGACGGCTCCAGGTACAGGTCGCACAGCGACAGGTTCCTGACTTCCCCGACCCGCAGCCCGCAGCGCAGCATTAACAGGAACATGGCGCGGTCGCGGGGGTTGTCCATGACACCGAACAGTTTCGCCAGCGTCTCATCCTGCACGTCGCGCGGCAAACGCAGTCCGTGACGGATGCAATGCCGATAGGGAATGACCGGGTTGCGCGGCGCGTCTTCGAATTGGATGGCAAGGAAATGATAGAATGAGCGCAGCGTTGCCAGCCGCCGGTTGATCGTTGTGAGCGCGTACCCTTGCGCCTGGCTGTGCTCGATAAAGGTGTCCACATCCTGAACCTTAACATCGTGACAGGGCTTACCGAGCCAGGCAAAGAACAACTCCAGGTCATTGCCATAATGCCTGGCCGTACTGGACTGCGGCGCTCTGCGGCGCAGCCAGTTCCGAAACGATTCAATTTCTGGTAACATGGGAACACCTCCTGGTGGTGAGATGAGATGAAACTTGGTGGTTTCAATCTCCAGATTACCACCAGGAGCCTATAAAGACAATATTTGCCTTATTTGGAACTTAATGTAAAGTGGTCGCTCAGAATGACAACAAGAAAGAGAAAACATGATTAAATCCCAAATCCTCGTCCCCCTGTTGAACGCCAATGAACCGGAAGCCCGGCTGGTCGGCATTCACGTCAAAGATGGACAAGCCGTCGAAAAAGGCGCGCTGCTGTTCACGATTGAAACCACCAAGGCTGCGTCCGACATCGAGTCGCCAGAGGCGGGCTTTATCCGTCTCCTGGCACATGAGGAAGATACGCTGGCAGTGGGGGACCGGCTGGCGGTGATCACCGAAACCGCGGACGAGCCGGTTGAAATCCAAAAGGGCGGACAGCTATCCGCCCCTGCGGGCGACCTGCGCATCACCAAACCAGCACGCGCGCTGGCTGAATCCCTGGGCGTAAACCTCGCTTCCCTGCCCACCGACCGGCTGGTGACGGAGGAAATTGTCCGGCAATTTGCCGGTCCAACAGAAACACTTGCGGTGGAATTGCCCGCCTCCGAGAAACCGTACCTGCTCATCTTCGGCGGCGGCGGACACGCCAAATCCATCATGGAGATGGTCAAGCAGGTTGGCGGGTATGCTATTGCCGGGATCGTGGATGACGATAAACGCCTGGCGGGGAAGCAGGTGCTTGGCATCCCGGTGCTGGGGACGCGCTCCGTACTCCCGGCGCTGATGGCGCAGGGCGTCAAACTGGCGGCCAACGGCGTGGGCGGGATCATTGATATCGGCATACGCGTGCGGATATTTGAGATGCTTGAGAAGGCCGGTTTTGGCTTCCCGGCGCTGGTCCATCCGCGGGCAATGGTCGAGCCGAGCGCGCAGGTCGGAGAGGGGGTGCAGGTGTTTGCCAATGCGTATGTCGGGGCGGAAGCAGTATTGCACTCGAAGTGCATGGTCAACACGAACGCGGTGGTCTCACACGACTGCGTCATCGGTGCGTACACACACGTTGCCCCCGGCGCGCTGTTGGCCGGGCACGTTCACGTCGGCGAGAAGTCCCTC
>JACQYE010000049.1:837-9135 GCA_016208355.1 Chloroflexota bacterium | reverse complement strand
TCTATATAACTTCACCTGTATTGGCGTGTGGGTGCCGTTCAACGAAGGCTGGGGACAGTTCGACGCCAACGCCGCGGCGGACTGGCTGCGGGACTACGACCCTTCCCGCCCGGTGGACGCGGCCAGCGGTTTCTTCGACCAGGGTGGCGGGGACTGCAAGAGCCTGCATGTGTATTTCAAGAAAGTGAAGCCTGGGATGTTTGGAAGGAAGGCGCTCTTTAACACAAAGGACACGCAGGGACACGAAGGTCAAGAACACAAAGGAAAAACTTTTTTTTCTTCCTTTGTGAAACTTCGTGACCTTCGTGTTAAAGCTCTTTCAACTCCTGCCCGCGCCCCCGTCCTTTCGGAGTTCGGCGGCTACAGCCTGAAGGTGGACAGCCATCTCTGGAACCCGGCGGTTGAGTTCGGGTACAAAAAGTTCAAGGCCCCCGAAGTGCTGACCGATGCTTATCTTGCCTTGCTCGAAACCGAATTAACGCCGTGCATCGAGGCTGGTCTCTCGGCGGCAATTTACACGCAAACGACCGATGTGGAGATCGAGGTGAATGGGTACGTGACCTATGACCGGGCAGTTGAGCAGATGGATTTCAGGAGGGTGCGCGAGGCGCACAAAAGGCTGCTTTGCATCCACCCAAACCGCCAGGGACTCAAGTCCCCGGCCGACAAGCCCAAGTCCGCTTCAGCGGACTAGCCGTCTTGCGACGGCTTTCACCATGAGCCGGGGGATTCATCCCCCGCGGACAAAGCGAGAAACAATCATGGATGAATCCCTGATCGAAATTCGCGACTACACCGGCGCAGGCTACCAGCCGCTGGTTGACTACGCTTCCTGGCGCGTCGCCATCATGCGCTATTCCGATCCATATGCCCCGGAGAAGATCGAACGCGTCGAGCGCCACATCGAGACGGACGAGGTCTTCATCCTGCTGGCGGGACAGGCCACGCTCTTCGTCGGCGATGGGGAAACGCGCCTCGAGCGCCTCGTCCCGCAAGCAATGGAGCCGCTCAATCTGTATAACGTCAAGCGGAATGTCTGGCACACCATCCTTTTCAGCCGGGATGCCTCGGTGCTGATCGTCGAGAACCGCGATACGGGTCCGCATAATACAGAGTTCGCCGACCTCGCGCCGGAACAGCGCGAATTAATAATCGAGACAGCGCGTCGAGGAATGTGACTGTCACATGGCTTGACGGTATAATCATCGCATGTCCAACTTGCGCAAAGCCAGCCTCCACATTACCGGCATCGTGCAAGGCGTCGGCTTCCGCCCATTCGTCTACGGGCTGGCAACGCGCTTCGACCTGAAAGGCTGGGTGCGCAACACCTCCGCCGGGGTGGACATCGAGGTGGACGGGTCGCAATCCGTTCTGGAAGAATTCATCTCTGCTTTGAAATCTGAACTGCCTCCACTGGCGCGGATGGACAGCCTGGACGTTGCTTTCGAGATCCCGGGCGGGTTCACCACGTTCGAGATCATCCATTCCGAGGAAATGGAGGGCGCCTTCCAGCCCATTTCCCCTGACGTTTCCATCTGCTCCGATTGCCTGGGCGAGCTTTTCGACCCCGCCGACCGGCGCTATCGTTACCCCTTCACCAATTGCACCAACTGCGGGCCGCGCTTCACCATCATCACAGACATCCCCTACGACCGCCCCAACACCACCATGGCGGACTTCCCGATGTGCCCGGATTGCGCCGCCGAATACCAAAACCCACTGGATAGACGCTTTCATGCACAGCCGGTGGCGTGTCCGGTTTGTGGGCCAAAGGTCTGGCTGGAAATTGTCAGGGCGACGCACAACGTACCCGAAGGGTATACGTCGCCCCTGCCAGAGGGTGATAATGCCATTCTCGAAGCCCAGCGTCTCCTTGCCGAAGGCAAAATCCTCGCCGCCAAAGGCCTGGGTGGATTCCATCTGGCCTGCGACGCGACGAATGCTGAGGCCGTGTGCGAACTCCGCGACCGCAAACTGCGCGTGGACAAGCCCTTCGCCCTGATGATGCCCGACCTGGCAACGGTGGAGCGGCATTGCTTCGTCAGCGTAGAGGAGCGTACCCTGCTGGAGTCTCGCCAGCGGCCTGTCGTTTTGCTGAAGCGCAGACCCGGCTCGCCCATCGTTGAAGGGGTCGCGCCAAAGCAGGATACCCTCGGCGTGATGTTGCCTTATACACCGCTGCATTATTTGTTGCTCGATGGTGGACCGTTGACCATGGACGGTCAATCATCATCTATCGCCCACCGCCCACCGTCCGCGCTGGTGATGACCAGCGGCAACTTGTCCGAAGAACCCATTGCCACCGATAACGATGAAGGCCGGAAGCGCCTCGCCAGTCTCGCGGATGCGTTTTTGATGCACAATCGTGATATTCGCACGCGCTGCGACGATTCGGTTGTTCGACTGTTGGATGGTTTAGATGTTGTAAAGGTAAAACCTTCCAGTCTTCCAACCTTCCAACCTGACAACGTGTATTTCCTCCGTCGTTCGCGCGGTTACGCCCCCGATTCCATCCATCTTCCGTTTGGAATCCCGCCCCTCCTCGCCGCCGGCCCGGAACTCAAGAACACTTTCTGCCTGACTCGCGAGCGCTACGCCTTCCTCAGCCACCACATCGGCGACATGGAAAACTACGAGACCCTGCGTTCCTTCGAGGATGGCGTGACGCATTACGAGCGCCTGTTCCGCATCCAACCCGAAGCCATCGTCCACGACCAGCACCCGGATTATCTCTCCACCCGTTACGCTCTCCAGCGCGCCGGACGTGAAAACTTGCCAACCGTTGCAGTCCAGCACCATCATGCCCACATTGCGGCCTGCATGGCTGATAATTGCCTGGATGGCAGCGCGCCAGTCATCGGCCTGTCTTTCGACGGTACCGGTTACGGGCCTGATGGCGCCATCTGGGGGGGCGAGTTCCTGCTGGCCGATTATGCCGGATTCGAGCGCAAGTTCCACCTGGCGTACTTCCCGCTCCCCGGCGGCGATGCATCCATCAAGCGTCCGGCGCGTACGGCGCTGGCGTTGCTCTGGTCGCTGGGACTGGACTGGGACGAGTCCCTGGCCCCAGTGCAGGACTTATGCTACGAGGAGCGCATGGCCCTGCGCGTCCAACTGGAGCGCGACCTGAATTCCCCCCGGACCTCGAGCCTGGGCCGCGTGTTCGACGCGGCCGCGGCGCTGGCGGGAGTCCGGCAGCGGGTCAACTACGAGGCGCAGGCGGCGATGGAGTTCGAGTCAGCGTTGGATGAGGCCGAAGCGGGCGCGTACAGGTTCGGTGTCCAGCAAGAAACGATAGATCCCAGGCCCGCCATTGCCGCGCTGCTGGCGGACGTTCGCAGCGGAGTCTCCGTCCCGGCCATCTCCGCCCGCTTCCACAACGGGCTGGCCGAACTGACACGGGCTGTATGCGATCAAATCCGCCGGGAGACGGGCGTCGCTGAGGTAGCCTTGAGCGGCGGCGTCTGGCAGAACATGGCCTTGCTGACGCGGGCCGTGAGCAGCCTGCGTGCGGATGGGTTCACGGTGTATTTGCACCGCCAGGTCCCGGCTAACGATGGCGGGTTATCCCTTGGGCAGGCTTTGGCGGGCGCAGCCCGGCTGAAATTGTGAGGAGTTTGTTATGAGAAAATCAGGCCATTGTTTTATAATGAGCCTGATTTCAATGGGAGCAATCCTCGTTAAATGACAAGAATTCTCTTGGTGGAAGACGACTCATTACTCCTGGAGGTGATGGCGAATATCCTGGAGGCGGAAGGATATGAGTTGCACCGCGCCTCGAACGGGAAGCAGGCGCTGGATCAATTCGTGGTTGACCATCCGGACCTGGTAATCTCCGACATCATGATGCCGGAGATGGATGGCTTTGAATTGCTGCGTTCCATCCGCATGATGCCGGCCGGGGTGACGGTGCCCTTCCTGTTCCTGAGCGCCCGCACCGAGCGGACGGACGTCAGCATTGCGCGCGCCCTGGGTGTGGACGATTACCTGTTCAAGCCTTTCGATGCCCCCGAACTGGTGGAGGCGGTGCGTTCGCGCCTGAACCGCCGCCGCCAGGTGGAGTTGTTCGATACCCGCTCTGCCCATCTCCAGACGATCATCATGCTGGCAAATGTCATCGAGACGCGTGACCCGTACACGGCGGGGCACCTGGAGCGCGTCCGCCGGCTGGCGCTCAACCTGGCTTTTTCGTTGAACTGGAAGCAGAATGACATCGCTGTGCTGGAGTTCGGTGCGATCCTTCACGATATTGGCAAGATCATCGTGCCAAGCCAGGTTCTGAAGAAAACCGGCCCGCTGAACGATGAAGAATGGAAATTGATGCGCCAGCATCCCGTGGCGGGGGCGAAAATGCTTGAAGGTGTGGACCATTTACGCGCGGCTGTGCCATATATCCTCTATCACCACGAGTGGTGGAACGGCAGCGGTTACCCGCAAGGCTTGAAAGGCATCAAAATCCCGCGCGAAGGCCGCCTGTTGGCGATTGTTGATGCCTTCGACGCCATGACGACCAACCGTCCGTATCACGCCAGTATGTCTACAGAAGAGGCGCTGGAGGAGATTCGCAAAAACAAGGGGGTTTACTTCGACCCGGATATGACGGATGTGTTCCTGAAGACCTATAAAGCAATGTAAGAAAAATCTCCCGGGATTTTGTGAACTCCGGGAGTCTTTTTTAACGGACACGCATCTCGCGTTCGCTGCCGCGCTCGGCGTCGCGCCGGGCGATGGCCTCGCGCTTGTCGTGCAATTTCTTGCCTTTGGCAATCGCCATCTCCAGTTTGGCGCGGCCATCCTTGAGATAGACGCGCGTCGGGACGATGGTCACGCCTTTTTGCCGGACGGCGTCCCAGAGTTCGCGGATTTCCTTTTTGTGCAGGAGCAGGCGGCGCGGCCGCTTGGGGTCGTGGTTGAAGCGGTTGGCCTGCTCGTAGGGGGCAATGTGCGCCTCGACAAGCCAGGCGTTCGTCCCGTCCACGTTGACATACGCCTCGGCCAGGCTGATCTGACCGGCGCGGATGGACTTGATCTCGCTCCCTTGCAGCGCCATCCCGGCTTCGAAACGCTCGAAAAGGAAATATTCAAAACCGGCTCTGCGGTTGGTGGCAACAACTTTGACGTGTTCAGGCATAGGGTCTCGCTGAGGAAGATTGTAACACGGGAGGCGCTGTGGAGGAAACTGCATAAAAAGAGAAATGGCTGCTCATGGGGGTAAAAATCTTCACCACTGAGAACACGGGGTTCACTGAGCAAATACAAAGTATATCCCTGTGCTCTAATCATCCCTGAAGGGGACTGTGGGCTCCGTGGTGAAAATGACGGCGGCCCACAAGGTTATCCACCCCGCTTCGGCCCCATTTCAGGATGGCAAACCTGCCGCGCTGCCGCTCAAACAAGGGAGTGGATAACAGGGTGGGCTTATCTTTTCCGCCCGACGGTGAACCGTCAGGCTCAGAGCAAAAGGACGCTAAAGCGCCCTTCGGAGAGCCCCGCAGGGGCTTATGCGTTGAGCCTGGACATTTCATGTCCAGGCGGTATAGATGGCAAAGCCCATTGAATTATCCACTTCCCAAACAAGGAAGCGCAATTTGCGACACGGGTATTATATAATCGCACTATGTTTAACCTGCGCCGATATTTCCTGCTCGACCCTTCTGTAACGTATTTGAACCACGGCTCCTTCGGGGCGACGCCGCGCCCGGTCTTGCGCGCCTACCAGGACTGGCAGCGCCAACTGGAACGCCAGCCCGTGGAGTTCCTCGGCCGCCGCTTCCGGGACCTGATGTCTGCCGCGCGCGCAGCCCTGGGGGATTACCTCGGGACCGCGGCGGATAACCTGGTCTACACCACCAACGTGACCGAATCGCTCAACATCGTTGCCCGTTCCCTGGACCTGGGTCCGGGAGACGAAGTCTTGAGCACCGACCACGAGTACGGCGCCCTTGACCGTACCTGGCGGTTTCTCTCGAAAGAGCGCAGGTTCAAGTATATCAACCAACCAATTTCTTTCACCACAGAGACCACGGAGAACGCGGAGAAAAACAAAAAGCAAAGAACAAAAATCTCTGTGGACTCTGCAAACTCTGTGGTGAATAGTTTTTCCATCCAACATTTCGTGGACGAGTTATGGAAAGGCGTCACGCCGCGCACGCGTGTCATCTTCCTCAGCCACATCACCAGCCCCACGGCGCTGCTCTTCCCGGTGGAGGCCGTCATCCGCAGGGCTCGCCGCGCAGGGATCATCACGGTCATAGACGGGGCGCACGCGCCGGGTCAGATCCCGCTGCGGCTGGACGACCTCGATGCGGACTTTTACGGCGGCAACCTGCACAAGTGGCTGTGCGCGCCGAAGGGCGCCGGGTTCCTGTACGCCCGGCCTGAAGCCCAACATTTGCTCAAGCCGTTGGTTGTCTCGTGGGGCTATGAGGCTGAAATCCCCGGCCCCTCGCAATTCGTTGACCACCACGAATGGACCGGGACGCGCGACATCGCCGCCTTCCTCTCCGTCCCGGCAGCGATTGAATTCCAGCAGGAGCACGATTGGGAGAATGTCCGCCGCGCTTGCCGCGCGCTGGCGCACGAGGCGCAGGAGCAGATTTGCGCGCTGACCCAACGCCCCCCTATTTCTGGTTTTGAAAATGGGGGCACTACAGGGGGGTCCGGGCTGCAGATGGTCGCCGCGCCCCTGCCTGATTCGGTTGATCTCGCCGCGCTGAAAGCGCGTCTCTACGACGAGTACCGCATCGAAGTGCCGTTGATCGCCTGGAATGGACGTAAACTCATCCGCGTCAGCGTGCAGGGCTATAACACGCGTCAGGATGTAGGGAAGTTGGTGCAGGCGCTGGAGGAGTTACAGAGTGCTGCGTAAATATCCGAACCTAAATCGTCGTTTTTCCTTGTCCATTTGCTGCTTCAATTCAGATATTTATGCAAGAAGCAGTAGCAATTCCCACTAAGAGAGTGTTTTGAAATTCGTTTTTTTACCACAGATGAACACAGATAAAAGGGATTTGGACATTTCCAACAGGATTTTATCTAAAAATCAGTGTTCATCTGCGTTTATCTGTGGTTTCTTTTGACTTATTAAACACTCTCTAGGAGAAGGCGGTACGCTGAGCCTGTCGAAGCGGGCCGGGGGGTTAGGTCCCCTCGATCAACTGCGTTCGCCTGGATAAGGAAAAAAACTTTCCCTGAAAGGGAAGACCCCCGTTGCAATGTTCTACAGCCGGAGCAGGTTGGGTTAATCCAGGAGTGAAAATCAGCCCCGGGAGCATGGCTCTCACAGCCGTTTCCACAAACTCAGGCTATTTTGGCTCTGTTTCCTCTTTTTCCCTTGACACTGAGGTTAATCGGTAGGCGGCGCTTACTTTCTTGGACTCTTTAATGCTTGTTCGATGTCCTTGACCCGATGGTAGGTAGAGTGACCGTCAAGATCGAAAGGCCATTCAGGTCGGCGCTCCTTCCCGCTAAACCATTTTTCGGGCGCCTCTTGCAATGCTACCAGTAGGTCCTTCTGAACCTGCCTGTGCCAGGCCAAGACCTCCCGAGGGGAACGATCTCGCCAGCGTATGTAGACGAGATGGTTGCCTTCGTTTATATTTAGCCCTCGCTCCTCGATTGGTCGGGGTTGCTTTCTGACGGAGCGGGCCACATCGGCCTTCCAATGGGTAATATGGGCCAATGCATCCTTCACTGTCCAGGGATCTTTGGTTTCGGGTCGCGGCAGTAACCGTCCCCAATCCTGATTCGCAAGGCCTGCAACCAGATCATCCAGGAGCTCAAACTCCCGGATCGTACGTTTGATGACTTCAGAACGGGTGTGGCGCATATTGAAACCTCCTGCCGGGATCATACCTCAGCGTGTGCCGCCCAACGGCATGGCTCACCTGCCTCCGATTATAGCAAGACAACTGACTCTGAAAACCACTTTTTCTACCAAGTGGCCGCCGCATACCCGCGCCGAAGGCGGCCAGGCTGGGCTACCAACTCGTCCCGGCCTGAGCGCCGGGAATCTCCAAACGAAAGGCGGTGTCCTGAGCCTGTCGAAGGGCGTCCTCAGGGGGGAGAACGCCTGCTTTGCGTTGAATCGGTATGGGAAAATTGGTCTATTTTTTCAATTTTGGCCTGAACTTACGCCAATGAGCCTGTCAGAACAGAGTTCAGATGCCCTTTGTTCGTGGCGGTTTCTGAGAACGCTGTGTTGGGTGCCACTTCTAAGCTTTTCTAACTGTATAAGTTGCACCAATGTCACTTCTTTCAATCTCCAGAATCTGTAGCCCTTCTCCCGAGAAAATCGAT
>JACQYE010000049.1:0-751 GCA_016208355.1 Chloroflexota bacterium | reverse complement strand
TCAAAATCAATACGAGTTGCATCTCTTGGAGACGGCGTATCTGGTTCACTCGCTACGATTAGTCCGTTTGGTTTTGTGACTCTCTTCATTTCTCGCACAGCATTTCTTAAACCTTCAACCCCATGTTTTCCGAATACCTGATAAAGTACGCTAGAGCAGTATGCCAAACAATAACAGTTGCTTGGGATATTTATTGATTCGCTCAAATCTCCTCGAAGGAAAACAGGATATTTGCCTCTTTTTAAAAACATGGGGACGTTATCTTCCCACCAGTTCTTATTTTCAGGAGATACAGAGATGTAATGAAGTGCCTGCTGCGTCTCCGTCAGCCAAGCTTTTACCTGATCTAGTGTTTGTACACAATCTGTAATATCTAGATTGACGCCAACAACTTCGCTTGCATTGAGTATACCCATCAAGGCGAAGGACTCATAGCCATCAGCGCAACCAAAGTTGACAATTCGTGCATCTTTTCCAACAATATCCTTTAGCTTGCTGAGGTACCCATACTTATATATCCTCGCAATTTCTATTTCAAGGGATTTTCTATGGAAGGTAGGCATTAGACCAATCTCTCTGAAAGCAAGCTTATGGAAACCCTATTTCATAGCATGGCACCCAACGGCTGGCGTTACCCGCGTGTGGGTGGGTGTGGACAATGCTTGAGATGTAGGAAAAGCCCGAAGCCAGAAAAATGCTTGTAAACCGCGCAGAATCCCACACGTCGGGTGCACGCTTTGTTAGGCGCTTT
>JACQYE010000189.1 GCA_016208355.1 Chloroflexota bacterium | reverse complement strand
CCTTCAAGCCCCGGGCATTGACCCGAACACCGGAGGTATTTTCGTAGGCCAGACGATTACCCTACCAAACCCTAATATGGCGTTTCCAACCCCTACGCCTCTTCCAACCGGCCTGACACCAGGTTCGCGTATCTCATACTTCGTCCTGCCTGGAGATAGCCTCGGTGCAATCGCTGCAAATTTCAACTCTACCGTAGATGCCATTGTGGCGGCAAACAAGGCCCTCTTCCCAGATACCACAAAACTTGATATCTTCCCAGGTTGGACGCTGCTTGTGCCCATCAACCTGGTCACGCCCGTGCCAACCGCTACTATAACCGCCACGCCGTCAGCCACGGCAACCCCGTAGCCTCGATACAACTACTCTCCCGGCTCTTCATGAGGGCCGGGAGTTTTTATCAGATTTTGGGAGTAGCATTGTAGGCAGGATACAGGGGGTGTTGGACGGGCTTTGCCCGTCCAACACCCCCTTATCTATTCCTGTTTCACGGGGATTCCCAGGGAATCTTTTTTATTTCGATTCCTTTGACATTCTGCCTTCATACGGCTAAAATGATAGTGAGGATTTCTAATTACTCAAGGGACCAACGTGAGCAACTGGCCTGGAAAATACGTAATAGGTCTAACCGGCAACATTGCCACCGGCAAGAGCGTAGTGCGCCGGATGCTGGAGCATCTGGGTGCGTATAGCATTGACGCAGACGCGCTCTCCCATCGCGCCATTTCCAAGGGCGCGCCGGGTTTTGCGCCAGTTGTTGAGGCATTTGGCAAGTTCATCCTGGATGCGAGCGGCGAGATAGACCGCGCCAAACTCGGGCGCATCGTATTCAGCGACCCGGAGGCGCTCAAAGCGCTGGAGACCATTGTTCACCCGCTCGTGGAACATGCCGTGGACATGATGATCCAGCGCGCCAATCAGCGTGTGGTTGTCATTGAAGCCATTAAATTATTGGAAGGTAAACTCTCCAGCGCCTGTGATACGGTCTGGGTGGCGTATGCCCCCGAGGCTATCCAAAAAGCCAGGCTGGTGCAGAAACGCGGCTTGAGTGAAACCGAGGCTCTCCAACGCATCCATGCCCAGCCGCCTCAGGAAGTGAAGACCGCCGCAGCGAACGTTGTCATCCAGAATACTGGATCTTTTGAAGACACATGGAAACAGGTGGTGGCGGCATGGAAGGTCATTTCCCCTATCACCGACACCATGCCGGTGGTGATGAAAAAAGCTGCTCCCGGGGAACTCGCTGTCCAGCGCGGCCGCCCGCGCGATTCTGCCAGCATCGCTGCCCTGGTCACTCGTCTCAGCGACGGGTCACGATCCCCTTCGCATGAAGATATTATGGCGGAATTTGGAGAAAAGGCTTTCCTTCTGCTAACAGCCGACAAGCAATTGGTTGGCCTGGCTGGCTGGCAGGTGGAAAACCTGGTCGCCCGGACCACCGACCTTTACCTTGATCCCAACATTCCCCTGCACCAGGCGCTCAAAACGCTTATAACAGAACTGGAACGCGCCTCTCAGGATTTACAGTGCGAAGCCTCCCTTGTATTCCTGCCTCAACAGGCTGCCTCGCAGGAAGGAATCTGGAAGGAACTAGGCTACAGCCGCCGCACCCCACACACACTGGGAGCGCAGGCTTGGCAGGATGCTGCCAGCGAGTCCCAGCCGCCCAGTACCATCCTGCTTTTCAAGCAACTGCGCCAGGACCGCGTTCTGCGTCCAATCTAGAGTCTAGGTAGCCAGGCAAAAGGTAATCAGGCAGGAAGGTAACAGGGACGCTGCTCCTGAGCCCCTGATTACCAAATCCCTGATTATCTGTTTTAATACAGTGAACGAACTCCTTAGTGATATCCTCTTTATTTTTCAGCGCCTCGACTGGCTGGGGGTGATAGACATCTTGCTGGTAACGCTGATCTTCTTTGGCGTGCTCTATCTCGTCCGCGACACGCAGGCCATGCTCTTGCTACGCGGCATCATCCTGATCCTCGTCCTGGTTGCACTGCTTACCAGCCTGGTCAACCTCCCCGCCTTCTCCTGGCTGGTGCGGACAGTCTTGCCGGGGCTGGTCATCGCCATCCCGGTCATCTTTGCCCCCGAGATCCGCCGCGCCCTGGAACGCATTGGACGCGCGGGCACCTTCGTCCGCGTTGGCGGGAAAAACGCCGGCGAAGAGATGTACCAGACCATCCAGGCCACTGTGACCGCCGCGGCCAGGCTATCAGCCCGCCAGCATGGCGCGCTCATCATCATCGAACGCTTTGACCGGCTCGATGATTACACTCGCACCGGCATTTCCCTGCAGGCCAGCGTTACCCCAGAACTGTTGATGCAAATTTTCTACCCCAACACTCCGCTTCACGACGGCGCGGTTGTCGTTTCCGGCAGTCAGATTGTGGCCGCAGCCTGCGTCATGCCGCTCTCATCCAGCGGCATCCTGGCGCGCTCTCCGGAACGCAAAATGGGACTGCGCCACCGCGCCGCCCTGGGCATCTCGGAAGCATCTGACGCCATCGCGGTGGTTGTTTCCGAGGAGACAGGCGCCATCTCAATTGCCCATTCTGGACGCATCATCCGCCGCCTGGATGCCGAACGTCTCGAAAATGTCCTGACCGCTTTCTATAACCCCGAGAAATCGCGCAAGGAAGGTTTCTTCAAGCGGCACTTCCCCTACCTTTTCCCACGTCAAGATGAGTAACATGCTTCGCTGGCTTACCACCAACCTGCGCGTTTTTATGCTCGCCTTCATCCTGGCTTTGGCCGTCTGGGTGATGGCAGTCACCGCTTCCGACCCGGACGAAACCAGCAACCTGCCTCAGCCAGTCATCATCGAATTCGTCGGGCAGAACCCGGGTCTTGTGTTGACCGGCGATGTTCCTGAAATCGCCGAGGTTAGCCTGCGCGCCCCGCACTCTGTCTGGGAGCAGGTGCTGGCTGATCCGTCTTCTGTCCGCGTCTTCGTGGACCTGACTGGACTCGCGTCCGGGGCGCATACGGTGGAAGTAGTCGTCCAGGTAACAGCCCGGCCGGTGCGCGTATTGTCCGTCACGCCTGCGATCCTGAACCTGACCCTTGAACCCCTGTCCTCACTCACGCTGCCGGTAACACTTTCCATCGCCGGTGAACCTGCCCTCGGGTACCAGGCTGGGGAGGCCGCGTTGACCCCGGAGGAGGTGGTGGTTTCCGGTCCGGAGTCAATTGTTTTACAGGTGGCTTCGGTTCGCGCCAGCCTCGACCTGACAGCTGCCCGCGAAAGTGTGGAAACAGACCTTCCCCTGGCCGCCTTCGATATTGCCGGGAACCTGCTTACGGGCCTGACACTCTCGCCGGATAGCGTGCAGGTCAGCCTGCCGGTGGTGCAGTTGGGCGGCTACCGCGACCTGGCCATCAAGGTGGTGACGGTGGGACGCCCAGCCAGCGGCTACCGACTGGCCAGCGTAGCCGCTTTCCCACCCATCGTAACCGTCTACTCGGCCGATGCAGTGCTAATCGAGTCCCTGCCTGGCTACGTGGAAACATCTGCCCTCGACCTGAGCGGCGCCAGCGAGAACATCGAAATCCGGCTTGTTCTCAACCTCCCCGCCGGTGTGACCCTGTTGGGCGAGCAAAATGTCCTGGTGCAAGTGGGTATCGCGCCCATCGAGGGCAGTCTCACCGTAGCCTACCGCCCGGTTGCGGTAACTGGCCTGGGCGCGGGTCTCAAAGCGCAGGTCTCACCCGTAACTGTGGATGTGATTCTTTCCGGGCCAATCCCTGTGCTCGAATCCCTGAATGCCAGCGACGTAAGCGTCAGTGTGGACGTCAGCGGGCGCGGCACGGGAACATACCAATTGACGCCAATCGTCACCGTCTCTGTGGATGGCGTCATTGTTGAATCCATCCTGCCCGGCACGGTGCAAGTCACGATCACCAGCTCCGCTACGCCGACGCCCAGATAATCTTCTCGATTGCTTATGAAACCAGTTGTTGCTTTAGTCGGACGCCCTAATGTGGGCAAATCCACGTTTTTCAACCGCTTGGCCGGCGAACGCCTTGCCATCGTAGACGATACTCCCGGCACCACACGCGACCGTATCATCGCCGAAGCCGATTGGCTTGCCCATACCTTCGATGTGGTGGATACCGGAGGAATTGATCCTACGCATGGAGGAAAGACCCCGCTCTCGGTCGGCTCGGCCGATTTCATCCAGGAGATCCGCGCCCAGGCGCTTATGGCCATCCGCGACGCTGATGCCGTGCTGTTCCTTACCGACGGCCCGGCTGGCGTCACCCCGCCCGACCGCGAAGTGGCCGAGATCCTGCGCCGCCACCAGAGAATGGTGGAGGGTAAGCCCTGGCCGCCGATCTTTGTAGTGGTCAACAAGTGCGAGACCGGGAAAATGCGCGCAGCCGCGGCGGAGTTCTACGAACTCGGTCTTGGCGACCCTTACCCCATCTCCGCCTTGCACGGCACCGGGACCGGCGACCTGCTCGACGCGCTGGCGGCTTCATTCCCCGCTAAATCGGAAACTGTGGAGGATGATTCGGTCAAGGTCGCCATTGTCGGCAAACCCAACGCCGGGAAATCGTCGCTGCTAAACCGGCTGGCCGGGAAGGAACGCGCCATCGTCAGCCCCATCCCGGGTACAACCCGTGACGCAGTGGATACGCGCGTTGAAATTGATGGACTCCCTGTCACCCTGATAGATACCGCCGGGATCCGCAAACGCGGCAAGATCGAGCGCGGCGTGGAACAATACAGTGTTTTGCGTTCCTTCAAGGCCATCGAGCGCGCCGACGTTGTCCTTCTGCTGATTGACGCCGAGACCGGTATCACCGCCCAGGATACCCACATCGCAGGATTCGTCCTCGATGCACTGAAATCCTGCGTTGTGCTGGTCAACAAATGGGATGCCATAGTCAAAGACGCCTACACAATGGACGAATACACCCGTGTTGTCAGGCAGCAACTCAATTTCATGGACTATGTTCCCCTGCTGTTCATCTCGGCCAAGACCGGCCAGCGGGTGGAACAGGTTATGCCCCTGGCATTGCGCGTCCAGGAGGAACGGCTGGCGCGCATCACCACGGCAATGCTTAACAAAATCCTGCGGAGCGCAATGGACGCGCATCCTGCCCCCACCCACGCCGGACGCGAACTAAAAATCTACTACGGTTCCCAGGTCCGCACCGACCCGCCCACGTTCCTCCTGCACGTCAACGACACAAAGTTATTCCACTTCTCCTACCAGCGTTACCTGGAGAACAAATTCCGCGAGGCCTATGGGTTCATCGGGACGCCCATCAAGCTGGTTGCAAAAGGACATAAGGAAAAGTAATTCTCATTCAGGGTCTCCCTGATAATTAATCAAGGGGAATTTCCATTCGGATAATACAGAACCGGGTTGCAATTTTCTGCGCAACCCGGTTCTGTATTACTTTACAGGATACGTACGTTTCTGTTGATGGATTTTATGGCGTGTCAATATCCGTCGCCGAGTTATTGGCCGGGTTCGGGTCGGGGATTAAGGCTGGTGACGTGATCGTAGCCGTATTGACCATTGGACCGACTGCCGCTCCGCTTATTGTCGCCACGACGGTATAGGTAACCTTCTGGCCAACCGGAATACTCACGACATCAGTGTAATTCGCCGCACTCGTGACCGGTCCAGTCGTACAGGTTGCTCCTAAACCTGGCGCACAAGTCCATGTCCAGGACGTGATTTGAGCAGGGATGTTATCAGTGAAGACCACACCTGTGACAATGGACGGCCCGGCGTTCGTGACCTCGATCGTGTAGATGACGGTTCCGCCAGGGGTGTAGTTGACCACCATATCAGTCTTTGTGACTCCCAGGTCGGCAGACGGCTGTTCATCCGTGTCCGTGGCGCTGTCGTTACCAGGAACAGGATCAGGGACAGTGATCGGCGAGGTGAGGGTGGCTGTATTGGTCATTGTACCTGTCGCTGCCGCGCTGACGGAGGCCACAACCGTGTAGGTAACTTTCTTTCCGGCCGGGAGGTTGATCGTATCGGAATACGCCACGCCGCTTGTGACCGGTCCTGGGTTACAGGATGCGCCAGTATCGGCTACGCAGGTCCAAATCCATGAGGTGATCTGCCCTGGGATGGCGTCATTGATCGTGACTCCGGTAACATCGGCTGGCCCGTTGTTCGTAACAACGATTGTATAGGTGACAGTTGCACCCTGCGGATAGATTGTGACGCCATCGGTCTTTGTAATGGAAAGGTCCGCGCTGGGGGAGGTATCAGTGTCTGACACGGAGTTGTTCCCGGTAATCGGATCGGGGATACTGGCAGGCGAGGTAATGGTAGCGGTGTTCACCAAGTTGCCTGTTGCTGCCGGGCTTACCGAAGCAACAACCGTATAGGTCACACCTTTACCCGATGGGATGCTTACCGTATCCGTGTAATTGGTGGCAATCGTCGCCGGCCCGGCAGTGCAGATGGCGCCGAGATCGGCCAAACAGGTCCACGTCCAGGAGGTAATCTGGGCTGGAATGTTATCTGCAAAGACTGCTCCCAGGACGGCCTGCGGACCATTATTGGCTACCCGGATTGTATAAGTAAGCGTGCCTCCTGGCGTATACCATGTGACGCCATCCGTCTTTGTTACCGAAAGGTCAGCGCTGGGGCCGGTATCGGTGTCGGTGGCAGAGTTGTTTGCCGGTAATGGATCCGGAGTCCCGACAGGTGAGGTGACCGAGGCTGTATTCACCAAATTGCCTGTGGCTGCCGGACTGAGAGTTGCAACCACAGTGTATATAATCTTCTTACCGGCCGGGATATTCACCACATCTGAGAAGTTGGTCGGGGTTGTGAGTGGCCCGGCATTACAGGCTGCTCCAGGGTCCGGCGTGCAGATCCAGGTCCAACTGGTCACTTGGGTGGGCTTGGGGTCATTGAAAGTAGCACCCACTACATTCAGAGGCCCATTATTCGTCACAACGATTGTGTAAGTTGTCGTCCCTCCTGGCGTGTAGACACTGATCCCATCAGTCTTGGTGACTGCCAGGTCTGCACTCGGCGGAGAATCCGTATCCGTCGCCGAGTTATTGGCCAGATTCGGGTCTGGGACTGCGGCCGGATTCGTTATGCTGGCGGTTGTGACCAGGTTGCCCACTGCCGAAGCGTTGATGGTTGATACCACGGTATAGGTAACGTGCGTACCAGCCGGCAAGTTAACCGTGTCGCTGATATTTGTACCGGTGGTAACCGGTCCGGCTGTGCAGGTTGCGCCGGCATCCGGAACGCAACTGACCGTCCAGGAGGTGATTGCTGTAGGCTTGGTGACCGAGAAAGCACCGCCGGTGATATTTTGTGGACCATTGTTTGTCACCACAATCGTATATGTGGTGGTAGTTCCCGGGGTGTAACCGGAAGCGCCGTCGGTGATTGTGACGGAAAGGTCTGCATATGGGCCGACTATTGTTGCAGTGGGCGTTGCGGTCGGTCCGCCCGGGGTGGGAGTAGGAGGTGTGCCGCTGCTACGCACAATGCGAGGCGCAGACCATACCGCCCGATCTCCACTGGGGGAGCCAAAAGCTTGTACCGTCAGGATGAATTTGACGTTTTGTCCAGCCAGAGCGGACAGGTCCACATCCATTCTGTACACCAAATTCTCCAAACGCTCGCTGGCCGTCTTGAGCGTAGTAATCGGACCAGCGCCAATCTGATAGCTCAGTCGGAAGATTACATAACAACTTGCAGGGCCACCATTCTGGCATCCAACATAGGATTGGAAATGGTCACCGCTCTGGACAGCAAATTCCGGATACAGCCCCTGGATATAACCATCCGTCACGTATTGTGGGAAGGTGAGAAGCCCCTCTGTGCTGGGAATGCCATCTTCCATGAGGTGGTTGCCCAAAAGAAGCACAAAACCATTCGGATTGCCATCTGTGCCCGGACACGGCAGGACTCCTGCCCCGCTCGACCAGGTGGCGGAACACGCATTCGAGGCGAAATCATAAACAGAGGCGTAGGAACTGAGAACGTTGATATTGACCGTGAAGGCATTTGTTCCACTGGAGCCGACACCGAAGTTGATCCCGGAAGCATTTCGTAACTGCCAGTAGCCAATGAAATTGCCCGGCGTGATCGGGGCCACCAGATTGACAGAAAGATCAATCGTTCCTCCGGGGGGCACACTGGCGGGCAAGTTGTACTGGGAGGCAGCTGTCCCCATATAATCGCCGCCGGCAAAGACCAGTTTGTAAGAGGTTGTCCATGTACAAGTGCCAACATTCTGCAACCGCCATGTCTTTACAAACGGCGTGCCGCCTGCCAGGACCGTCCCATCTGGAATGGTGACATCGGCAACCAACGCAGCCCTATCACAGGTCGAAACGGGGGTGCTCGGCGGAGCACCGCCAGCGCGTGAAATTCGCGCTCCTCCCCAAACGACCCGGTCGCCAACAGGTGAGCCACTGGCCATTACCTTAAGAGTAAACTTCACGCTTTGTCCGGCCAAAGATGAGAGGTCTATGTTAGCGTTATAGTAACTCCCCTCCGTCTTTTCGCGGAAAGACCAGAAGGTATATACCGGTCCAGACCCAATCTGGTAATCCAATCGGAAGGTGACGTAACACGAAGAGACAGCGTACTGGCAGGAAACGATGCTCTGGAATCGGTCCCCGCTCTGGACCGTAAATGCCGGATAGGTTCCAGAAATGTAACCATCCGTCACATTCTGTGGACCCACAATCAAACCTGGCATCGTAGCCAGGGTACCATTTTCAAGTTGAGGGGCAGCCGACTGGAATACGTAACCCGACGCGCTCCCGTCCGCCCCGGGACAGGGAAGCACCCCCGCGCCGCTGGTCCAAGTCGCGGAACAGTAGTTGGCCACAAAATCATAGCCGACGCCATAACTTGTTGATGAGACCACGATGTCTATGAAGAAAGGCCATGTACCATACGGCCCTACGCCGAAGATGACGCTTGCTGCGTTGCGCAGCATCCAGTAGCCCCGGTAGTGGCCGGGGATGGTTGGCGCTATCATATTGACGGTGATGTCAACAGTAGCGCCAGGAGCCACGCTTGTCGGCATATAAACCACCGATGGAGCGCCCATCTGTGAGCCAGCGTAGAAAACAATGGCATACGAGGTGCTCCAGGTGCAGGTGCCGGAATTTTGCAGCCGCCATGTCTTCGACATCGCTGCGCCCGGCGCGATTGTAGACCCATCTGGAATGGTCACATCCGCGATAAATGTCGCCGCATCACAGGCCGCGGCCACTGTACGCGGTGTCGCTAATGTCGCCGGTACAAGCAGCGTCACAATCAACACGAATGTAAAGAGAAAACGTTTTAGGTTCATTCTTGCCTCCAAATGGTCTGGCTCAGTCAAAAATGTTGTTTAAAGACGTTATCAGGCGGGGAGAAGTTCCCCACTCCTATATAATATCCTGAAATTGGAAAAATGGAATACTCCATTTGCACCAGTTTCTAGGGTACTTTCAGGCATATAATTGCCCATCTTTCTAGGCGTCTCATGGGGGTACTTATACACCACACCAGTCTGCTTGAGATTCATCTCCTGAGGTTGTACAATGACAGTGAAGATGCTCCGACAGATCCCGACCATCCTCCTGTTGACGTTCGCCGCGCTGGTACAGGTCACTCCTGCCGCTGTGCGTGCCTGGGACCTGGCCTCTGCCACCCTGAAACCAATTTCCCTTCCGGCTGGAACAATCCCTGTCCACCCGCCTGCCGAGGCCGATCTAAACGCCGACCGCGCGCCGGAAACTCTCTCGCTGGTGGAGGGGCGGCTTGCTATCCTGACGGAGGAAGAAACCGTTTGGGAAAGCCCTCTTGGCTGGGAGGTGGCCCAGGCAGAGTTCACCGACCTGAATCGCGACGGCGCCCCCGAGGTCGCCCTGCTGGTGTGGAGACTGTTCCAGCCCTGGCCGGTGGACGAGTTCCTGCCCCACGGCGGGCGCATCGCGGATTTTCACAATGAGGAAGGCTACTCCTGCCATGTCATCTTAATCGGTTGGATGCGCGGCAGGTACGACGAACTTTGGGCCGGTTCCGCCCTGGCGGATCCGGTCACTGCCTTCGCCGCTGCTGACCTGGACGGTGACGCGGCCCAGGAGTTGGTAACGCTCGAGGGCCGTTACACAGGTTCCCGGTCCGGCCCCGCACGCATGTTGAAAGTCTGGGAATGGAACGGATTCGGGTTCACCGTCGTCTCTTCCGTGAAAGGCGTGTTCTCCGGCCTGGCGGTGGTCCAGCAGGAGAACGGCGATTTCCTGATTCTGACCCCTTGAGGAGGATGTCATGAAAAATAATTTTCGCAAGATTGTTTGGGTTTTCCTGACCGTGACGTTGGTGCAGGCCGCTTGCACCATCTCACTGCCCACGCAGGCGCCGGAGGCCACGCCAACCACATCCGGCCCGCCGCCGGAGGGCGTCTACATGCCGTCGTTTGCCGAGTATGCGGCCATTTCCGCCCGCCTCCCGGAGACCTTCCAGGGCGGCGGCTACACCCTGCCGGTGGACTTGGCCCAGGTGGAAGGGATGGATGGACTCGAATTGAGCGAGGCGCAACTGGCGCTTCTTGCCCAGAACGGTTTTGCCGTCGCTTCGCCTGTGCCGGGGCAGTGGCAGGAGTTTTACCAAATCTATGAATCCGGGCGCTATTACGACCTGCCGAATTTCATCACCACCGACTCGATCTATCACGTCTACCACCTGCTCTTCGACAAAATGCTGCGCGACCTGGAGACCGAGCATTTCATCGCCGACCTGCGTCTGTTAACCAGCGCTTTGGTGGCAGAGACTGCGAACCAGTATGCTGCCCGGCGCGGCACACCGCTCGAGGACCAGGCTTTACGCAATGTGGCCTTCTTTTGTGTGGCTGACCGGTTGCTGGGCCTTTCCGATGAAATTCCGCCTGCAGCCCAGGGGTTGGTGGATGCGGAATTGGCGCTCATCAATGCAGCTGACAGCGCCTCCGTTTCCCCCATCTGGGACCGGCCTGACCTCGAACCCGACGAGAAACTCATCGAAGATTACAGCCAGTACATTCCGCGCGGCCACTACACCCGCTCGGAAGACCTGAAGACGTACTTCCGCGCCATGATGTGGTACGGACGACTCACCTTCCGACTGATGGATGATTTCGAAACCCAGCGTGCCCTGCTCGTCGTCCAGGCGATTCGCTCTGCGACAGCCTCTGACGGCACACCTGCCCTGACCCTCTGGCAGAACATCTATGAGCCGACTGTCTTCATTGTGGGGAAAGCCGATGACTTGGGCATCTACGAGTATGGCGCCCTCTCTGACCAGATTTTTGGCGCATCCCCCGACTTGACGGCCTTCGCTGACGAGACGCTCTTCGCCGAGTTCAAGCAGGCCAGTGCAGCATTACCTCCGCCGCAAATCAACTCGATGTGGGTCTGGATCTGGCAGGACCAGGAAACGGTCACCAAAGGCTTCCGTTTCATGGGGCAACGCTTCACCCTTGACGAATATGTCTTCGGACAACTCATCTGGCGCAAGGTCGGCACCGAGAACCAGCCGCGCGGCCTGCCCAAAGGGCTGGACTTCTTTGCCGCCATGGGCTCGGACGAAGCCTACAACATCCTGGACGAGATGGGCGAGACCCAATATGCCAACTTCGACACCCAGATGACCAAAGTCCAGACCGAGGTCGCCGCCCTGGGCACGGATTCCTGGACCCAGAACCTATACTGGTCATGGCTGTATTCCTTCCAGCCGCTCATCGAACCCAAGGGCGCGGCCTACCCACCCTTCATGCAGACCCAGGCCTGGGCGCGCAAAGACCTGCACACCGCCCTCTCATCTTGGACGGAATTGAAGCATGACACCATCCTCTATGCCAAGCAGGTCATGGCCGAGATGGGCGGCGGCGGCAATGACTACCCACCGCACGGCTACGTGGAACCCAATCCCGAGGCCTACGCCCGCCTGCTGGCCCTGGCCCAGATGACCTACGACGGCCTGGAGGCGCGCGGCCTGCTCAGCGAATTAATGCAAATCAACCTCGGCAACCTCATCGAGGAACTCCAGTTCCTGAAGGATATTTCCGAGCGTGAACTGGCCGGGGAAGCCATCAGCGACGATGACTACTGGCACATCTTCTACTGGGGCGGCGTGCTTGAGCAATTCACCCTGGCCGCCGCCGACGTGGAGGGCGAAGGCAATCGCCCGGTGCTGGAAGACCAGAAAGCTGCCCTGGTGGCCGACGTGGCCACCGGTACGAATGACCTGATGACCCTGGTGGTGCTCGAAGAGGGCGTCGGCCAGCCGACCGAGATCTTCGTCGTCCTGCCCGATAGCCCCTGGCGCATCGCTGTTGGTGCGGTCTTCACGTACTACGAATTCACCGTCCCGCCTGACCAGCGCATGACCGACGAAACCTGGCAGGGGCTGGTGGAGTCCGGGACGAACCCGCCCCAGCCCGACTGGACGCAGCTGTTCATCGCGCCGTAATGCCCGACCATAGACCACAGACCGTGGACGGTGGAGCAATTCATCGTCCACGGTCCAGCAACCATTGATTGGTTATCTTTTTTTGCCTTTTGCTTTTCGTTTTTTCTGGTTCCGCCTGCCAGCCGCACCGGAGTGTTACGCTGGTCTTGCTGGGGGACATCAACCTGGGGCGCGGGGTGACGCCAACTGCTGATTCGTTTGCCTTTCTGACCTCGTACCTGTCCGCCGCGGATGTGGCGCTGGCAAACCTGGAATCCCCGCTCGGGGGCGACCAATCTCCCTTCGGGGACGATGTGGTTGCCGATACAACCGGTTACAACCTCTGCGCCTCTGCCGACCGCGCCGCGTTTCTGGCCGACTGGGGCCTCGATCTTCTCTCCCTCGCCAACAACCACCAGAACGATTGCGCCCTGAGCGGGGGCGAGAACGAAGTGAACGCCGCAGTCGAAGGGCGATTGCAAACTCAAACCATCCTGGCGAATTTCGGTCTGACCGGTCTCGCGCCTGAACCCACTATGCTCGAAATCAATGGCCTGACCCTGGCTTTCTTCGCCTTCGACGACGTTTCCACCCCGCTGGATGCGGACGCCGCCGTCGAAGCCATCCACCTCGCGCACGAGAATGGCGCATTGGCGGTTGTGTCGGTCCACTGGGGCGCGGAATACCAGGGCGCGCCGACCGACCGGCAGGAGGCACTGGCGTGTCAATTCGCCGAAGCCGGGGCAACCTTGATCTGGGGACATCACCCGCACGTGCTACAGCCTGCCGAATGGGTCGGCTCGACTCTCGTCCTCTACAGCCTGGGCAACGCCCTCTTCGACCAGGGCGGCCTATCGGACACGCGCCAGTCCGCGTTGGTGCTGGTCACGCTGGATGCGGATGGGGTGACAGATGTGCAAGCCATCCCATTCGAGATTGACGTGCCCCGCAGCCGCCTCGTCGAACCGGATGCAGAAACGGCGGAGAATATCTTGGAGAGGGTCAAGATCAAATAGCGTGTCTTTGCGAGGGTCGAGTAGCCCCGAAGGGGCGTATCGAGACCCGAAGCAATCTCCCCTTCTGATGCAGGGATTGGTTTGTTACCCTTCGACTTCGCTCAGGGCTCCTCGCAACGACACATACGTTTTATAATGGTACCATGCGCACCATCCTGCACCTCGACCTGGACGCCTTCTTCTGCGCGGTCGAAGAACTGCACGACCCGTCGCTGCGCGGCAAGGCCTTTGCCGTGGGCGGGCGGCCGGAGGAGCGCGGGGTGGTGGCCTCCTGCTCGTACGCGGCGCGCAGGTTCGGGGTCCGCTCGGCGATGCCGACGAGCCGCGCCCTGCGCCTCTGCCCGGAACTGCTCATCATCTCCCACCACCGCGGGGACTACGGGGAAATGTCCGAGAAGGTGATGGAATGCCTGCACAACCTGTCGCCATGGGTCGAGCAAATTTCCATTGACGAAGCCTTCGTGGACATCAGCGGCCTGGGCGACCCGGCTTCCGTTGCTCACAAAGTCCAGTCCGAGGTCCGGGGCGGACTCGGGCTGCCGTGTTCGGTCGGGATTGCGTCCAACAAACTGGTCGCCAAGATTGCGACGGAAGTCGGGAAGAAGTCGGGCAGGAAAGGCGAAGCGCCCAACGCGCTGACAGTTGTCCCGCCCGGGACAGAGGCCGCCTTCCTCGACTCGCTGCCTGCCGACATGCTCTGGGGAGTGGGACCCAAGACCGGGGCGAAACTGGCCGGGTACGGCGTCAAAACGATTGGCGACCTCGCCCGCCGCCCCGAAGCGGACCTCATCCGCTGGTTTGGCGTGAACGGGGGCGAGATGTGGCGGCACGCGCGTGGGCTGGACGAACGCCCCATTGT
>JACQYE010000188.1 GCA_016208355.1 Chloroflexota bacterium | reverse complement strand
TAGCCGAAACTGACGGTCTCCTCCCCGAGGAAAGTCTGCCAGAGCAGCTCGCCGTCAGCGGAGAGTTTGGCCACGAAGAGATATATTTCCCCGGCTTGCAGGGGCCCGGAATTTTCCCCATACCAATAACTTTCCGGCTGCCCCAGCCCGAGCAGGAGGACATTCCCCGCCGGGTCGACCTCCATGTCGTAACACCATTCGTCCATCTCCGTGCCCAGGAATGTAGACCATTCCCAGGTGATGGTCGCCTCTGCAGATGGGACTAGTAAAGGCATATTCCCCGCGCTTCGAGATTCGATTTGCGCTGCCAGCCCGGTAACGAGCCTGGAAGCTGGCTTTTCCAAAAAGTGAGTATGCCTGGCATCGGGGTCCCACCCACCGAGCACATTCCAAACCGCCAGGATAAAAAATCCCGTGATGAGAAAACGGCTGGTCATCGCGCCTCCCGGAAAAGCGGATTTCTACACTTCTCATTATAGGGTGGAAATCGCGGAATTCAAGTCCCCTTGGATGGCGGGAGAAACGAAATAGCAAAATTCTTGATTTTGAAGGCGTCCTTGTCCGGTAAAGGAACACAAAGGAATATTCTTACCCCAGTGTAAACCGGGTGCGTTTCCCCGCGATGAGATGCAAATGCAGGTGAAAGACCGACTGTCCCCCGTCTGCGCCGGTGTTCAGGATGAGGCGGTAGCCTGCTTCGGCCACGCCTTCCTGGGCGGCAATCTGCTTCGCCGCCAGGACCATGCCCCCCACCAAAGCGGCGTCCCCCTCGGTCAGTTCGTTGGCTGAGTCAATGTGCCGGTTGGGCACGATCAGGATATGCGTGCGGCGATGGGATGGGTATCGCGGAAGGCAGTCACCTGCTCGTCACGATACACGATGGTCCCGGGGGATTCTCCGGAGATGATCTTGCAGAAGATACAGGTCATTTCAAAGTTTGATTATAACAATAAAAAAAGAGCAGCCCTGGTCGGGGCTGCTCGGTTGTACCGTTAATGTCCATGTCCGTGATTGGTTTTGTTCTTGTCCTCGGGTTTTCCGGGGTTTTCAGGCCGGCCGGGATGTTTTGTCTCGTCCTGGAGTTCCGTGCCGGCCGTGTCGCTTTCATCGGTCTCTCCGGCTACGACATCCTCCTCGACTGGCCCCGTCTGGACCTCATCGGCATGCCCGGACACGATCTGGCCCAGGTTCTTGAGGCTGTTCTCCTGCTCCATGATCGCCTTGCGCAACTGGCCCCAGTTTTCCGCGGTGGTGCCGTCGGGCAGGATGATGGCATTGTAGTCGCCCGACTGCTTTGCATCCAGGATGGTCTGCATCAGGCTGCCGTCCCCTTCCAGGGCATACGCCAGGACGCCCGCCTGGGCGATGACGCCGTATCCCATCCCCTGCTCGTGATAAGTGATGACCACCTCCGGGTCCACGCCGAACAGGTTGGCGAAGAAATTCCCGAGCAGTTCCGCCACAGGGTTGGACTGATCTTCATCTTCCTCCGGGAGGACGTCCTCCGGGTTGATCTCGAGTGCCTGGCCGATCATGGCCTCCACCGGAACGAATTCCTCGACCGTCTGAGGTTCGAGGCTGCCAAGACCCAGCGCCAGTGCAGTCTCGATACTGATCCGATAACTGCCAGCGACCTCCCCATCCGGGGTGGTCATCAGGAGCGTGACCAGGACACTGGTCTCGTCCGTCAATTCGTCCACAAGGACCTCGACCGATTGCACGACTCCTTCGATCAGGACGTCGGGCGGCGGAGGGGTCACCCCCTCCTCGGGCAGGACGGTCAACGGGTCGAGATGGATCGTCTCGCCGGTCATCAGCGGATTGGGGACGAAGACTTCCTCGGAGATAGTTTCCAGGGTCACCAATCCCAGGGTGACTGCTGTCTCTGCGCTCAGGTGAACCGTCTGCGCGCCTCCCAATGAATCCACCAGGACGACTACGACTGTAACCTCCTGGGTGGTTTCATCCACTTCCACAGTAATCGATTCGATCACCCCTGAAATTACTTCCGGCGGAGCCTCGACAACGGTTGAGGCACCCGCCAGGGCGCCCTTCAGAGGGACGATGACCAGCAACGCCACGAGAACGGTTGCCAGCAGAAATTTCGTTTTTTGCATCTTTTTCTCCTTTCGGAAAAGAAATATTGTACTCGGGCACTTGTCAGTAAACGGTTGTAAAAGATAACAACACCGAAACCCAATAATCAAGGGGAAGCAGATATCAATTATGAAACAATCGGGATATTAAAAATAACCAAAAAATCATAAAACAATGAGTTTATTGTTATTTAGAAGTCGCACAGTTTCCCCCAAAAATACGGTTGCAGGGATTACAAATTTATTAGAATCTCAATAATAACCACACCATAAATCCATGGAATCCGTCTTTAGCGGGGAGTGTACACTTCCTTCCCCCGGGTTCGAAATTTCAAGGCAATGGACCATACAAGGGGAAACAAACAATATCGTAGTAATCCAATTCAGTGGTCTTGTTGGCTTCAGCGAAGGCTGCGGCTTCCTGCCCCATCTGGAGCACCTCGGCGATATGGGTGATGGCGTCTGTACTCCAATAGCGTGGCAGGACGAGCAGGGGGTCGTCCATGCCCCCCTCCGGCATCCAGGAAGGGCGGCGCGGATCCTTCTCGTCGGCCAGCGGGACCCAATTGTACATCAGCGGGCCGCGCGGGTTGATGGTAAATCCCAGCCGGTAGCCAACCTCACGCGCCACTTCGACTGGTCGTTCGGCAAACCCGCCGCCCGGCCAGATGATGGCCAGCGGGGTCTTGTTGAAATTCTTCCGCATTGCGTCAATCGAGCCTTGCAGTTCGCCATAGATGTATTCATCGGTCGAATC
>JACQYE010000187.1 GCA_016208355.1 Chloroflexota bacterium | reverse complement strand
GCCACGCCCGCCACGATGCGCCGCAGACGGTCCACGGGCGAGCCGCCCATACGGTCGTAGGTATAGGCCAGCGAGCGGCAGGCGTAGGCGATGCCGCCTTCGGTCAGGTCGGGGGTGTAGGGGAGGCGGAGCAGGTCAGGTTCTGTGAGCACTGTTCATCCTCCCAGCAACTCTCCCAGCCAGCCTAATACCCCGCGCGATGGCGTTTCGCCATGCACCGCGCCGGTCACGCCGTTGACAGCCACCGGGAATGAATGGATTTCCGCGGTAGTATCCGTTCCAGCACGAGGCAGAGGAATCTCCGCCAGCCAGACCGGCACGAGCACCAGTTTGAACGAATCCACAGAGATGGCGGAAGGCTGGTAGCGCAGGTCCTGCACGTGACCGTATTCAGCGCGTACATCGGAGCGCACGCGCTCCACGGCGATGCGCCGCGCCTCCAGGGCTGCGTCGGCTAGGGAAATAGAGTGGACTTCAGCGGGCCAGCCTGCCAGGTAGCGCGGGTCGTAGGGCGCGGTCACTGAGAAATTAAGCCCCTCCAGCAATGCGGGGAGAAGCCGGGGGAGTTTCTTCGTCGCCGGGATGGGAATATTGCTGTAAAACGCCGGTTTCTCGCCGGAGACCGGGACGAGTTGCTCATCCCGGTACACCTGCCCGCTCCAGGGGACGCTGCCAACGAGGTCGAACGTCCACACTGGCAGGTAGAGCGGGCGCGGGACCTCGACCCTGCCACCCGGTTCGACCTTGTTCTTCTCCATCCACGCTGCCAGGTAGCGCGCCGCTGCGTGCTGGTCGAACCCAAAGGGCAGGATGGCATCCGGCGCGGCCAGGTCGCGGCTCTGGCGGATAATGTGCGGCGACCCGCAGTAGGCGCACACCGCGCTGAGTTCCTGCGCCCCGAGGATGAACTCAGCCCCGCACCCCTCGCAGTGGAAGATTTGCGTGGAGACCGGGGCGCTGTGTCCTTTGCTGGTCGCCATCGCCGCGAAGAAATCCTGCTCCACAGCGATCCGCCCGTCCATCCTTTGCTCCCGGGCGCAGAACTCGCACACCAGCGACTTCCCGTCCGGGGCGTAGACCATGCGCCCGCCGCACTTGGGGCAGGTGAACCGGTCTGCGCCGACATTCACCGTCCCCGGCGCAGGGGCCGGGAGCGCATCCGGGTTGACGACGTCCTCGGGCTTGAGACGTCCATCCAGGATGGCCAGCGCCCGGCGCGCCTCGGCATGGACAGGATCCATTGCCAGGGTCTCTTCCAGGTAGTCGCGTTTCTTTTCAGGGTCGTCGGTCAGTTGGCTGAGATAAAAACATGCCCCGGCGCGCGTTGGGTAATCGTCGGCGATATCCAGGGCGCGCTCGAAGTAACGCCGCGCCGAGTCGTATTCCCCGGCCTTGAAACACAGGATGCCTTCTTTGAGCAGATTGTTATCGTAGTCGGTGGGCATATCAAAACAAAAAGCAAAAAACAAAACTACCGGCGGACGATGGCGTCGGTCATCTTCGCGATGCGTACCATCGCTTCCACGTCATGCACGCGGATAATGTCCGCGCCGCGCGTGATGCCGACCGCCACAGCCGCGGCAGTCCCCTCCAGGCGCTGATCGGGTGGTAAATTCAGGGTATACCCGATAAACGATTTCCGCGACGGCCCCAAGAGAACCGGGAATCCGAGGGCGCGGATCTCGTCGAGGCGGCGGATGAGTTCCAGGTTTTGCTCCACCGTTTTGCCGAACCCGATCCCCGGGTCCAGGATGATGTGCTCAGCGGGGATGCCGGCGCGGCGCGCAATGGCAACCGAGTCCATCAGTTCGCGTTTTACGTCTTCAATCAAATCCTGGTATTCCGAGCCGATGTAAGCATTTCCCAATTGCTCACGGACTTCCACGCTGGCCGGGTTGGAACGGTTGTGCATCAGGATGACCGGCGCGTTGGCGCGGGCGGCGACGGAAGCCAGTTCCGGGTCGGCGCGCAGCCCCCACACATCGTTGACGATGCGCGCCCCGGACCGGAGGGCCGCCTCGGCGACCGAGGCTTTATACGTGTCTATGGAGACGAGCGCCTGGGGGGCTTCGGCGCTGATTGCCCGGATGACCGGGAGCACGCGGCGCATCTCTTCCTCGGCATCCACCGGCTGGGAGCCGGGCCGGGTGGACTCGCCGCCTACATCGAGGATATCGGCTCCGGCGGCCAGGAAACGGCGGGCCTGGGCAAGTCCCCCCTCACCCCAGCCCTCTCCCCCCGTCTCCGACATGGGGAGAGGGGGAATGAGCCCGTCCCCCGAAAAACTGTCCGGGGTGACGTTCAAGATGCCCATCACGAAGGTGCGTTCACCCCACGTGAGTGTGTGTGAGCCGATGGCCAGTGGAGAAAACATAAAGGATCAGGGCGGCTCACTGCCGCCCTTGCTCATCATGCAATCTGGTCGAGCGGCCGCGAGAGCCAGGTCTCGGCCGCGTCCATGTCCGTGAAAATCTTGATGGCCGCGGATGTCTCTGCCGTGACAGAGTAGTAAATCTCGCGGATGGCCTCCGCCACTTTTTGATTCGCCACCACCACGGCCAGGCGGATGTTGCGCGCCCCGGGGTCGCTGTTGGCATCCATGGCAGTCCGGACCGCCTTTTCGGGGATTTCCCCCACCTGGCGCAAGTCGTAGAGGTTGCGCGTCAGGCGGTCGGAGCCAAGCAGGTGTTCCAGCGCAAAATCGTGCCAGTGCTGGATGGTCGCATCCGAAAGATTCGTGAACGTGAGCGTCATCCCACCGTCCGGGCGGCGGACAACGGTGTAGCCAATCCCGGCAGCCGGAGTCCAGTTGAGCGGTTTTTGGTCGGTCATCGCTACCTCCTTGTAAGTTATCCTGATTATAACGATAAAGCCCCCGTTTTCGGTTAGAAAACAGGGGCTGGATGGCAATTGATATTAATTGCTGTTCTGTTTGGGCAGTTGCGGAATGATCCAGTTGATGAGCGCCTGCGGCGAACGGGTCTGTATGTAGATGCGGCCAGGGCCGGTCATCTCGATGACCAGGCCTTCGCCCGAAAGCAGGGTGGATTTGAGTCCGCCCACCGGGCGCGGCTTGACCGAGAGCGTGCCATCGAAAGCGACCAGGTGCGACGAGTCAACCGTGTAACGCTCGCCGGGGCCGATGGTCTTCTCGTACACCGCGCCGTAGGAGGAAACGAGCAATTTCCCATTGCCTTTGGCCTCCAAAATGGACAGCCCCTCGCCGGCCATGAAAGCCTTGCCGCTCAACTTGGCGTCAATCTGCACCCCGTCTTCGGAGGCCATGAAACAGCCAGTCTGGACGAGCAGGGTCTCGCCCTTCATGTCAATCATGACAATATCGCCGGGGAGTTCGGGAGCCAGGGTCACCTCGCCGCCGTTCGCTCCGGCCTTCCAGAAATTCTGGAAGAGCGACTCGCCGCCCAGCACTGCCCGCCCCAGTGACTTGAACAGGCCGCCTTCCATTTTCGTCTCGATGTCCACCCCTTCCGAAAAACTGACCATCGCGCCCGGTTCGGCGCGGATGCGTTCATTCGCCCCCAGGCGGGCAACAGCCAGCGAATATGACGGGCGATGCAGGATTTCGATTTCCATGGGGAATCTCCTTTCCGGCGAGTATAGGCCGAATCTCAAGGCATCGCAATAGGCTATTTGGGTTTCCCCAACGGCAGGACAAGCGGGACATCCTCGGCGAACGGATGCGGGATGACATCCACCGGCAGGCCATAGGCCGCGGCAATCGCCTCCGGACTGAGTACCTGCTGCGCTGTTCCCTGGGCTTTGATCTCCCCGGAAACGAGCAGGGCCAGCCGGTCGGCGTAACGGGCGGCCAGGTTCAAGTCGTGGAGCGCCGCCAGGACAGCCAGCCCGCCTGTCCCCGTCAGGGGGTCGGCGTGGGCTAGTTCCTGCGCCATTTCCATCAGCGCAACCTGATGCTGAAGGTCGAGGTGGGCGGTCGGTTCGTCCATCAGCAGGATGGGCGTGGACTGCGCCAGGGCGCGCGCCAGCAAGACACGCTGCTGCTCCCCGCCGGAGAGTTCGCCTACCCGCCGTTCGGACAGGTCGAGCGCGTCGACGCGGGCAAGCGCGGCGCGGGCGATTTGTTCATCTTTAACAGAAACTTGCCCGAGGAAGTTTAGGTAGGGCGTCCGACCAAGAAGGACAGTCTCCCAGACGGTGAAGGCGGGCGGCATGGACACGGCTTGCGGGACCACAGCGAGATGACGGGCGCGCATCATCGGTGAGAGCGAGAGGAGGTCTGAACTGTTCGTCCGGATCGAGCCGCCCTCCACCGGGATGACCCCGCTGACGGCGCGCACCAGCGTGGATTTTCCCGCTCCGTTCGGGCCGATCAGCGCGACCACCTCGCCGGAATTTACCTCCAGCGAAATGCCATGAAGCACACGCCTCTGGCCGTATGAAACCGACAATCCTTCAATCTTCAACATCGTTAGAAATCCAATCGTAAATCGTCAATCGAAAATCAGAAATCAATTCACCAATACCCTTGATTCTTCGCCCGCCTCAAGACCCACAGGAAGAAAGGCGCGCCAGCCAGGGCAGTGACGATACCCACCGGAAGTTCCTGCGGAGCCATGACCACGCGCGCCAGCACGTCGGCCAGCAGGAGCGCGGCCGCGCCGCCCAGGAGCGAGAGCGGGAGCAGGCGGCGGTAGTCCGCGCCAAAAGACAGACGCATAACATGCGGGACAACCAGCCCAAGGAATCCGATGATGCCGGAAAAAGCCACTGCCGAGGCGGTTGCCAGGGAGGCAGCCAGCAGGATGAGGGTCCGGGCGCGGGCGACGGGCAGTCCCATCTGGGCAGCCTGGTCGTCGCCGAATTGCAGGAGGTTGAGGGCGTGGCCGCTCAAGAGAAGACCGGCCAGTCCCGGCAGGAGGAATGGCAGAATAGTCAATACCGGCTCCCAACCGGCCTGCGCTGACCCGCCCAACAGCCAGGCGATGGCGCGGCGCAGTTCGCCGGTGGAGCGCAGCATCAGGTAGGAGGTCAGGGCAGCGGCGAAAGAGGAGAAGGCCACACCCGCCAGGATAAGGTTGGTGGTCGGGATGGTCTTGCCGACGCGCGCCAGGGCGTAGACAACAAAGACGGTTCCCAGCGCGCCGACGAAAGCCGCCGCCGGGACGGTCAGTAACCCGATCAGGGTATACGGCCACTGGATGCTCATTGCCAGCACTGCGCCCAGCCCCGCGCCGGAGGCCACACCGATGAGATATGGGTCGGCCAGCGGGTTGCGGAAGAGTCCCTGGTAGGCCGCGCCGCTCACGCCCAGCGCCGCGCCGGTCAGCAGGACCAGGGCGGTGCGCGGCAGGCGAAGGGTCAGGAGGATGGTAGCGGCCTGGGTCACGCTTTGCGGAGGCTGACCAGTCAGCACACGCCAGAGGTCATCGGGCGGGATGAATACCGCGCCGACGGCGATGGAAAGACCGATGGCAAGGAGCAAGGCAAGGAAAGTAAAAAGATACGGGCGAATTTTCATGTTTTGAGGTAGGGGTACAGCGGCGCTGTGCCCCTACGAAAATTATTTAAGAACACCCGGGTGCAGGATTTCCACCAGCGCTTCCAACCCGTCCACCAGGCGCGGACCAGGACGGCTGACGAGGTTATCGTCGAAGGCAAAAACTTGTCCGCTCTGGATGGCGGACAACGTCTCCCAGCCAGGTCGGACGGCCACCTTTTCGGGTGTTTCGCCATAAGCCGCGTCGCCGAGCAGGATGATGGCCGGATCGGCCACCAGGAGTTGCTCCACGCTGATGGTTGCCCACTGACCTTCCAGTCCCGAGCCGATATTGTACCCACCGGCGCGCTGGATGAGCAAATCCACAAACGTGCCGGGACCGGCGGTGTAGGGTTGGGCCGGGTTGGTGGCATCCAGTTCGTAGTAGACGCTCGGCTGATAACTGAGCGGCATGATAGCCGCGTCGACGGCAGCGACACGCGCGGTAAGCGACTCGACCAGCGCGGCGGCTTCGGACCCACGGCCAGTCAGCGCGCCGACGGTTTCCAGGACTGCATACATATCTTCCAGTGTAACGGGGTTGGGCAGGAAGTAAACCGTCAGGCCAAGGTCCTCGAGCGAGGCGACCAGTTCAGGCGGGTTGATGCCGCCCGCCAGTACCAGGTCCGGCTGGAGAGCAACGATGGCTTCCAGGTTGTATTGGCCCATCGAGCCGCCGATATCCTGAATTGAGGCGGCCTCGGCGGGATAGTCCGAGAACATATCGCGGCCCACCACCTGCGACCCGGCGCCAACGGCGAACAGCATCTCGGTCCCGGCGGGCGTCAGTGAGACGACGCTCTGGGCTGCGGCAGGCAGAGTCACGGTCCGGCCCAAGCCGTCGGTGAGGGTGATGGCTGTATCAGCGGATTCGGTGGCCACAGGGGTCGCGCTTCCGCAGGCGGCCAGGAACAGGGCCAAGGTCAGGATCGCAAAGGTCAACTTGCGTAACATTTCATTTTTCTCCTCAAAGACATTGTCAAACAAAATCCCCTGTGCAAGACAGGGGAGGGAGGATTGGCAATCCAGCAGGCCGTTCCCACCTCCTTTCCACGAGAGTGTGGTAAGCCCCCCGTAATCGGGGGGAAGAACCGGCCAGGGCGGGCGACCTGACTTTGCCAGGTCACGCTTGCAGCGTGACCTGCGCATCACAGTTGCGGGACAGTGCCGGACTTGCACCGGCTTCGCCGTTGGGCCTGCCCATCCGGGGGCAAGGCACCCTGACCATTATTCGATTGTGGCGGTATTGTATGCGCGGGCAGGGAAAACGTCAATGGAAAGGCTTGTCGTTCCCTGCCTTCGCCTGTACAATCAGCCCGAGGGAAATGATGCAGACTCCCGACCAGGCCCCAAAAAGCAAATTCGATAGCATCGCCACTTTCCTGCCGCTGATGTGGATCTCGCTGGCGTTCCTGACCGGCATCCTGGCTGCCAGCCGATTCGTCCTGCCTGCCTTTATCTGGTTGGCGCTGGCCGGGGGGATTATCCTGCTGGCGGTCCTGGCGAGGATATTCCTCCCACGTTTGTCTCCCCTGCTCCCGGGGTTCCCTCCCTCGACCTGGTTCCTGATTACTTTATCCCTGGCTTCTTTCCTCCTCGGCGCCTTCCGCTACCAGCTTTCAATTCCAAAAATAGACGCCTACCACGTTGCCTGGTACAACGACCGGCAATACGACCTGCTCATCACCGGGACGATTGCCGCACCGCCCGACGTGCGCGACGCGTATACCAACCTGCGCGTACGTGTCACCGCGGTGGACACGGGGGACGGCGACCTGGAAGCGGGCGGACTGCTCCTCGTCCGCGTGGACGGGGATGAGTCCTACCAATACGGGGAGATCATCCGCTTGCGCGGCCAGCTCGAGACTCCCCCGGAAAACGACGAATTTTCCTACCGCGACTACCTCGCCCGGCAGGGCATTCACTCTTACATGTCCTCCGCCGAGGTGACGCGCCTGCCCTTCCCGCGCGCCGGGAATCCCCTCCTGCGCTGGGTCTACGAATTCAAAGACCAGGCGCTCGCCAATATCTACGAAATCTTCCCCGACCCCGAGGCCTCGCTCCTGGCAGGCATCCTGCTCGGACTGGATAACGGCCTGTCCGCCGAGCTCCAGCAGGCCTTCAAGGACACCGGCACGGCGCATATCATCGCCATTTCCGGCTTCAACATTGCCATCATCGCCGCCCTATTCGTCACCTTTTTCAGCCGCGTCCTCGGCCCGCGCCGCGGACCCTGGGCGGCCATCGCCGGGATCGCCCTCTATACCATCCTGGTCGGCGCGGAAGCCTCGGTGGTACGCGCCGCCATTATGGGTGGGCTGGGACTCTTCGCCCGGCAAGTGGGCCGCCGCCAGACGGCGCTCAACACCCTGGCCTTCACCGCAGCGGTGATGTGCATCATTAATCCGTTCACCCCCTGGGATGTGGGCTTTCAACTCTCCTTTTTCGCCACTCTCGGCCTCATCCTCTACGCCGAGCCGTTCCATCAATGGGCGATCAAGGTCATCGGCCGCTTTGCCCTCCCATCTGCTGCCGAAAAGATCGCACAACCCGTCTCTGAATACATTCTCTTCACTTTTGCCGCCCAGTTGACAACCCTGCCCATCATGGCCTGGCACTTCGGGCGCATCTCACTCGTCTCGCTCATCGCCAACCCGTTCATCCTGCCTGTCCAGCCGCTGGTGATGATCCTGGGCGGACTGGCGCTCCTGTTGAGCTTCGCGACCCTGCCCCTCGGCCGGATCTTCGCCTGGGTGGCCTGGCCTTTCTCCGCCTACACCATCCGCCTGGTGGAACTGTTCGACCGCCTGCCCCATGGCCTCATCATCCTGGGAGATTTTTCCTTCCTGTTCGTCGTCGCGTTCTACGCCATACTCTTCCTGTGGACCTTCAGCCAGGGGCGCGTTAGGGACAGCCTGCGCACCGCTGTTACTCCATCCGTCATCCTCGCCAGTCTGGCGATCTCCGCTTTCCTGATATGGAACGCCGCCTTTGCCGCCCCAGATGGCCGTCTGCACATTACCTTCCTGGATGTTGGTTCCTCCGACGCAGTCTTGATCGTGACTCCTTCCGGGCGGCAAATCCTGGTCAACGGAGGATCCAGCCCGTCGGTGCTCTCCGACAGCCTGGGACGGCGTCTTTCGCCCTTCGACCGCAGCCTGGACTGGCTCATCATCGCCGCGCCGCAGGAGGAACAGATGGCCGCCCTGCCCCGCACGCTGGAACGCTTCCCGGCGCAGAACGCCCTGTGGGCCGGCAACTCCCAGGCCTCCTATTCCGCCATGCAGGTGGATGAGTGGCTGACGGAAAACAGCGTCCCGGTCACGCGCGCTGAGGCCGGGTACACGCACGACCTGGGGTACGGAGGCCGGATCGAGGTCCTGAGCGCCACCGAGCGCGGGGCGGTATTGCTGGTGGAATGGGGCGAGTTTCGCCTCCTGCTGCCTGTCGGTCTGAATTTTGATTCCCTGGCTGAATTGAATTACGGGAAGACCATCGGCGCAGTGGATGTTCTCCTGCTGGCTGACTCGGGCTATGCGCCGCTGAACCAGGTTGACTGGATCGCCAACCTGGAACCCCAGGTTTTTATCCTGAGCGTTGCCGCCGATGACGAGTTTGGCCTGCCCGATGAAGGGGTGCTGGAACTGGTCTCCGGGTATACGCTCCTGCGCACCGACCAGGACGGCTGGATCGAGGTGACGACCGACGGGCGGGATTTCTGGGTGGATGTTGAACGCAGATAATTCCCTATTGAATTTGCCGGATTTCCCTGTATAGTATTCATGTGGCAATTTGTCTGGCAAAGGAGGCCTTATGGGACCGAAAAAAATCTACTGTCACGGGGAAGCAGATTCTTTTCCGGAGGACGAATTCAAGCGCGATGGGAAGAATCGGCTGGTGCACAAGGCGGGTACTGAACATTACGCGGCTACTGGAGAACCTGTTTCGGGTGGAATTCCCCCTATAGAAGGTATTTACGGGATGGTGGGACCTGTAGCAGAAGAGGATGGAGGCGACGAATGAGCGATTCAATCGCCTGGCCCAAACTGCCGGAGGTCACACCCAACGACCCGCAGGCCAATGTAAAACTGGAACTCTATAAAGCGCAACTGGAAATCTGCAAAACCGACCACCAGGCCATCCTCGACGCTGAAAAGGTGCAGGAGGAAACCAACACAGCACGCGCAAAAGATGATTACGCCAACTACCATGCCATTTCCCAGGAATACCATAAGGGGTATATCGAGGTGGCAAAAGGAGCGATTGACCGATCCCTGCAGAGGGCCGAATTCGTCCAGAAAGTGGCCGCTGCCATCGGCACGGCCTACACGGCAGTGCTGGCGCTGTCCTTTTCGATGGCCG
>JACQYE010000052.1:5801-7222 GCA_016208355.1 Chloroflexota bacterium | reverse complement strand
GCTTGATGCCCCCGCCATCGGGCGCGCGGTAATAGAGCGGCTGCGGCAGCAGACCCAGCGGCTCGATGGGCGTGATTGCCTGGAACGTCTGGGCTACTGAAGTTGCCACCTGGTCATCGGCGTCGGGGGCTGGAGTGGCGGTGCCTCCCACGAGACAGGCGAGCGTCAGGAGCGCGACCAGCAACGGAACGAGAATCATATGGGTGCGTTTCATTTCTCCTCCTCGAACAAGCAAGCCTGCGCCTGCAAAAAACCAACGTTCGGCTGCGCAGGAGCAGGAGAATAAATGGCTGATGCCTCTTTATAGTAAGAACTCCTAACAAAACCTGCTTTCGCCGCCGTCCTCGGCGGCGTGGACGCCGCCTGGAGCGGGGTTTTGTTAGGTACTCTAAGGGAAAACAACCCGCCCCTAGAGCATTTTCTCCACAGCTGCTTTCAACCGGGGCAGATCGTTCTCGAGAGTGTTCCAAACCCGCATCAAATCCACGCCCAGATAATCGTGTACGAGCACATTTCGAAAGCCCCGGATTTTGAACCAATCTACTTCGGGATGTGTTTCCTGAATTTGCTCGGATATCCGTGTGGCAGATTCTGCCATCGTTTGAAGATTTCGAATCACGGCATCCTGGACCAGATCGGAATCCATGAAAGCCTTTTCCCCGCCCTTGCCGATATATTTTTCGATGCGTTCGATGCATTCGCTGATGTGGATGAGGTAAAGCCGATCGTCTTTCATAGCGGCTTGGCCTCTGCCAGCACTTTATCACGGATGTACCAGTGGAGCGACTTTTCGGTCAACACATCCACCTTGCATCCAAGCAGGTTTTCCAGTTCGATCAGCAGGCCGCCCACATCGAACAGGCTGCGATTCGGCTCCAGTTCGACCAGGAAATCAATATCGCTTTCGGGCGTATCGTCGCCTCGCGAGGCCGAACCAAAGACGCGGATATCCGTCACGCCATAGCGTTTTGCCAGACGGAGAATACTTTTGCGGCTGCGTTTCAGCCGTTCGGTGCGTGTCATTTTTCCAAACTCCTGCTGAAATTATACAACAGAAACCTGGCAGGGACAGAGCCTCTCGCCGGGCCAAGACCATCGAGCTGGGGAAGACGCGTTTGATTGATAATTTCGTGATCGGGGGAAAGTAGGTCACGCTTGCAGCGTGACTTCCGCCGCACTCCTGTCACGTTGAAAACGTGACCTACTCTATTTGGGTAAAGAAGTAGGGGCGACGTCACGTCGCCCCTACTGACCCCGTACGGAAACTGACTGGAGGTCTCCATCGCCATCGCAGAGACATCCGGTCATGTGTGTATCAGGGTCAGGAGACCCTCACACAGCAAGGGTAAAGAACCGCTCAGCACTTATGTTCTGACCAATACCCCTCCGGGATTACTTGTTAAAAGAGATGGTGGCAACAA
>JACQYE010000052.1:0-5757 GCA_016208355.1 Chloroflexota bacterium | reverse complement strand
CACCATGCGAAACAAATACATATAGCCGTCAAGGAGGAACATGACTCGATAGTTATATTGAATGTTCATCACCTGCATTGTGCCCGGGTCAACCAGGGGATATTCGTAGAGCCGCCTGACAGCCTCAACCCCATCCACTTGTATCTCATCTACGGAGACGAGTTTCAGCAAGTCGGGCGCGCCGACCATTGTCACCCCCCATTCCCTTAAACTCCAATCCTTTTCATCGTTTGCCTGTAGGTCGAGCGACTCTTCCAGAGGCCAGTCCCTGATGAGCTGGATTTCTACTGTCTCCGAGGGGGAATGCGACAACCAGACAATGCAATCCACAATTCCCGGAACGCAAACCGGTTCGCCCGGAGGAGGCTCCAGCGCCCAATCGCTCGGATAGTATAATTGCAGCCATTGGCTTTCGACAAGCACCCAGTCTGATGGGAGAGCAGGGGTGGAAGTCGCCGTTGGCGGCAGGGTCATGGTCGGCGTGGGAGAGGGGACAAGCGTCGAGGTGGCCTGGAGTGTGGGCGTTTCTGTGGGAACAGGGGCGCTGCCTGTGCAGGAAACGCAGAAAGCAAGCGAAATAACAAGCGCCGGCCAGGCAAAGGTCTTGCCGGAAAAGGTACCGCAAATTGATTTCATTTTTCCTCCTTGTGAAGATGTCTCGAATTCCCTGCTAATGTGGAGTATTTTCACCCATCGGTGATTTTACTGTAAAAAAGCGTTGACCAAGGGCCGGTTTTGATTGAAATTGGCTTCTTTCAATTCCAAAACACTTTTTTTGCCATCCCAGATTGTAGGCAAATCTGAGAGGAGGTTCTTTGCCAATTGAATATCTGTCTTCGGTTTCATGATTTTTCCTAGAACATGCGTTGTTGTTCAGGTTGATATTCCTTCTCAATACGCTTCCGAGCAATTTCGCAATATTCATTACTTATTTCAATGCCGATATATTGACGTTGGTTATTGCGTGCCATAATACAGGTTGTTCCACTGCCACACATTGGGTCAAGCACAATTTCATTAGGCTCAGAAAAACACATGATCAAATCTTCGGCTAGTTTGTCAGGAAAAGTAGCAGGATGTTGGAGCTTTAAACGATTTCCTTCGGTGTTACTGGTCGAATAATTCCAAACTGTTCCCCGACATTTCATTGGGTTCACTGCTTTTGGCTCAATTATCTTAAATCCACCGTTTGTTAGTCTGTCTGTTCCTGAGTAAATTTTGCCTGCATGCTTGCTTGGTATCATTAAATGCTCTTTGTGAAATGTTTTGGGGCGATCTCCTTTGAAAAACATCAAAATATATTCATGGTCAACTCTAAACCTCTGATTCCACCATGCGCCTGGATTCCCATCTCGTTTGTAAATGACGCTCTCAAATAATTTCCAACCGATTTCATCAACCCAATTTACTGCTAACCGAAAAGATGTAAGCGACTTGGCAAAATTCTTTGTGCCATCACCAATGACAACAACAACAACCCCGCCATCTTTGGTAATACGATAAAGATGTTGGCCCAATGCGACAAAATCAAATGACCAATTATTTTTGTAATCTCTAATGCCATCATAAGGAGGGGAAAATACCGTTAAATCTATCGAATTGTCAGCAAACGACGACAATGCTTGCAAACAATCTGCATTGATTATTTGATTCAGATTAGGGCTTGCTCCGTTACTATTCGCCATGATTTGTCCTTGTTTTACACCTGCTCGAACCTCTCCACCGGCACCACGAAGACCGTGGCGCGTTTCTCGCCCTCGACGGCGGGGGCGCACTCCTTCTTCATCACCTGGATGGCGGCCTCCACCTGGTTATCCTCCACGCCGATCAACAGGGTGGTCACGCCGCGGCGCAGCAGGCCGCCGGTGCTGGCGGTGCGCGTCACGCGGAAGCTGGCGCTCGTCAGCGCCTGGGTGACGCCATCGGCGTCCACATCACGGACAATGGCAATGATCAGTTTCATGGCTAGAACTCCTCGAAACGTTCCACCGGTAAGGTGAAGACCGTCGCCCCGCCCACCGTCACCGGGACGGGGGTGGGCAGCGGCAGGGTCGCGCCCTCGAGCGGGATGGCGAGGTACTCCACCCGCTGGCGGCAGGACTTCATCAGCGCGGCCAGGACCTCCTTCTCGACCCCCTCGGGCAGGCCGACCAGCAGGGTGGCGTTGCGCCGCCCCAGGAAACCGCCCGTGCTGGCCAGGTGGATGATCGGCACGTTCAACGCGCCCAGGGCGCGCTCGGCCACGTCCACGTCCTGTTCCTGGACGATGGCGGTCATCAGAAATCGAATGGGGGCATGTTCCATGCGAGCCTCCTACTCCACAGTGACCACGGCGTCTCTGGGATCGTAGTGCGTTACCGTCTGCCCGTCGGGGAAGACGACCACCGTCCTCCCCATCTGGCGGGTCACCGTGAGACCTCTATATTTTACCGTAACCGGCCACGGAAATGGATTCTTTCCGGAGAGAGCCACCCGCCGCGGCGACTGGAATTCCACTCCCAGCGTTTGCAGGAACAACCCGAGCGGGGCGAGACCGTGGACCGGGTTCCGTTCTCCCAGCCCGGCGCCCGTCTAGGCGTGGTAGGACCGGTAAAAGGCGCGCTGTTTCTTGAGATTCCCGATCACGGCGGCCATCAAACGCGCCGTCAGTTGCGCCGCTTCCTCCCGGAAACCGTAGGCCAGCAATCCCTCGCCGATGAGGGCGTTCCAGGGCAGGTGGACGGCCTCGCAAACGGAAGCTGACTCCGGGTCCGCTGACGGGGCGCACGGGACGCCGAAGGGCCGCCCAAAACGGTCAGCCGCAAAGAGCGTCCGGCTGACGAGCGTGCGGGCGCGGTGGACGGTGGGGATCTCGGCCCACAGCGGCAGGAAAAGGCCGACGTCTTCGCCGGTGAAGTCCATTACGTGCAGGCTGACCTTGTCGCGTTTCTCCAGCCCGGCGACCTGCAGGGAAGTGATGCTGGTGAACAGCCCGCGCGTGGTGGCCGCGCCGCGCCCGGCATTCCACTGGAAGTCCTTGCGCTCAAGGCGTTCGACCTGCCCGGCATTGGGGAGCTGCCCCCGGATGGTGACCTCCGGGTGGCGCGGGGCGTCGCCCTTGAAGTGGATCTGCACGAGCAGGCGGGTGGGGTGGTTGAACGACCGCAGCACAAAAAGCGTCCCTGAGCCGTTCTGGTCGGCAAGCAGTTTCCCGGCCGGGGAATGGTGGCTGTCGCGGTCGCGCAGGTGGTGGAGGGCGGCTGAGGAGTCCCAGCAGTCTTCGACCTGGCCGCGCTGGTTGGCGGAGAGGGTCAGCAGGTCTTCGGCGATTTCCGGCATGTCGAGGTCGCTGGCAATGCGCGCCAGGGCGCGGAAGTCGCGGCAGAGCATGGCCGCCAGCGCCGGGGATTCGGCGCAGGTGATGTCGCCGCCCTGGCTGGCAGACTGCCAGACCGAGAAGAGCGGTTGGTCTTCCAGGCCGGATTGCAGGGGGTGGTCCCATTCGGGGAAGCCGTCGCCGTCGCGGTCGTGGGCCGGGTCAAGCCACTGCTTCAGGAAATTATTCAGTTTTGGGAAGATTTCGCGCAGGAATTCCTTGTCGCCGGTGCGGCGGGCGTAGTCCCAGGCGAGGCCCGCAAGCAGCGGGGCAGACTGCCAGCGGCCGCGCTGCCCGGCCAGGCCGGGCTTCCNNNNGGCTTCCAGTCAATTGCGCCGTCATCCGACTGGGCGGCGAGGAAGTTGCGCACCAGGCCGGGGACGAGTTCTGGCGCGCCGGGCAGGAGGCTGGCGATGTAGCCAGTCTCCAGGGCGGGCTGGCCGTTCCACAGGTGTTCGTAGTCGTTGCCGTCGCCGCGCGGCGAGTAGCCCTGGTCGGGCTGGCGGGAGAGGACGAAGGAGGGATGGGGCAGGTGGGCGCTGGGGCCGAAGAACAGGCTGAAAGCGGTCTTCTGGCTGAGGGCAAAGGCGGCGTCCCAGTCGGGGTCGCCGGTGTGGACATCCACCGTCCCGGCGGCGTTGACCATTTCGAGGCGGGTGCGTTCGGCGTCCCAGGGACGCGCCGCGGTGCGGCGGGCATGCTCGAAGGACTCTTCGGGTGTGGCCAGGGCAACCTGCACCCAGGTCAACATGCGTGAGCCGCCGGAAGCGAGCGCCAGGTCGATGGTCAGGGACGGGTACGGGCCCGGCCCGGTGTGGGGACCGCCGGTGAGGAAGGGCACCGGCGACAGGTCCGCGCTGCGCCCGGCCAGGACGCTGACCGACTGTATGGGAACAGGCGCCAGCGGCTCTCCTTCCAGCGGGACGAGTTGTCCGCATAGTTCGAGCAGGAGGGAGAGCGGCTCGCCGGTGCGGTTGGAGACGGTGAATCGCCCGGCGGCAGTGTGGGAATCGGGAATCCAGGTTTCAGCGATGACTTCGAGGCCGGGGACGGGGGCAAAGGCCAGCAGGAGGAAATTGGGGGCAAAACGGCGCAGGGTCGGCGGGAGGGAAAAAGCAGCCGGGTCGGAGAGCGCCAGTCCGTTGACGTGGAAGCGCGGGAAGATGCGCATGGCCCGGGCGCGCAGGCCGTAGGTGGTGCGCAGGCCAAGGGCGGGCGGGTCGCCGCCGCCCGGTTCGAGCTCCCAGATGTGGTCGTTGGCGTAATCGGGGGTGCAGAGGCGGAAATCTGCTGCGAGGGTGAGGGCGAGCGGGTCGCCGGGGCCGAGGTTCCAGTCGCGCATGGGTACAGTATACGGGGGTTTGGGCGGGAGGTCAAAGGGTTTTGTGCTAGAATTGCTGGCATTGGTTGGCAATTGAATTCTCGATAAACAATGGTTTACATTTTGCACTGACTGTAGGCCATGAAAAATCTACCGCCAAGGCGCCAGGACGCGAAGTTTTTAGGTTAGTGGCTTTGTGTCTTCGTGGTTCAAGAAAATATTCGACGCAGAAGAGGAAGTATGCCCAAGTCTGAAGGCCCGTCTGACAAGTTCAACCGCCTCTTGAAATCGGAGGCGGATACACAGCCCGAGCCGCCTCCCGAAGAGGCGACGCCCGTGCGCGGCCTGCGCCGCCCGGCGCTCGACCAGGATAATATGCCCCTGCCGCGCCGCGTGGACGAGATAGACGTGGACGCCACGCGCGTCACCCCGGCGGCGTTCGAAAATACCCCTGCGCCCACCATCCGCAGGCCGGCCGCCGGGACTACCCGCCGCGTGCCGCCCAAAAAACTGCGTAAGGGTTCCAGCGGACGGAAAGCATTGGGATGTTTCCTGCGCGGGCTGGTCATCAGCCTGTTCGCGGTGGTCGCGCTGGCGGTAATCCTGGTGGCGGCGGCCATTTATACCTACTACGACATTGCCAGCGAACTCCCTCCCGTGGACGACCTGCGTACCCGAGCCGCCCAGTTCGAGACAACCCGCATCCTCGACCGGAATGGGAACCTGCTCTACGAGATCAACGACCCCAGCGCCGGGAGGCGCACGTACGTGCCGCTGGAGGGGATGTCGCCCAACCTGTTGGCGGCAACCATCGCCATCGAAGATAAGGATTTCTATTCCCACAAGGGCTATGACCCCTTTGCCATCCTGCGCGCCTTCTGGCAGAACCTGCAGGGCGGCGAGACGGTCTCCGGCGCCTCCACCATCACCCAGCAATTGGCGCGCGCCATGCTCTTCACGCCGGAGGAACGCCTCTCACGCACGTACTTGCGCAAAGTGCGCGAGGCCATCCTGGCGGCGGAAATCGAGCGCCGCTATACCAAGGACGATATCCTCGAACTCTACCTGAACGAGATTTACT
>JACQYE010000185.1 GCA_016208355.1 Chloroflexota bacterium | reverse complement strand
GAGGTTGTTCTGGATCATGCGATAAGCGGCTTCCGAAAGCCAGTTCTTGCAGGTGAGTTGGATTCCGCGCGGGGCGCGGACTTCACGAGGGTTTGACATGTTCACTCCACGCCGGGAATCAGGTTCGCAGGCAGCGAACAAGCGATGGTAGTCAACAAAGAAACAACAATCCCAAATGCTATGTTGATTTTCATTTTCATCTCGCACATCTCCTTGGCCCGCGTGAACTGCCGCATCCAAACTGTTTCCGACTCACTGATTTTGGGTGAAGCTAAACACTCCATATCCTTTTGGAAAAGAAACCCCTCCCGGCAATTATACGCCGGGAGGGGTTTTTCGGTAAACGTTCAAAGATTAATTTTTCAGTGTTGCAAATGTGGTCTCGCGCAGGCGCTTTACCAGCATCTCCTGGGCATCCGTCCAGATGGGATGCATGGCGCAATCATCCACGAACTGGCAACTGCCCGGGTCGCCCACACATTCGTTGAGCAGGATCGGCCCATCAATGGCTTCCACGACATCAAGCAGGGAAATCTCCCCGGGGGCATACGCCAGCGAAACGCCGCCGCGCGCGCCGCGAGATGTGTGCAGCAACCCCGCAATGGAGAGTTGCGAGATGATCTTGGCAAGGAATGAAGGCGGGATCTTCATCTCCCGCGCCACCGTGCTGGTGGCAGAGCGCTGATTCAACCCCTGCTTCGAGAGGTATCGGACAGCGCGAATTGCGTAATCGGCCTGGCGTGTGATTTGCATAGGATATTCCTTTTATTCAGGTAATTATTATCCAATTGTATTGATTAACCCGCTGGTACGCAAGTGATGGACATCACGGTTGAAATATGACCTTTTACTCCGATTTCTATAGAAATAATCCTGTTTATGAAATCCTCCCGCAGGTTGCCAACCTGCGGGAGGACGCAGCAACAGTTCGTTCCAGGACCCGGCGCCTGCCGTCGTTACCGGGTGATGGTCAAATTCCCGGCGCCCATTTCAATGACAATGGTCAACTGCGACCCGGACCCTTCCTGAGTGTAGACGCCGCCATTTTTATCCCAGCCGGAGCCGTATGAAACGTTCGAGAGGCCGCCTTCCACGGTGATCTGCACCGGGATGCCGGAGGGGATGACCAGGGTCATGTTGCTGACGCCCGTCTCGATATAAACGCTGGCATCGCGTTTCAATCCGCCGTTGAAATCCAGTGTGTAATTGCCTGCGCCGCTATCGAACTCCATCGAGGCAAAGTTGGCATTCGCCAACCCGATCAGGCTCACGTTCGACGCGCCGGTCTGGTAGCGCAGGAGGGACATCTCGACCGCGTTCGGCTCGGAAAAGGCAAGTTCCACGTCTGCGGCGCCGTCGCTGACCGTCAGGTTCACCAGCGACAGGCCGCCGAATTCGTACTCGGCTTTGTATGCCCCGGCCTGAATATTCAGGTCAATCGGCACATTCCCCAAGGACAGGTCCCACTCGTTCAGGATGGTGCTCATATTGGGAATGCCGTCCACCTGCCACTCGCCCTGCTCCAGGGTCACATCGTTGGCATTGACAGTTATCTGTGGTTTGAAATCATCCACATTATAGGTGGCCGTCCCGGAGATAAGCGAATCGGTTCCGGGGTGCAGTTTCAAGGTCCCCGCGCCGAACGCGAGGGTCAGGTCAACTGTCCCGGCGTCCGCCGGCACTGGCAGGGTAATATCGTCCACCATTGTGGGACCAGTCTCCTGGATGAATGGCAGGCTGATATTGAAAGAGCAGGCCGTCAGGGCCAAGGCCAGGACAAGGAAAACAGGAATGATTTTACGGAACATGGGATTCTCCTTTCAGGAAAACAGAGGCCGGATTCTCCGGCCGGATTATCTACTGCATATACGCTTGCTCCCCCTCTCCCGTTGCGGGACAACAACCCTATTCTTCCGGCTCCAGCACCTGGACAAGTTCAGGCGTGGCGGTCAGGATCATATCCGCCTCGTATTTACGCAGTTCGTATTCCTCACCAAAACCACAGAGTACGCCAACGGTTTGCGTCCCGGCGGCGTTGCCGGCGCGCATGTCCACTGTCGTATCACCGACCATCAGGCAGTCTGCGGCTTCCACACCCATTTGCGTCGCCGCCCACAGGATCGGGTCGGGGAACGGCTTGGTGTGCTTGCACGTTTGGGCGCTGGCGACACACTTGAAATACGGCAGCAGGCCGAACTGTTCCAAAAAGATGTTCGTGGTGCGGGTGTCGCGCGCCGATACGACCGCCAATGGGTAGCGCTGGCTCAACTCTGCCAGCATTTCCTTCACGCCAGCGACGAGGAGGAACTTCTTTGGTTTCTTGTGACTCTTGCGCGCCAGCCAATCGGCCAGGGCAAAAATCCCACCGTCCAGGCCGAGCAGGTCCGGGATGCCGATCAGGAAGTTGGCCGGGGCTTCGCTTGCCATGACCAGGCGCCGGGCGGCGTGGGTCACTTCCATCCTGGGGAACAGGAAAGAGAATGGCTTGATTAGCCGGGCGATTTTCTCAAGCAACACATCGTCGGTATCGCTGAGCGTGCCGTCCACATCAAAACAGATGGCGCGAATGCGGGAAACGTGGAGAGGCATGGGATACTCCCAATTACACTTTTATCCGGGATTTGCGGCTGAATTGTACCTGATTTCAGAACCGCGGCCTGTATCGGGCATTATGGGGGAGTGGCTACTTTAATGGGCTATAAAGAACTTCACCGCAGAGAACGCAGAGTTCACAGAGCAAAAACCGGGATAAATCTCCGTGCTCTTATCATCCCCGAAGGGGACTTTGCGCTCTGTGGTGAAAAATACCGGCTGGCCCACAAGATTATCCACTCCCCACTATGGAAATAAAATCCCCAGTTTTTTGGCCAATTCCTCCAGCGAAGGCTCGACCAGCGTCGAGCCATCCGACCAGACGAGGGTCGGCACACTGCGAAAACCGTGGTTGATACGTTCTACGGTTTTGGCCGCATCGCTGTCCTGCTCAATATCAACCCACCGAGTATGGGATTTGGTGCTGGTCGAGCAAAGCGCGGACGCGGCGCGAGCCTCCACACCAGGTGGTGCCGTAAAGGCAGATGGCAGGTTCGGTTACTGACATGGTGCAATTATAGTTGAAACTATCTGCCTGCATTCGCTTCCCTTGAAGCAGCGTCCACGAAGCCGATTGCCACTTGACAGAATTGTTAGGTTGGTTATAATAAGACTAATACTATCTAATTTACCACATTACAACCCTGAGATAACCATCATGCTCCAAGATACCACCTCCACTCTATCTGGCATTTCGCAAGTCATGGGAACTGATTTGGATGCCTACCATGAAACGATCAAGCCGCGCGTGCTGATCGTTGACGATGATTCTGACTATGTAGCCATGATGAAGATCATCCTGCGCCAGGCTGACTTCGATGTCAGCGGGGCGTTCGATCACCAGGCTGCACTGGACAGGTGTGTGGAACTGAAGCCGGATGTTATCCTTCTTGATTTGATGATGCCGGATGTGGATGGCTACGGCATCTTCCAAATGTTGCGCAACGTGACCAATGCCCCGGTCATCATTGTATCTGCCGCGGCCCGAACCGATCACCTCTCTCGCACATTGGAGTTAGGGGCGGACGATTATGTTACCAAGCCTTTCCACAATTCCGAAATCATCGCCCGTCTCAATAAAATCCTGCGCCAGTCCCGCGCCAGCGAGCCGGTGAAGGTCCACTTTTTCCCCGAAGTAGACCTGCGGATTGACCTGGAAGCCCACGAAGTCTCCCTGCATGGGAAGGTTGTCCGCTTGCTGCCGCGCGAGTTCTCAATGCTGAACATCCTCGCAGAACATGCGCCGCGTAATGTGTCCTATGAGAAAATTACCCAGCAGTTATGGGGAGAGGATACGCCGCGTACACGCGCTCACTTGAAGACCATTGCATTCGGGTTGCGCCGGAAACTTGAGACAAAGCCAGCGAGGCCCAAATTGCTGGTCAATAACCGCAGCATTGGCTACCAACTCGTGACCCGTACTTGAAAACGGTACCTGGGGCTGACCTCGTAACTTCAGCCTTTCTGTGTTGTTATTTACGATATAAATCATCCTTTTTATCCATACTACTCTCAAAGAGGAGAATCACAATGTTTGCATCAACAAAACGCTTCAAATCTTTTGGCAACCTGGCGTATATGTTTGCCGTTGCGCTGGTGATCGCCTCCCTGTTGGTAAATGCCGTTCCATCAGGGAATGTAATGGCTGCGGGTCAAAATTACACGCCCCCAGAGCCAGATGAAGTTCAACTCAACCTATCCCATATTTATTGTTATGATGGGGATGACCCAGACCTCATTGGCTTGGTGGAGATCCATTTCGTTCTACTCAATGTCCCCGATGGAATCACACCCGGCACCTTGACCTATACATACGGGAGCATTGCTCCCACCAGCCATACTGGAAATGTATGGCATTACTTCGACTATAAGCCAGACGGCTACTACGACATCCAAAGCGCGAGCGTCGTGGTGGATGGAGAGACGATAAATCTGCATAATCCTGGCGTTTATGCGGACGATTATGAATGCGGCACGCCCCCTACAGATGTTTGCCCCAATATTGATGGGAATCAGGCCACCATTCCTGATGGTTTCTATATGGACGAAAACGGCGACTGTGTCCCGATCCCGCCCGACCTTTGCCCCAATATTGACGGTACGCAACTCACCGTCCCAGACGGATTCCAGATGGATGATAGCGGTAACTGTGTCCCGGTCCCGCCCGACCTTTGCCCCAATATTGATGGCACGCAACTCACCATCCCCGATGGATTCCAGATGGATGATAGCGGTAACTGTGTCCCAATCCCACCCGACCTCTGTCCAAACATTGACGGCACCCAACTTACCGTCCCGGACGGATTCTATGTGGATGATGAGGGTGACTGTGTCCCGCTGCCCCCTGATGTCTGCCCGAACATTGATGGCAGCCAGGCAACCGTACCAGAGGGGATGTATGTGGACCAAGAGGGAGACTGTGTTCCGATCCCGCCGCCTCCGTCGCCCTTTGCAACCATCGATTGCTTCACTCTGGAGTTCTCTTCCCTTAAAGTGACCATCGGCAACAGCGGCGATACCGGTGATATCGGCTACAGCACGGACCTGGATCCCACAATTGTCTCTCTCGGTGAGTTTGCGAACGGCGATACTATGCAAATTCTTGTCCTCGGGAACGCCACCGCCCTTTACCTCTACCCTGAGGATGGACTGGGCGGCTGGGGATCCCCCGTGGAAGTAACGCTGGATAAAGCCGAAACGCGCGTATGCGAGCAAGATCCGGTCGGGCTGACTCAATTCTGCTCCTACGTTGACTTCGAACTGCCCTTTGGCTGGACGGTCACCAACCTCAATCCCTTCTCGATCGAATTCACCTGGGTGTATGGACCTGAGAGCAGTTCTGGACCCATCGCCCTGGCGCCGGGAGCTGACATCTCCTTCACCACGGGCGATCACCCCGGAGAGTCTATGCAGATCTTTGTAGATGGTTTCCTGCTGGCCTCTGCCGAGCACGAGATCTGCCCGGAGTTCATCTCCCTCGACCTGACCGGCATCTGCTCCAACGACCCGGCTTCCACCCATGGCTGGACGGTCACCAACTCCAACGCCTTCGATGTGACCGCCGAGTGGCGAGTCAACGGCAGCCTGCTGACCGGCCTGCTCGACATTTCCGCCAACTCTTCCGCCCAGTTCACCACCCCGGTCTCCGAAGGCAACATCGTCCAGATCTACTACGGCGGTGTGGAACAGGATAACGCTGGCGCAGCCCAGGGCTGTCTCCCGCCCGACAATCCGCCCGAGAATCCTCCTGACAATCCTCCGCAGATCTTCATCCCGGTGACAGGCGGCGAGACGCCGGTACTTATTCCGGTCACGGGTGTATCCAACAGCCTCTCCGGCCTGGCCGCCAACGGGATGCTCAACCTCGGCCTCGGTTTCTTCGGCCTGGGTGTCATCCTCCACGGTGTCGCCCGCCGCCGTATCCAATAAGGCGATGTCGCACCGGTAATCCCATCGAAACAACCAGGCGCATCGCGTAGATGCGCCTGGTTTTCAAACGGAGCAATCAATTGTTGAAGAAAGCCAACTGGCTGATTCTGCTCGGTTCGGCCATCGTCCTGTTCGGGGCCCTCAACTTCTGGCTCTACTACCACAAGAACGCCCCCTCCCCCTTCGACATCGTGGACGACGAAACCGAAACCAGCGGCTTCATCCCCATCCTC
>JACQYE010000182.1 GCA_016208355.1 Chloroflexota bacterium | reverse complement strand
CGAGTCGAGGTTCCAGGCGTCCACCTTGTCGAGGGTGTCCTGGAGTTTGGCCTGTTCGGCGATGAGCGCGTCAAAGTCGGCGTCCGGCTCGGCAAACTTTGCATTGACCTCGTCGAAGCGCTTCAGCATGTCCACGATGGGCTGGACGCCCTCGCGGATGACTTCGATTACCGTCTTGCCCTCGTTGAGTTGCGGTTCCTGCTCGAGCAGGCCGACGGTGTAGCCCCTGCTCATGGCGATTTCGCCAACGTAGTCTTTGTCCACCCCGGCCATGATGCGCAGCAGGGTGGATTTGCCCGCGCCGTTCAGGCCGAGCACGCCGATCTTGGCACCGTAGTAGAAGCCGAGGGAAATGTCCCGCAGGACTTGCTTATTGGGGGGATGGATGCGCCCGACGCGCATCATGGAGTAGATAACCTGGGTATCGGAGGGCATAAAGGAATTGTACCGTAAAAGTCCGGACAGGCGGTCACAGCATCTCCAGGCCTCCCCTTATGTCAAACGCACCTATATTTTATAGTGTACGTTTATTGCGCCCGGAATTGGTCAAAAATAGGGCGGCCAAGAACCGCCTAAATAGGATGTCGCTTTGGCTTCTGGATGACTATGATGATACTTGGAAAAGTTGAATTAATTCACCACACCGGTCGCGTACAGGATGGATCGTACCGGGAAATAAGAAAATCGCCATCCCCTGCGAATCCAGGAAAAGAAACGTGCAAAATCATCATAGACTTGAAAAACAAACCTGCCCGTTCAATACCAGTGGGGACATGGGTTTTAAATTCAGTTTTGCATTCCAACCGATCGTGGATGTCCGCAACCGGGAGATCATTTCCTTCGAAGCCCTGGTGCGCGGGCCGCACGGCGAATCTTCGGCCTCGGTCTTCGCCCAGGTGCCCAAACACGAGATTCTGAGATTCGACGAGCTCTGCCGGCGCAAAGCCATCTACCTGGCCAGCCGCTTGAACAACCCCAAACGCCTGAACCTGAACCTGACTGCGCAGAGCATCTATGAGGTGGATATGAGTATCATGGCCACCTTCCAGGCCTCCATCAACAGCGGCATCCCGGCTGAGAATATCGTTTTCGAAGTGCTCGAATCTGAGAGCCTGACGGAACAGAAGAACCTGATCAAGTACCTGCGGCTCATCCAGGAATTCGGTTTTGCAACCGCCATAGACGATTTCGGGGCGGGGTATTCCGGCCTTAAACTGCTCGTGGAATACCAGCCGCATTTCATAAAACTCGACCGCCACTTGATCGGGAACATCCACCAGGATTTCGTTAAGCAGCGGATTTTTTCGGGTATCCGCAAGATTTGCGAGGGACTTTCGATTGATATCGTTGCCGAGGGGGTCGAAAGCTCTGGCGAATACCACTGGCTTCAAGATGCCGGGATAAGCATTTTCCAGGGCTTTTATTTTGCGAGACCCGCCTTCGAGGCTCTGCCGGACGTTGCCAACAGGGTCTTCAGCACATAAAAAGCAAAGCCGAGACTCGCCCGCGGCCTTAGAATAATCCCCGGGGAAATCTCCGTATTCTTGTGTGCTCCGTGGTGAAACAGCCTGGTTCACCCACTGTGTTAGGCACTCCCAATGAGAAAGCAACTTGACAGGGGCGGGAAACGAAACGATAATCCAACTGGTAATGACCACGTCCTGTTACGGGTTCCCGGGATAGCAAAATCATGCCTGAAATGATTGACCCCAACGATTTTATGCCCCGCTATTACCAGCTGGCGAATATCCTGCGCGAGAGCATCTCGAACGGCAGGTTCGAGGCGCACCAGCCCATCCCTTCCGAACGACAGTTGGAAACCCTCTATTCCGTCAGCCGGACGACGATTCGCCAGGCAATTGACCTGCTGGTGCGGCAGGGATTTCTGTACCGCGAGCATGGGCGCGGCACCTTCGTCTCGCCGCAGAAACTGCAAAAAGGGATTTCCGAGCTGACCAGTTTTACCGAGGACATGAAACAGCGCGGGCTGGTCCCCGGGCAGAAGATCCTGGAGATTGGCTATATCCCGCCGCCGGAAAAGGTCCGTCAGCACCTGGAACTCCCGGAAGACTGCGGACAAGTCCTGTGCATCGAACGCTTGCGCCTTGGGGACGATGTCCCGATGGGTCTGCAGACCTCGTACTACAACCTGCCAGCGGGGCAGACCATTACCCGTGAAGAGTTGGAAGAGTACGGGTCCATCTACCGCATCCTCCAGGAGAAATTCCACATTATCCCGACTGAGGCGGACGAGACTCTGGAAGTGACCCTGGCCACGCCGCGCGAAGCCTCGCTCCTGCAAATCGAGGCAGGCAGCCCGCTGCTGCTCAGCGAGCGGACGGCTTATTCCCAATACCGCCGGGTCATCGAGTTCGTGAAGATCCTCTATAGGGGCGACCGCTATCGCTATTTTGCGAAACTAACGCGCTGAGAGGCGGCACACAGGACATTCAGAAGGGGAAACCCAACCTTCCAATCCACGGTGTTTTTAAAGTCGCGGCGGCGTCACTTTGCCTTGGGTAGTCGGCCACGAATTCCACGAATTGACACGAAAAATACGTGAAATTCGTGGAATTCGTGGCAAAAATCTTTGAGACGCGCTGCTCAACTCGACTTTAAGAAAACCCTGCCTTCCAATCCCGGAAGGCTTGACTTTTATCCCGCGACATGCTATGATAAAGTTGTAATATGGTCATGTGGTCACTACCACTTTATTCCAGGAAAGAAATCCGAGATGAGCGCGATTGACGACACGCAAATCCAGCAAATCGTGCAGCGCATCCTCAAGCAGGTGATGGGGCAGGCGGGGTCGGACCCTGTCCCTGCCGCATCTTCCCCTTCCCCCGCGGCAGCCCCCGGGTCCGGCGCGCAGGCGGGAATCCGCAGAATAGTGGCGCTCGGCGCGGACCACGGCGGTTTCGAGTTGAAGGAAACCTTGAAGGCCACCTTGAGCGAGATGGGATTCGATGTCAACGATGTGGGTACGCACAGCAAAGCCGCTGTGGATTATCCCGACTATGCCCACGAAGTAGCCCGGCTGGTGGCCTCCAGTAAAGCCTGGCGGGGCATCATGATAGACGGGGCCGGGATTGGCAGCTGCATCGTCGCCAACAAAGTGCCCGGCGTACGGGCAGGGATGGCCTATGACTACTCGTCGGCGGTCAACAGCCGAGAGCATAACGACACAAATGTGCTGACTCTGGGCGCCGGGCTGATCGGTGCGAACCTGGCGAAGCAGATCGTGAAAACCTGGCTCTCGACCGAGTTCGGTGGCGACCGACATCAGCGGCGCATCGAAAAAATCTCGGCGGTCGAAAAGCAATACCTGAAGTAGAGGCATTATGGTTCCAGACCCTAAAGTTGTAGAGCAATTGGTCGAGATCATCACGCACGAAGTCCTGGCAGCCATGCTCGAACGGCAGGAGAAAGAGAAGACGCCGGAAGGCGGCTGCTGTAAATATGACTGCGCCGACTCCCAGTGTGTGCATACCTGCTTCGACCGCACCGGACAGGTGGTCAGCGCCGGGGCGGAGCGGCTTTCCTCGACGATCGGTGTCATCCCGCAGGATGCCAACCTGGCAAAAATGATTGACCATACCCTGCTCAAACCAGATGCCACTCAGGAGCAGGTTGCCCAACTTTGTTTCGAGGCTCGCAAATACGGATTTGCCTCGGTGTGTGTAAACCCCACCTGGGTGCCCTTGTGCGCCAAACTTCTCGAAGGCTCGCCGGTGAAAGTGTGCACGGTGATCGGCTTTCCGCTGGGAGCGACCGCGCCGGAGGTCAAGGCGTTCGAGACCCAGACAGCCATTAACCAGGGTGCGACCGAGATTGATATGGTCATCAACATCGGCGCCCTGAAAGCGCGTGACCTGGACCTGGTGGCCCGCGACATCCGCGGCGTGGTGCAGGCCTCCCATGAACGCGGCGCAATCGTCAAGGTCATCATCGAGGCCATCCTCCTGAACGACGAAGAAAAGACCATCGCCTGCCTGCTCTCGAAAGAGGCCGGCGCGGATTTCGTCAAAACCTCCACCGGCTTTGCCAGCGGTGGGGCGACCGTCCACGACGTGGAATTGATGCGCCGGGTGGTCGGTCCGGAGATGGGCGTCAAGGCCGCGGGCGGCGTGCGTACTTATGAAGACGCCGAGAACATGATCAAGGCCGGCGCGACGCGCATCGGCGCCAGCGCGGGCGTGAAGATCCTCCAGGGGCCGGGCAAGGAACCTGTCCCCACCGCGGTGGCTGCACCGGCCGCGGTGAAGAATTATTAATGATTGTGTCATTGCGAGGAGGGTCGAGTAGGACGAAGTCCGTATCGAGACCCGACGAAGCAATCGCCAATTAGCGAGGGGATTGCTTCGCCTCCTGGTCTCGATACGCCGGAAGACTACCGGCTACTCGACCAACGGCGGCTCGCAATGACACCAAGGAGAACGGCCATGTTAATTGCCAGAGTGATTGGAACGACTGTCTCCACCATCAAAGACGAGAAGCTGGTTTCCCGTAAACTGCTCATCCTGCGCCAGACGGATGAGCGCGGCGAACCCGTCGGGAAGCCTTATGTCGCGGTGGACACCGTCGACGCGGGCGCCGGCGACCTGGTTTTAACTGCTGCTGGTTCCTCCGCCCGCCAGACGAACATCACCAAAGACACCCCCGTGGATGCCGTCATCATGGCGGTCATCGATTCGCTGGAGGTGGGCGGCGAAGTGGTGTTCCGTAAATCCTGAAATTGTGAAGGACAGACGCGATGGATAAGGATCTTGCCTCCATACAGGAAGCCCGCGACCTGGTCGCTGCCGCCCACGAAGCCTGGAAGACGTGGAGCAAGGCTTCTCAGGATCAGGTGGACCGCGTCTGCGCGGCGATGGCTGAGGCCGGGTACCAGGCCTCCGAGCGTCTGGGACGCCTGGCGCAGGAGGAGACCGGTTTCGGTGTGGCTCTCCATAAAAAACTCAAGAATGAGTTTGGGTCGCGCACGGTCTGGGAATCCATCCGGGACCTGAAAACGGTCGGCGTGATCCGCCACGACCCGGCCCGCCGCCTGTACGAGATCGCCTGGCCGATGGGCGTGGTGGCCGCCCTCATTCCCTCCACCAACCCCACCTCGACTACTTTTTTCAAGGCCTTGATTTCCGTCAAGGCGCGCAACGCCGTCGTCTTTTCACCGCATCCCTCGGCGACGCGCTGCACCTGCGAAGCCGCCCAGGCGATGGCCCTGGCATCCGAAGCAGCCGGCGCGCCCAAAGTCCTCATCAACTGCATCCAGCAGGTCTCGCTCCCGGGTACGCAGGAACTGATGACCCACCGCCAGACGGCGGTCATCCTCGCAACCGGCGGCACGCCCATGGTCCGTGCGGCGCACTCGACCGGCAAACCGGCCTACGGCGTCGGGCCGGGCAATGTCCCGGTCTATGTGGACCGGTCCGCAGACCTGGAGAAGGCGGCGCGTTACATCGTCGCTTCCAAGGCTTTCGACTACTCCACCATCTGCGCCACCGAGCAAGCCGTGGTAGCCGACCAGCCGATTGCCGGGAAACTGGCCGAACTGATGCGCGCACAAGGCGCGTACTTCACCGACCCGCAACAGACCGAAGCCCTGCGCCGGACGCTCTTCCACCCGGACGGCAGTATCAACACGAAAGTGGTCGGCAAATCTGCTGACTACGTGGCCGAGGCGGCCGGCTTCCGCATCCCGGCCGGGACGCGCATCCTGGTGACGCCGCTGACCAAGGTCGGGCGCGACGAGCCGCTCTCCCACGAAAAAATGACCACCGTGCTGGCCTGGTACACCGCCGACGGCTGGGAAGCGGGCTGTGAGTTGTCCATCGCCATCATCGAGGCGGGCGGCCTGGGGCACACCCAGATCATCTGGGCCAATGATGATAAGGTCATCATGGCTTTTGGGCTGGAGAAACCGGTCTTCCGCATCCTGGTCAATACTATGGGCACGCTGGGCGCCATCGGCATGACCACCGGCGTGATGCCCTCGATGACCCTCGGCCCCGGCGGCCTGGGTGGGGCGATCACCGGCGATAATATTACGGCCTATCACCTCATCAATGTCAAGCGCCTGGCCTATGAAACAGTTGCGCCTCCCGCCGCGGCTTTTTCCAGCGGTGAGACCCTGCCCGGACCCGCGCCCGAGGAGATCGAGCGGGTTACCCAGCAGGTGGTTGGTGAAATTCTAGGTAGAAAGTAATATCGTGTCGTTGTGAGGAGACGGTCTTCGCAACCAAGCAGCATCCTCGCAAAAACCTGAGATTGCTTCGCCCCTCGGTCTCGATCAGCCCTTCGCAAAGAACACTCAGGGCTACTCGACCAGCGGGGCTCGCAATGACAATGTCAAACATAGAAAGGAAGGAACAAAATGGCTTTAGATCCCTCTTTGATTGCTCTCGGCATGGTCGAGACAAAAGGCCTGGTCGGCGCGATTGAAGCCGCCGATGCGATGGTCAAGGCGGCCAACGTGGTGCTGATCGGCTCCGAGTACGTCGGCGGCGGCTTCGTGACCGTCATGGTGCGCGGCGACGTGGGCGCTGTCAAGGCGGCCACCGATGCCGGCGCCGCGGCGGCCAAGCGCGTCGGCGAACTGGTCTCGGTCCACGTCATTCCTCGCCCGCACTCGGATGTGGAGATGATCCTGCCGAAGGCCAGCAAGGGCAGCATCGGCGGCCGCGCGGCCGAACCGAAGGCCAAATAGTTTTGGATAAAGTCTGGTGATGGCAGCCATACGATCACCGGACGATGGGAGCCTCGCTGAACTCCTCGCCCGGGCGCGGACCGTCATCCTGCCGCGCGCCCAATCGGAGGACGCCGCGCCTGTTCCCCTCCCCCCCGAGGCGCGCCTGCGCGTCGGCGTGGACCTGGGGACGGCGTACCTGGTGCTGGTTGTTGTGGACGAGGCGGGGAATCCCATCGCCGGGGAATGGCAGTTCGCCCAGGTAGCGCGCGACGGTCTGGTGGTTGACTTCGTCGGCGCGACCGACCTTTTGCGAGGCATGAAAGCCCGAGTGGAACGGCGCATCGGCCGCGAGTTGACCCGGGCCGCCAGCGGCTTCCCGCCTGGCGTGCCGCAGGCGGAAGTGCGCGCCACGGCCAATGTGGTGGAAGCCGCCGGGCTGGAGTGCTCCGGCCTGGTGGACGAGCCCAGCGCGGCCAACAATGTCCTGCAACTCCGCCAGGGCGCCATCGTGGATGTTGGCGGCGGGACGACCGGCATCGCCATCATTCGTGATGGGCAGGTGGTCTATTCGGCGGACGAAGCCACCGGCGGCACGCACTTCTCGCTGGTGCTGGCCGGGGCGCTCGGCATGAGTTTCGAGGAAGCCGAGGCGCTGAAGATCCGGCCGGAGGAACAATCCAGACTCTTCCCCGTCGTCCGCCCGGTGATGGAGAAAGTTGGCAACATCATCCAGCGGCATGTTCGCGGTAAAAAAGTGGATTCGATCACGCTGGTCGGCGGGAGTTCGGCCTTTGCCGGGATGGCGGAAGTCATCCAGGAGTATACCGGGATCAGGACGCAGGTCCCGCCCGACCCGCTGCTGGTCACCCCGCTGGGGATCGCGTTGCACGATCCGGTCCATTGATGCCGGAAACAAGGAGAATCATTATGGCTGAAACATTTTCATTGCGCTGCTACTGCTACCTGGACCGGATGCAGCCCCAGTACGCCTCCTTCGTCGGGACGATCACCCAGGGTGACCTGCCGACTGAGGGTATGGCGGCATTGTATGTAGAGATGGCTCCCGGCAACGAGGTCTTCCGGGTGGTGGACATCGCCGTCAAAGCCACCGAAGCCCGACCGGGAGCGCAGATCGTCGAGCGCGAGTTTGGCATGTTCGAGGTGCACTCCCCCAATCAGGCGGCGGTCATCGAAGCCGGGAACGTGGTCCTTGCCAGGCTGGGCTTGCGCGCGGCAGACCGCATCAAACCGCAAGTGGTTTCGGAGCAGGTGATTACGCGCGTCGACCCGTACCAGGCGCAGTTGATCAACCGCTTCCGGCGCGGGAACATGCTCGTGGCGGGCGAGACCATGCTGGTGCTGGAATGCGCTCCCGCGGCTTACATCAATTATGCCTGCAACGAAGCCGAGAAGACCGCCAGCATCAAAATTGTGCACGTCTCTTCGGTCGGGCGGTTTGGCCGCATGTGGTTGTCGGGTTCGGAAGCGGAAATCCTGACGGCGAAGAACGCCGCCATCCAGGCGTTGGAAAACCTGGAAGGCCGTGAGGGTTCATAGATTCACCACACGTGTGCCTGCGGCTCAGCGCCCTGCGCGCCCGTGCGGCCTTATATCGCACAAAAGACGGCCACACCGGCCGCGGGTCCCGCGGCGGGTAGCCCCGCCGGGCAGACGGAGAAAGACCTGCATGCCCGCATCCGGGAGGCTGTCGTGGCCCGCATGGGGAGCCAGGTTGACCCGTCCCTGCTGGATGTCATCATCGCACGCGTGCTGAAGAGCACGGGAGTCAAATAACCCATGCTGTTCGGGAGGGTCAGGGGCAGCGCGGTCTGTACGCTCAAATACCCGGGCACCGAGGGGTTGAAACTGCTGGTCGTCCAGCCGTTGAACAAACGCCTCGAACCGGTCGGCGGGCTGCAGGTCGCCGCGGACGTGGTGGATGCCGGGCCGGGGGACCTGTGCGTGATGGTGCGGTCGCGCGAGGCAGCCCTGGCCATGCCGGAGGTCAAGTTCGTGCCCGTGGACCTGGCGTTGGTCGGCATCGTGGACGAGTTGGAGGTCCGCCCGGACGGGGAATTCGATTTCACCCTGAAGCGCGGCTGGAATCAGTTCACCTGAGAGATCTTCATGATACTGGGAAAAGTTGTTGGCACTGTTGTGACGACCATCAGCCACCGGGATTACAAGAACCGGAGGCTTCTGGTTGTCCAGCCGCTGGGTCTGGAGGGGGAAAAGCCCGACGAGGATTTCATCGCCCTCGATAATACCCAGGCCGGCATCGGCGACACTGTCCTCGTCAACCGGGAGGGGAACGGGGCGCGTCAGGCGCTCAAAAACCCGGATGCCTGCGTCATTTCGGTCATCGTGGGGATTGTGGACTCGGTTTATCTTGAGCAATAATTGATGCTGGTAATGCAGCCATTATCAAGGTTTTTAGACGAAGCCGCCCATGCCAGGGCGGTTTTTACGCGGAGTTGTTGTACTTCCCCGACACGCCAGGCGCCTATTCTGTTCCTGGGGCGAATCAAACATCCAGTCGGCGTTCGGGCAGTGGTAGAATGGCCTGGTAGCAAGCCTGTTTCCCTGACCTGCGTGCATCAATTGCTGAGATGATCTCAATTTTGCGTGAATGGTTTAGTGTCAATCGTCCGCTTGTCTATTTCGTCTATGGACAGGTTTTCTTCATCCTGGGGCTGGCGATTGCCCTGCAGTCCCGGCGCTACTCCCGCCTGAACCTGGCGCGCAGTCTCACCTGGCTGGCCGGGTTTGGCTTTTTGCATGGTCTGAATGAATGGGGGGATTTGTTTATTCCAATCCAGACCCAGACCATGTCTGAGCCGATCATAGAAATGCTGCACTCCTTCCAGCACATTTTACTGGCGGCCTCCTTTGCCTGCCTGTTCCAGTTTGGTATCGAACTCCTGCGGCCTTTCCCGGCGCGCTGGCGCTGGTTGCGGCTTCTGCCTGCAATGTCTTTTCTTGCGTGGCTGTTGGGCCCGTTCTGGATTGGCCTGGCGATCACCTCAGACGTTGGCGCATGGCATGACTGGGTCAACGGCCTGGCGCGTTACTTCCTCTGTATTCCAGGGGGGTGGCTCTCTGCTTTCGGGTTATGGCGGCAGGTGAAAATCCAGATTAAACCTCTCGGACTGCCGCAAATCGGCCGCAACCTCAACGTAGCCGCGGGGGCTTTGGCGGCCTATGGTGTTCTGGGAGGCTTGCTCGTCCCGGAATTGCCATTCTTTCCTGCCAATATCATCAACGAGAATACCTTTACGGCGTTTTTCGTTGCGCCGCACCCGGTGTTCCGGTCAATTGCCGGGCTGGTACTGACGGTTGCCATGATCCGGGCTTTGGAAGTCTTCGATGTGGAAACGGACCGCATGATCCGGCAGATGGAGGAGAGCCAGGTGATTGCCATCGAACGCGAACATATTGCCCGTGACCTGCATGACGGCGCTCTCCAGCAGGTTTATGCGGCCGGGCTGCTCGCCCAGTCCCTGGGGCGTCAGGCCAAAGGTCCGCTGAGGGAAGGGTTGGACCGCCTGTTGTTGACGATCAACCAGGCGATTGACCAGTTGCGTGCTTTCCTGCCGCATTTACAGCCCGATCCCCAATCCGTCGAATTGGTCTCAGCATTGACGCCGATCATCGAAGAAGCCCGCCGCACTACCCCCATCGAAACCTTCTGGGAAACGCCATCGCTCCCCTTGCTACTGCCGGAGCAGATCAGCCACCTGGTTGCATTCACCCGCGAAACACTTTCGAATGCGATCCGTCACGCCCAGACGTCACACATCGAGATTCGTCTGGCGTGTGTAAACGGGCACCTGCGTCTGACAGTGCGCGATTTTGGGAGTGGCTTTTCATCATCTGCGGATCCCGGCTACGGCCTGCGGAATATGCGCGACCGCGCCCGGTTGTTGGGCGCGGAATTGGGAATTGATTCAACGCCCGGCAAAGGTACGCTTGTGACCCTTGACCTGCCGGTGGAGGAACATGGCGAATCGCATCCGCCTGTTGATCGTGGATGACCACGAGGTGGTCCGCCTGGGCCTGCGCACCCTGCTCGCCGACGAACCGGACCTGGAGGTGGTCGCCGAGGCCGGGACAGCGGAAGAGGCCCTGGTGCAGGTTGCCAACCACCACCCGGACGTGGTTGTGCTGGATATCCAACTGCCCGGGCGCAGCGGGCTGGAAGCCTGCCACGACATCCGCAGGCAGTTCCCTGAGACGCAAGTTGTCATCCTGACCTCTCACGGCGGGGACAGTTTTGCCGAGCAAGCCCTGCGCGCCGGGGCAGCCGGGTATGTGCTCAAACAGGTCGGTAACGAGGAATTGGTACGGGCGGTGCGTGCAGCCCGGCGCGGAGAAATTGCCCTTGATCCCAGGACTGCGGCGAAGGTGGTTGCCCGACTGAAAGATTTGCAGGTTCAGGCAGAGACGAACGCCTTCCGGGACTTGTCCCAGCGTGAACTGGATGTGCTGGCGCTGGTCGCAAGAGGGGAGAGCAACCGGGAGATCGGACAGGCGATTAACCTGAGCGAGATCACGGTGCGGAATTACGTCAGCAATATCCTGGAAAAATTGCACCTGCGCAACCGCATCGAACTGGCGACCTATGCCGTCCAGCACCGCATCGAAGAACACCTGGAGAAACCGGAATAAAAAAGCGGCGGAGGCCATGGCCTCCGCCGCTATCAATCACCCGTGTGCTTACGCCTCGAACAACAGGAAGAAGGGCGGGAAGGTGAAAAGAAAACCGAGCGCCAGGAAGACGAAGGCGGCGACGACAACTTTCCCGAACGAGACATCCTTGTCTTTCCACAGGTAGCCCAGGACGGCCCAGGTGACCAGCCAGATGAGCACGCCAATGGTGGTCTTGCCCGAAAGGGGACCTGCAGGAGCGTAGAAAGTGATGGCAGTCTTGATGGCGGCGGAGGCCTCGGAAAGGACGGTCATCAACCCGACGCCGAAAGCGCCAATCCCACCGGCCAACAGAGCGGCCGCAGCCAGGCCGTTTTTCATCGTTTCATTAGTTTTAGCAGTCATTGTATATCTCCTGTTAGCGGACCGGCGCGGCTTTGGTGATGAAGGCGCCGAATCCACCGGCAATCGTTGCGGCGCTGAAGGCCGCCAGGAAGAACCAGGTCAGGGCCTTGCGGATTTTTGGCTCATTGGCCAGTTTCGCGCCATAGACGGAAATGACGTAGGCCACCACGGTTGCGGCGATGGGGGCCAGCCAGCCGACGTGTTCTTTCCATTCCATGCCAAGCTCATGCCATTTGGCTGTGCTCTCGCTGGCCAGCAGCAGGGAGCGGGCAAAGCCAGACAGATCGGTGGCGCCTTCCGGCGGCTTGGCGCGGTACCAGGGATACACGATGTAGGTACCGGTCAGGACGGCTCCCCAGGCGATGGCCGCCATGCCCCAGACCCAGACCTTGAGTTGGGCGATGCGTGTCTTGAGACCATCGGCTGTCAACCAGGCGGGCTGCAGGCTGTAGAGGGCGAACAAACCGCCGGAGAATGCCAGCAGGAACGCGCCGCCGAAAACAAAGCCATGGATGGTTCCGAACCACTCACGAAATGTAATTTCCATGTTCTTCTCCTTGATCGGACAGGGATAGGGCGAATACCCTTCGAGTGGATTATCCAACATGGAACTGTTTTCAGTCAGGTACATGGCAACCTGATTAAGTAGGGACAGTTATCCTCAACCCGGGAACAGCACGGGTACAACCTGTCCGGCTCGTTTGCCGCCGCGACCGGCGCCTGCCCGACGACTTTCCATGCAGGCGCGCCATCCCAGCCCAATGTCCGGGCTGTGATTGACCTAAATCGGAGTATAATTATCTGATTATCGGGTCTCGTATTCAGCAAGGAGGTAAACATGTTGGAAATTACAGTTACCCACAATCAAGGACCCGCCCCGGTTGCCGTCCTGCAATTGCAAGGCTCGCTGGATGGTTCCACGTATGAAAAGTTTATCGCCAAAGCCAAAGAACTCTATGCCTCCGGGGCGCGCAACCTGCTGCTCGACCTGAGGGAACTGACCTTCCTGAGCAGCGCCGGGATTGCCAGCCTGCACCGGGTGGCGCTGCTGTTCCGCGGGAAACCTGTGGATGAAGACGACGAGGGCTGGGATGCCTATCGCGCCATTGACCGCGACCGTAACAATGGGAGCCAGGAACGCGTCAAATTGTACAGTCCCTCCGAAAGCGTACGCCGGGTGCTCGAACTGGTGGGTTTTACCGACCTCTTCGATATTTATACCGACACCACCGCAGCGCTGGCCTCTTTCCCCGCCGCCATCCCGGCAGGCTAGATGCCTCTGCTCCACCGCCAGTACGAAAAGACTGCAAACGGGATGCTCGTTCGAGCCTCCCGTTTTTTGTTACAGATAGTTCGCCATCGCTACAGGAATGGGGCAGAAATCAATCTTTTATCTAAATACTTCGGAGCGATGGTAGTCTAGAAATCTTTTGTTTTCGTTAAAAACACGCCTAAGTTTTAGGCTTTCATCAATATGAAATACTCTTCTCCCAAATAAATCTAATCTTTCAGAAATTATCACATGACCACTAGTATTGAAAGTAATCAACCCTTTATCAAATAGCAGATCGTAATTTGGAATCAACAACAATCCATTGTATTTATCTAATCGCTCCGGATTTGTACTGGCCTTCCAAGGCTTTATATGCGATGCTCTGAGCAAGGTTATATTGTGCAGACCTGTAATAGAACAGCTCCCCCATAAGCGAATAAGATTATACCGAAATGCCCCTTGCCCAAGACGACTTTTTACAATGGCGTCTTGTTCAGTTTTCGCAAGAGTCTTATATTCACTAGCGTGTTCACGCACTTCACTAAATGCATCAATTGTGGACGAAAGAGCTTCTACCTGAAATATAAATTCGCTAGGCGAAATATCCCTTAATTGATAATCCAGTAACGTTATTATCCCAAAATAGACGAACGGCGAATGGTGGGTATCTCTATAGAAAAGATGAACTTCATCGCGGTTATTCTTAGCCTCAATAATTCTGTTGTCTGAGCTATGTTGCTCTTCGCCTTCCCAGAAAAGTAAATTACCATCAATGTAATCATTGTATTGGGGCAAAGCGTCTTGTTTATCTTTAGTCACGAAGAGAATAATGTACTTTGATTTAATTGGAGTTACGACGCCTTTGGATATAGCATGGTAATTTTGATATCCCCAAAGTTTTGCCAAGAATGGCCGCTCGTAACTTTGACCGAATTCTATTGCCTTAAAGCTCACATTCATGGGAAATCCTAAAGGGTAGAATTGGTAAGGTTTTCATGAACAATTCGGCATCAACAAATGTATCATGATCGCTTATACATTCAAGGCCGCCTTTTTGGAAGTGACCATATACACACCAAATAGCTATATCAGGGTCGTTTACATCCGTTGTTTCGTAGATTAAATCTCCCGCCTCACTTTGACCGAGAAGAACGCACGGCCAAATTTCGTAATTATTAAACTTTCGAAATATTTCATCACCCGCACGAAAATAAATATATTTGACCATATTGCTTTCTTATGTAAATTCTACTCCATCCCAAGCACTTTTAGGGTTGAAAAATCATATAAACAAATACCTAATGCAATATTGCCATTACATTCCACTCCTCGATTTTCCCGTTTTGGCTTTAGGATTACTCGTCTCCTTCTACTGGACCAATATGCTCGGTTGCAAAATCAATGCCCGCAGTTCCCGCAGTCGCCGCTGGAGCAGGAGCCGCACGACGGCTCGGCCATGCCCGCCACAGCCTTCCCGCCGCTTTCGGCGAAGAAGAGCGATATCTTGCGCTTGATCTCCTCCGCGCCGCATTTCTGGCAGGCCAGCGGGGCGTCCGCCTGCGACATGGGGCGGATGGCTTCGAATTGGTGCTTGCAGTTCAGGCAAACATACTCGTAAATGGGCATGGAAACACCTCACCGGGGATTTTACTCCATCCCGCCCCCAAATTCAAAGGTCGGTAGGCCGCGCGTTCCTGTCTTGATGCGGAACAGCCCGCCGGTAAGCGGATAGTCGGCCAACTGACCGGCAGTCATCCCTTTGCGGGCGGAGGTGATGTAGAGGTCGCCCAGGTGCGGCCCGCCGAAGATGCAGGAGGTGACGTTCAGCGCCGGGATCGGGTACACGGCGGCCATCTGACCTGTAGCCGGGTCCCAGCGTGTGACCTTTGCCCCGCCCCACAGCGCGATCCACAGCAGCCCTTCGGCGTCCGAGGTCATCCCGTCCGGCCAGCCCATTTCCGGCGGGACACGGACGACCGGGCGCGGGTTGTCAATGCCCCCGGTGTCGAGGTCGTA
>JACQYE010000186.1 GCA_016208355.1 Chloroflexota bacterium | reverse complement strand
TCTTCGCAGTATTGCCAGGTCCAGTCGTGCAGGATCGGTCCGCCGTGAGGCACCAGTTCAGTGAAATCGTACTGGCAATCGTAGATGTCTTCCGCTGTGAATACGCCGCTTTCAAGCGCCGCGGCCATGGTGACGATCTTGAAGACCGAGCCAAGCGGGTACTGTCCCTGCGAAGCGAGGTTGTTTGCGATGTTGGGCGTGCTCAACATATTTCCCAGCGCTGAGAAGTTATAGTTGGCCGGGTCGTACCAGTTGGTATCCAGCGCGGGCGAGGAGACCATGGCCAGGATGCGGCCGGTATCCACTTCCATGACGACGATGGCCCCGGGCAGGCCGTCCATGGCGGCCTGGGCCTGGGCCTGCAGGTCGGCGTCCAGGGTCAGGGTCAGGGATGAGGCGGGCTGCGATTCGGCCTGGGCCAGCACGGTTTCGGGGGCCTTGTCTGCATTGGCAACGTAGAGGGTGGCCCCGCTGCGGCCGCGCAGGATATCCTCGGCCCATAATTCGATGCCCTGCACGCCGACGCGTTCTGCGCCGCTGTATCCCAACTGCCTATAGGCATCCACCTGCTCCTGAGTGATGTAGAGCATATGCCCCACTGCCTGCGGGGCGACGCCTGGGGTGTAATAACGGGAGGTATAAGGCACTGCAAATACGCCGCTGAACTCCAGGATGCCGGAATTCTCCACATCCTCGGCCAGCGCTTCGCCGACCGGGACGTAGTCGCCAGCATTGTACCCGTAGTAGGCATCCACGAAACTACTCCTGGGGGCGCCGGTCAACTGGGAAATTTTACGGAAGAGGGCGTCTTCAAAATCCACCGAAGCGGCGCCGGCCACCAAGCCGAGCGCATAGGCGTCGGCCTCGGTGGCAATGGCCACCCCGTTGCGGTCATAGATGTCGCCGCGCGCCGGCGGATCATAATAGGTGACAAGCATTTTTCCTCCTGCCAGTTCGGGCAGGATGAGGCCATCGTTCCACTGGATGCGCCAGCCCCCATCCTCCAGCAGCATGGCGACGACAAATTCGCGGGTGATGTCTCCAAACAGGACCGTCTTATAAGTTACGGCATAGGATACCTGTGCGTTATCCGGGTTCGTCAGGGTGGAGTGGATGGCATACTCCACCGTACCGGCGCTCATGGCATTCAATGCGTCGTTGTGTTTCTTTGCGAAATCTTCTTCCGTCACAGAGGCGCGGCTTTCCTGGGAAAGCAGGTTATACATGCCGGTAAAGTCTTCGAGCGCAAAGGCATCCAGGTAGGCGCTGATGGCGCTCTCCACGCTGGGAGCCGGGGTGGTGTAAGTCGGTGGGGTGGGCAGTTCGGGGGTTAAAGTGGCGCGGCCGCAGGCAGCCAGGAGGAAAACAGCTGCGGCAAGCAGGTTGGTCAAACGAGCGAGTTTCATGCTTGTTCCTTTCATCAACCGAGTTCTTCCCCGGCCAGGATGCGGGAAAAGATCGGACATTCGTATTGCAGGGCCGACTGGCATTCGGCAGCGATGTCGGTCTTCGGGGAGATGTCTACCGTGTGCAGGGCACGCGTCAGGTGGCAGAGCGGGAGTCCCATGACGCTGGCGTAACAGCCTGAAAGGGATTCCACCGGATGGAAACCGGCGTGCTGGATGGCGTATGCCCCGGCCTTGTCGAGCGGGTCGCCGCTGAGGGCATAGGCCTGGATCTCCTCGTCCGTGTAGGAGCGCATGGGTACTTCGGTGACGCACAGGCCGGTGACGAATTTTTCCGTGTCCATGTCCAGCACGGCGATCCCGGTGCAGACCTGGTGCCGGCGTCCTCGCAGGCGGCGCAACATCTCCACCGCCTCGGCCATGCTGCCCGGTTTGCCGAGGATGTCCCCGTCCAGCGTGACGGCGGTGTCGGCGGCGACGATGGTCTCGCCGGGGCGGGCGGACTCGGCGCAGGCGCTTCGACCCTGCTCAGCGCAGGCTTTGGCCTTCTCCTCGGCTAGGCGCAGGACGTAGGTCCGGGGCGCTTCGCCGGGGCGCAGGCTTTCGTCCACATCTGCCGGGCGGACGTGAAAGTCCCAGCCGCCCAGCGCCAGCAATTCGCGGCGACGGGGCGAGTTGGAAGCCAGCACCAGGACGGGGCTCTTGGTCACGGAGGGTATTCTAACATATTCCTCTGGCGCGTTCTTTCGGGGCAAAGTAAAATGTCTAGTGCCCGGACTGTATAAAATTGTAGGGAAAATCATCTACTGTAGGGCAGTTTTACCCTTTATCTTTCGTTAGTCCGGGTACTAGAACTCTTTTTCGGAGGTCGGTGTGAAGGAATTGATCGAACGGATTCAAAAGCACGGTAAAATCCTGCGCAATGGCATCCTCAAGGTGGACAGTTTCATCAACCACCAGGTGGACCCGGTGCTGATGGACGCCTGCGGGCGCGAGTTCGCCCGCCGCTTTGCGGATGTGAAAGCCACCAAAGTGCTGACCGCCGAGATTTCCGGCATCGCCCCGGCGGTCACCACCGCCCTGCACCTGGGCATCCCGGTCGTCTACGCCCGCAAGACCAAGCCGGTCACCATGCCCGACGCCGTCCTGCTCACCCTGGCGCCCTCGCACACCAAGGTCGTGATGACCGAACTCATCGTCTCGCCCGAATACCTGGCGGACGGCGAACGCGTGCTCATCATAGACGATTTCCTGGCCTCCGGCGCGACCATCATGGGCCTCGTCCGCCTGGCGCAGACCGCCGGGTCGCAGATTGTCGGCATCGGGACGCTGATCGAGAAATCATTCGAGGGCGGGCGCGAGCTGCTCGCCTCGCTGGGTGTGCCCATTGAGGCGCTGGCGGTCATCAAATCAATGGATGATGGTCAAATCATTTTTGATGAGTAAGGGCGAAGCATGCTTCGCCTCTACAGTTTCTTACGCCAGCCCTTCTTCTACCGGACCTTTCTCTGGATGCTGAACACCCTCCCTTTTGCCCTTCCGGTCAAACGCCTGCGCGAGACGGACAACCTGCTGGCGTTTTTCCATCCGAAACCGGACTATCCGTTCCACGTAATTATCCTGCCGAAGAAGGCCGTTCGCACATTTTCGAACCTTGATGCTGCCAGCCCCTTCCTGGCGGATCTTGTGTCTGCCGTGCAATCCCTCGTGGCTGAGTACCACCTGCCCGCCTACCGGCTCATCGTCAATGGTGGGGAGTACCAGGATTTCCCTCATTTGCATTTTCATCTGGTTTCCGATGCGTCGAACGTTGAACGTCCAATGTCCAATCATTGACGTTCGACGTTTGACCTTTGACATTTGAGATTAACCCATGACCCATACCTCCCTCGCCATCCTCGATTTTGGTTCCCAGTACGCCCAGCTCATCGCCCGCCGGGTGCGCGAGGCGCACGTCTATTGCGAACTCTTCGCGTGGGACACACCCGCTGAAAAGGTGCTTGCCATCCAACCGCGCGGCTTCATCCTCTCCGGCGGACCAGCGTCGGTCTACGCGGAAGGCGCGCCAACCCTGCTCCCTTACCTCCTCGAGACCGGCCTGCCCATCCTCGGCATCTGCTACGGGATGCAGTTACTGGTCCATACGCTGGGCGGCAAGGTCAATCCCTCCAGCGAGCGCGAGTACGGCCCGGCGGAAATCCAGCCGCTGATCCCCGGCACGATGCTGGACGCAATATCCAAAGTGTGGATGTCGCACGGCGACCGGATCACGAAAATGCCGGAGGGATTCATTGCGCTGGCAAAATCGGGCAACAGCCCCATCGCCGCGATGGGCGATTTCGCCCGCAAATATTTCGCGGTGCAATTCCATCCCGAAGTCCATCACACGCCGAACGGCGCGGAAATTCTCAGGCATTTTGCGCTCGACATCTGCGGCTGCGCCCCGGACTGGACGCCTGCGTCCATTATCGAGGAGAGCATTGCCCGCATCCGCCAGCAAGTGGGCGAAGGTCGCGTCCTGGCGGCGGTGTCGGGCGGCGTGGACTCGTCGGTCGCCGCGGCGCTTGTCCACAAGGCCATCGGCGACCAGCTGGTGGCCGTCTTCGTGGATACCGGGCTGCTGCGGAAAGACGAACCGGAGCAGGTGGTGAAAACTTTCCGCGAGCAGATGGGCGCCGAACTGGTGGCTGTGGACGCTGCCGAAGAGTTCTTCGCCGCGCTGAAAGGCGTCACCGACCCGGAGCAGAAGCGCAAGATCGTCGGCGAGAAGTTCATTCGTATTTTTGAACGCGAAGCGAAGAAACTCGGCGCACCGAAATTTCTTGTGCAGGGCACGATCTACCCGGACGTGGTCGAGTCGGCCGCGCCGGACCGGAACAAAGCCGCCAGGATCAAGTCGCATCAGGCAGCCGTTCCCGGGTCCGGGCCTGACCGTGCGCTGCCTGGGCGAGGTGACGCCGGAGCGCGTGTCCCGCCTGCGGGCTGCGGACGCCATCTTCACCGAGGAGTTGTCCCGCGCCGGTTTGCTGGGAAAAGGAGCCGGGACCAGCCAGGCGTTCGCCGCGCTGCTGCCGGTGCGTTCGGTGGGCGTGATGGGCGACGAGCGCACCTACCAGGAAGCCTGCGCCATCCGGGCGGTAGTCACCGACGACTTCATGACCGCCGACTGGGCGCGCATCCCGTACGAGGTGCTGGCGAAGGTGGCGAACCGCATCGTCAACGAGGTGCACGGAATCAACAGAGTGGTGTATGATATTACCAGCAAGCCGCCCGCCACGATCGAATGGGAATGATGGAATTGTAGATTGTTGATTGAGGATTGGTGATTGACGAAGAGGAGAGTGCTGCATGGCAAACCAGATCGAGCCGATTAAACCGATACCGATCGAACCCCGCCATCCGGTGCCGCCCGCGCCGATTCATCCGCTGGCTGCGCTGACGACCATCGTGCTCGACAACATCTTCGGCTGGATCGAGATCGTGGACCCCTTTGCCCTCCTGCTGACCAGTTTCACGGTTGGCGGGATCGGTTTCGTCACAACGCTATTCGTCCAGCGCTATCTGGCGAAGGACGAGTGGGGCGAGTCGGTAGCCAAGGGACTGGTAATGGGCGTGCTGGCCGGCGTCCCGTTCCAGGTGACCGGGACGGCGGTCGGCGCGGTGCTGCTCGGCTGGGCCGGGGCCAACAAGTGGATCAAGCTGCCCTCACGCCAGGCGGAGCAGAAGTTGCCGCCGGGAGAGATCGTGGAAGCGGAGAGCAAGGATACCGAAGAATAGATTACCTAAGAGGGAAGGGAAAAATGGACATCGTTGTTTGCCCAAAATGCAAGATGAGAGTCATCCCGAAAGCGGATGGTACATGTCCTAGTTGCCAAGGACGAATTCGTGGCGCGGCAAAAACATATTTTTCCTTGGAAGGTGTTGGAGAAGCAAAAAAGCAAAGACCAGAAGTAATTGGCGCAGCATCCTCTCGCCAGATAAAAAGGGAACTGCACTACTGGAATGTACTTAAACGTGCTTGGAAATTCTTCTGGCAATTCAAAATTTTATGGCTTTTCTTTATAATTCCTGTTTGCTTTTATTCGTTGTTTTCCTCAGGTTATTTTCTTCTTTCCATGAATCCGGTTTCTAGTACTGGGGGGGCCGCAAGGTCGTTGTATTTGTTAATCGCCTTAATGCTGGTTACGGTTTTGTATCTTGCAGGATGGTTTCTTGGAACTGCGGCGTATATTGAAGGAATATTCCAAGCAGATAAAGGTCAAGAGAAGTTATCGTTCAGTTCCCAACTAAAAAAAGGTTTATCGTTTTTTGGAAAAATCTTCGGAGCGAATCTGCTCATATCTGTAGGTTTTATCGCTGTTCTTGCATTATTACTTGTCCTGGTTATCTTTATGGGTGATTTGGCTTTATTGTGTATCATACCTTTCGTTCTTGCTTTTCTTCCAGCAATGATCATAGTTCAATGTCTGATGGAGCAATCTCAAGCAGCAATTGTTGTGGATAAACTAGGTATCCTGGCTGGATTGCAACGTGGGTGGGAAGTTCTAAAAAACAACTTTTGGAAGGTCATTTTAATGTTTCTCATCCTTAATGGCGGCGCTTATGTTATATCTATGGTTATCTCCATGCCGCTCTATTTTGCTTGGCTTCCTGTGACGAGCAATTTGGTAAATGGGGATATTCAATCACTAGAAACCGCGCTTGCTTCTATGAAAACTGTATTTGCCATCATACTGCCAATCTACATGATAATTAACAGCATTGTCCTCATCTTATGTGCGCGCTGCCTGGACACTTACATATCTCCGCCTTACTCGGCCTGCTCCGGCTAAAAGATCGAATGCGTAAACTCCTTTCTGCATTTCTGGCTTTACTGTGTCTTATCGGTATCACGAAGGGTCTCCCCGCCCGCGCCCAGACGACGGCGCGCCTCACGCTTTTCGCCCTCGACACTTCCGCCTACCCAACCCTCTCCGCCGCGCTGGATGTGTTCGACGCCTCTGGAAATTTCGTCACCGGCCTTACCCCAGGCCAGGTCAGCCTGCTCGAAGACAACCTGGACATCACCCCCGCCAGCCTCCAGGAACTCCAGCCCGGCGTCCAGTTCGCCGTGGCGCTCGACTCCGGCCCGGCTTTCGCCTTCCGCGATACCGACGCTGTTACCCGCCTCGACAAGGTCAACGAGGTCCTGCGGAACTGGGCTGCGGCTCACTCTGACGCCTTCAGCGATGAACTAAGCCTGCTCCCGAACGGGGGGACGGCCTCCCTGCATCTGACCTCCGCGGCAGCGTTTTCGGACGCCCTGTCTGCCTACCTGCCCGATCTGCAGACTCTCCGTCCCAGCCTCGACACGCTCTCGGGCGCTTTGGACACTGTCTCCGGGGCAGGAAGCCAGGTGGGGATGAAGCGCGTCGTGCTCTACATTGCCTCCCCGCCCGAGGCTGACTCCATCCCGGCCCTGCAAAACCTGACTCAGCGCGCCGTTGACCTGGAGGTGCGCGTCCACGTCTGGATCGTGGCCTCCACCGACTTCTTCGCCACTTCCGGCGCGACTGCACTTAAAGACCTGTCCATCCTGACCGGAGGCACATACGCTCTCTTCTCCGGGACAGAACCCCTGCCCGACCCTGAGACGTATCTCACCCCACTGCGCCATGCTTACACCCTGACGTACCCTTCCAGCATCCGCTCTGCCGGTACACACACGCTTTCCGCCCAGGTCAACATTAATGACGGGACGATCACTTCCAATTCGCTGTCCTTCGAGTTGAACGTCCAACTGCCCAACCCTATCCTGGTTGCCCCGCCCGGGCAGATCGTCCGCCAGGGAGCGGACCCGCGCGCCTCCGATTTCGCCGCCTTCCAGCCCTCCACACAGGAGATCGAAGCCATTATCGAATTCCCGGATGGAATGCCGCGTCCGCTCGTCCGCACTGCTTTGTATGTAGACGGTATACTGGCCGACGAGAACATATCCGAACCCTTCGACCACTTCACCTGGGATTTGAGCAGCTATGCCCAGAGCGGCGACCACATCCTGCAAGTGCAGGCGGCCGACAACCTGGGGCTGGAGAAAACCAGCCTCGGCCTCACCGTCACGGTGACAGTTGTCCAGCCGGAACGCGGGGCGCTTGCATTCCTGTCGCGCAACAGTCTGTGGGTGGTGCTGGGAGCGGTCGGCGTCGCGGGGGCGGCGGTGGCAGTCACCCTCCTGGTGGGGCGCAAAGGGGCGAAAAGAATCCCGAAACGGAAAACCAGCCCGAGGTCCAGGAAAGACCCGCTGACTGCGGAGGTGGAATCCGCTCCGGAGGCGCGCACCCGCCGCACACATTGGGGCCGCGCCGCGGCGATCAAACAGTCCGACGCCTACCTGCTGCGCTTGAAGGAAGACGGACAGCCTGTCACCGCGACGCCCATCCCGGTCACAACGCCCGAAATGACCTTCGGTTCCGACCCCATCCAGGCCACGCGCGTGTTGGACGACCCCTCGGTCTCGCCCTTGCACGCCCGGCTGAGGGAAGAGAACGGGCAATTCGTGCTTACCGATGAAAAATCCGCCTCCGGAACGTGGGTAAACCACGAGCCGCTGGTTGCACCGCTCCCGCTCCGGCACGGCGATGTGCTGCACATCGGGCGCATCTCGTACCGTTTCATGCTGCGCAGGCCGCCCGAAACGCCTGCGCCACGCATCCTACCCGTGAAGAAATGATCCGCGTCCCCTATGCCCACCTGCACACCGCGGCGGCTACAAACCCTGGCATGGGAGGCCGCCAGAACGAAGACCGCTTCGCTGTTTCTTCCTACAAGTTGGGCGCGGATGACGATACGGCCTCGGTCTTTGCCATCGTCTCCGATGGCATTGGCGGACACCGCGCCGGGGAGATTGCCGCCGAAATGGCCGTGGAGACCATCAGCCATATGGTGGCACAGTCCGACGGGCGCGCCCCGCTGGCCATCCTCGACCACGCCATCCAGGTGACCAGCGAGGCGATTGCCGCCCGGGCCAAGGATGACACCCAACGCCTGGGCATGGGTACCACCTGCGCCTGCGCCTGGGTGGTGGGAAGCCAGTTATTTATCGCCTCCGTGGGGGATTCGCGCGTCTACCTCCTGCGCAACGGCAGCCTGATGCAGTTGACAGTGGATCACACCTGGGTACAGGAGGCGGTTGAAAAGGGGATTCTCTCTCCCGAGGACGCTCACAAACATCCCAACGCCCACGTCATCCGCCGCTACCTCGGTGCATCGAAAGCGCCCCAGGCTGATGTGCGCTTGCGCCTTGCGAAGGACGAAACCGATACCCAGGCGCGCTCCAACCAGGGACTGCGCCTCCTGCCGGGTGACGCGCTCCTGCTCTGCACCGATGGGTTGACCGACATGGTCCCCGACGAGGACATCGAGCCTGCTGTGCGCGGCCTGGACCTCCTGCCTGCCGCGCAAAAACTGGTAGCGCTTGCCTGTGAACGCGGTGGGAATGACAATATCACGGTGGTGTTGATGCTTGTCCCGTGGGGGGCAGTACCGGAGCAAAAACCGGGCCGTTTTTGGAAAGGGGCGTTGATTGTCCTGGCAGGCTTGCTGCTTGCGGCCCTTCTCGTTGCGCTGATGGGCTGGGCAGTGTTCACGCTGGTATTGCCTCCTTCGTCCACTCCGACGCCGACAATGTGAAAACAATTTCTGGCTACAAGCGTATATCTTCTTTGGAGGTAGAAATGACCGAAACAAAAGAGAAGAAGCGCGTCCCCTGGTACCTCTGGCCGTTCTGGGCCATCTGGCGTCTGGTGGAACTCATCCTGGCCGCCACCGGGCGGCTGGTGGCAGTGATCCTCGGGCTGGTATTCCTGATTGTCGGCGTGGTGCTGACAGTGACCGTGGTCGGCGCGATCGTCGGAATCCCGTTCATCATCTTCGGGCTGTTGTTGACCATTCGTGGTTTGTTCTGAAAACGAAACATCCCCGGTTCTATCCATCCGGGGATGTCGTTTACAGTGTTGTGGAAAACCCGGCGATTAGTTAAAAGCCGGGCTCACATTTGTCTCTGGCGATGGACTGATTGAGACCATCTCGCCAGAGTTTTTTTATTTTTTCATGCTTTGGCAGTGGACACGAAATTCCCGATGATGACACCGACCAGGATAAGGGAAAGCGCCGAGAGAAGGACTCCCAGCAGCCACCAGGCAAACAAGGTCGAGACCAGGCCGAATACCACAGTGGCGGTGAGCGTCAGCATGGCGCGCATGGCCTCCATCGAATGGTCTTTCAACGGTCTGTGAGCCACTGACCATAAAGCGCTCCCGCCGACCAGCCCTGCCAGGCTGACGGCGATGACAATGATGGCGATCTGCCCGCCGGTGAGACCGGGCAGGTCGAGGACCAGGATGCCGCAGGTCTGCTCCACATCTTTCATGGGATAGGAAGCAAAGGTAAAGATTTTGGCGAAAATAAAGCGATCCAGCACCATGTCATCGGATGTGACGGTCCACTCCAGAGTTTGCTCCTGACCCGGTTCCAGTGACATGCGCGAGGTCTCGGTACGGAACGCGCCGACATTGCTGGCCTGGAAGCGGGCGGTTGGGCGGATGAGTTGATCGGTGGTGTTCTTGAAAGTGGCGGTGATGATGCCTGGCTCGGTGCGGGTAATCAGGACGGGGCAACGCATGGACGAGGTCATTTCATTTCCGTAGCGGTTGAACCCGTAGAAGACCGATTCCACATCTGCCCAGGTGGCGCCGACGAAGAAGGCCATGCCTGCCAGGACTCCGAAGGAAAAAATAATGATGGAAAGGGTGCGCAAAGCAATATTTTTCATAGATACACTCCAGCGGGGGCGATTATATACTGCTCCCGAGGCGCTGTAACCCCTCTGCATGGTGGTTTATAGACCCGGTTCGGCCCCTACCGTGTCCAAAATCTCCCCTGCTTTGGCTGCCCTATTGATCGAATCAAATGGCTTCGGGCCTCTGGAGACCGTCCGGCTTGTTTGGATCATCGGTCTTTTTCTCCAAGAGATGCGAAAAAAGTGGAATAAGAATAACAAGTCCCAGCCCAATGCCCACCAGCCACCAGAAGACAGAGGCGTCCAGTGTCAGGTAAGGGAAGGGCAGGCAAAGAATGCCGATGCCCAGGCTTATCACCGCGGCTTGCAGGAAATGCATCCGGATCGTTACCGCAGACATCGTCCAATTGATAAAGGTATTTCGCTGGCTGAATAGGCTGCCAATCAGCGTGCCATCGGATTTATCAATCTTAATGTTATCGGATTTAGTAATGTA
>JACQYE010000170.1 GCA_016208355.1 Chloroflexota bacterium | reverse complement strand
GAGACGATTGACTACTTCCACGGCTCGCACGGACGCACCAGTTTGGCAGCCGGGATCGGCTTTGGGACGGCGAACGTCCTTTCCCCGCTTTGGGCGGACCGGGGTTTCTGCGAGTCGAACGAGACACCCCTGGCTTGTGAGGTGCGCATCCACCATCCCTCTTATGCGCTGGTCATGCTGGGGAGTAATGACATATATCACCAGGATGCCTTTGACGCTAACATGCGCCAGATTTTGGATTTCCTGATCGGGAACGGTGTCATCCCCATCCTCGCCACCAAGGCCGACAACCTCGAAGGCGACCATGCCGTCAACCTGGAGATTGCCCGCCTTGCCTATGAATATGACCTCCCGCTCTGGAACTACTGGCTGGTTGTCCAGCCGCTGCCTGAGCACGGCCTTCAGGAGGATGGCGCGCACCTGACCTGGGCGGGTCCTTATTTCGATGATCCCAACCGGATGCTGGCTGCCTGGCCGTGGCGCAACCTCACTGCCCTGCAAACCCTCGAAACGATCTGGCGGGGAGTTGTTCCCGGACAATAAAAGTTTGATACAATAGCCCCTGCCCTGACTTCCCAATAAGGAGACTTCCGTGACCGAAGAAATGCTCTCAACCCTGGCGAAATACATCGCCGCCGAATTCCTGAAAGATCCGGGACGCAGCATTGCCCCGGACGAAGCCTTGCTCTCCAGCGGCTTGATCGACTCTTTCCATCTTGTGGATCTGGCCCTCTTTGTGGAGGACAATTTTGGGGTCCACATTGATGATTCCGAACTCAATGCCAGCACTTTCGACAACCTGACCCAACTGGTGGCCCTCATCCAGTCCCGTAAATAAACCTGGAACCACTAACAAAACCTCGCTCCAGGCGGCGGCCCCGCCGCCGAGGAAAGTACCCCGAAGAGGCACGGCGGCGAGAGCGGTTTTGTTGGGCACTCTAAATTCTTCCAAAAATCTTCCAAACGAGAGTCTGATCATGCCAACCTTCTCTGACCTTCTCAAAGCGCATTATGAACAAACCCCTGAAAAAGTTTGCCTCACCATCCTTCGATCCGGGCAGCCGGACCTTCCTGTAACCTACCGAGAACTTATCCATGGCGCGGCGGGGTATGTAAAGACTTACCGCCAGAACGGCATCCTCCCCGGCGACGTGGTCACCATCATTCTTCAACATGGCGTTGACATCCTCTATGCCTACTATGGGGCCATCCTGCATGGGGCCATCCCGTCCATCATGCCGTTCCTGACCGAGAAACTGCTCCCGGAAAAATACCGCGCCGAACTCGCCTCGCTCGTCTCCATCACCCAGCCGACCGCCATCGTCACCTACGCGGAATTCGAGTCGGAGGTGCGCGCCGCCCTCAAGCCTGGTGAAGATTCGGTGGAGGCTGTGATCGTCAGCGACCAGGCTGAAGGTCCATGCCCGCCCGATTTTGCCTCATTCGATGGCCTGAAACGCAAGGCGGACGATATCGCCGTCCTCCAGCACTCGTCCGGCACGACGGGTTTGCAGAAGGGAGTCGCCCTCTCGCACCAAGCCATCCTGAACCAACTGACCAATTACTCGCAGGCCATGCGCTGGACCAAAGAGGACGTGTTCGTCTCCTGGCTGCCGCTCTACCATGATATGGGCCTGATCGCCTGCTGGTTGATGCCCATCCTGTTGGGCAGCCACCTGGTGCTCATGTCCCCCTTCGACTGGGTACGCGGCCCTTACCGTTTGTTCCAGGCGGTGTCGAAATACAAAGGGACGCTTTCCTGGATGCCGAATTTTGCCTACAATTTTTGCGCCCAGAAGGTGCGTGACCGCGACCTGGAGGGGGTGGACCTGTCATCCTGGCGCGCCATCACCAACGCGGCCGAACCGATCCGCTGGGAAAGCCACCAGGCTTTCTATGAGCGTTTCAAGCAGTATGGCTTCCGTTTTGAGTCTCTGGCTACGTTATACGGGATGGCAGAGAATGTCTTTGCCATCGTCCAGGGCGGGATTTACGAACCGGTGCCTTACGAAGACATAGACCGTGAATCACTGCAAACCCGCAAGATTGCTGAACTGGCGAAACCCGGGCAGGTGGTTATCCGTATGGTCGGATCAGGCAAAACGATCCCCAATACCAACATCCGCATCGTGGATGAAAAGGGCCGCGACCTGCCCGACCGGCAGGTGGGGGAAGTCGCGCTGAAGAGCGATTGCATGTTGACGGAATACTATCGCCGTCCCGACATCACCAGGAAGGCTTTTATTGGCGATTGGTACCTGTCCGGCGACTTCGGCTACCTGGTGGACGGCCAACTCTACATCACCGGGCGCAAGAAAGACCTGATCATCGTCGGCGGCAAGAACATTTATCCGCAGGACCTGGAAGTGCTGGCCTACGAAGTGCCCGGTGTCCATGCCGGGCGGGCCTCAGCTTTTGGCGTCTACAATGAAACGACCGGTACTGAAGATGTGGTCATGGTTTGCGAAGTGGACGCCGACGAGCAGGCCGAACGACAGAAGATCGCCGACGGCATCCGCGCCGCGGTGACGCGCGGTTCGGCAATCGCTTTACGATATGTGCATTTGGTCAAATCGCCCTGGCTGGTAAAGACCTCCAGCGGCAAGACGGCGCGCTCGGCGAACCGGGAGAAGTTCTTGAAGGAGATGCAGGAGAAGGGCTTCCGAGTAATCCAGAGCGGAAATCGTCCTGGCGTGAAATGGGGCTACCTAAGCACAGAAGATCAAACCGACGTGATCTTCGAACTCCTCGAAAAGAAACAAACCTCGTCGTCTTGAGCGATATTTCGTAATGGTATTTTACTAAGCGCTCTGGCAGTTCTTTCATCCAGCGGTATTTGCGATATTCCTGAAACGATTCTTGAATCAAGATAAGGAAACGAGATCCTGATATTAAAATGATTGGCCGTCTCGGTTAATGGCTCAAGATGGCCGGG